>JAJPEA010000019.1 GCA_023252335.1 Nitrosotalea sp.
GTTGCTTCAGAATGCTTAATATCAGTCAGAAGAAAAAATTGTGAAATGGACAAGGATGAGATCCTTTCAAAGTTTTCTACTGATCCAGATAGATACTACAAGGTTACGTTATTTGAAAATGAAGGGTTTAGGAGAAGATCATGTAACAAGTGCCACAGGTTTTTCTGGACTTTGGATGACGGCATTAACATGTGTCCTGATCATATAGAAAACAGCTATTCGTTCATTGGCGATCCCCCTACAAACAAGAGATTTGATTACACACAAGCATGGAAAGAAGTAGAATCTTTTTTCGTACAAAATAATCACAAATCAGTTGGAAGATATCCAGTAGTTTGCAGATGGCGTGATGATCTTTATTTTACAATTGCATCTATCGTAGACTTTCAAAGAGTGATGGGTTCCAAAGTTGTCTTTGAATTTCCTGCCAATCCACTTGTTGTTCCACAAACCTGTCTTAGATTCAAAGACATTGAAAATGTTGGAGTAACCGGAAGACATTTTTCCAGTTTTTGCATGATAGGACAACACAGTATACCAAACTCGCAAGGATATTGGAAGGATAAATGTGTGGAACTTGATTTCAAACTACTTACAGAAAGACTAGGAATCAACAAAAAAGAAATTGTATTTGTAGAAGATGTATGGGCAGGAGGAGGATCATTTGGATCATCGCTTGAATATTTTGTAAGGGGACTAGAACTTGGTAATGCGGTATTCACTGAATTTCAGGGCGATCTAACCAATTATTCCACATTAGATCAAAAGATCATAGACATGGGTGCAGGTCTTGAGAGATTTGCATGGATTACAATGGGAACTCCTACTGCTTATGATTGCTGTTTTGGACCTATAACAAAATACATGATAAACAAGATAGGTATTGACATTGATTCTGATATAATATCCAAGTATTTCATGTCAGTAGCAAAGGCGCTTTCTGAATCAGATGATATTTCCATAGTTCGAAAGACGGCTGCAAAAATTGCAGGTCTCGATGAAACAAAACAAGATAGAATAATTTCTCCACTTGAGGGTGTCTACATGATAGCAGATCATTTGCGAACGCTTGTCTTTGCAATTTCCGATGGTGCATTACCAAGTAATGTAGGAGGCGGCTACAACTTGAGGATAATTCTTAGAAGGACACTTGCAACTATAGATAGATTTGGCTGGAATTTTGACCTCAATGATCTCATTGATCTTCACATAGATTATCTAAAATCTACATATCCAGAACTTGAACAAACTCGTAATGATGTAAAAACAATAATTGAGATAGAAAAGAGTCGTTACAATGAATCCAAAGTCAGAATGAAAAACATGGTAGCTACATTCAAGACTCAAAACAAGAAATTATCAGTAGATGATCTCATTCGTTTGTATGAATCAGATGGCATAACTCCAGATTTTCTTAAAGAATCTCAGATAATACCAGAAATTCCATCTACATTTTATGAAAGGTTATCAGACTTGCACCAATCTGAAAAGACAGAGAAAAAAGAAGAGTTTGACCTAGATGGGATACCTGACACAGATTTGTTATATTACAAAGATGATCCGCACGAGTTCAAGGCCAAAATACTCAAAATAATAAAAAACAAATTTGTCATACTTGACAGGACATCATTTTATGCAAGAGGAGGAGGACAAGAGCCAGATCACGGAAAAATCGAAGAGTTTGATGTTGTAGATGTCACCAAGCACGGAAATGTTGTATTACACGAGATCAAAGATGGAATGCCAAAAGAGAGTGCAATTGTAAGTTGCAAAATTGATTCAATGCGAAGATATGGAATAACACGAAACCATACCAGTACTCATGTGTTAAATGCATCTGCAAGAAATACTTTGGGCTCGTGGATCTGGCAGCATTCTGCTTTCAAGGATGTAGACTATGCAAGACTTGACATCACTCATCATTCAAACCTTACAGAAGAAGAGATAATGAAAATAGAGGATCTTGCAAACACCACCGTAAGAAGAGATGTTCCCGTATTGATCAACCAATTTGAGAGGGGTGATGCAGAACAAGAATATGGTTTTAGAATTTATCAGGGAGGAGTAGTGCCTGTAAAACAAGTACGAATTGTAAACATAGAAGGATTTGATGTAGAGGCATGTGGTGGAACACATGTTCAAAAGACTGGAGAACTAGGATTAATAAAAATCACAAAAGCAGAGAGAATTCAAGATGGAGTAGTTAGACTAGAATTTATGTCTGGCCAATCAGCACTAAAGTATACACAAAATCAAGACAGGAAAATTTCACACATAGTAAAATCTCTTGGTTCAAGCAAAGAAAAGATGTTAGAATCATTTGAACATGTAATGAAAGACTCTGATGATGTAAAAAGAAAACTAAAACAGATAATCAAAAGAACATCAGAGGCATCTGCAAATGACGTTATATCTCAAGCAAAAAACCTTGGAAAAGTAAAATTGTACTCAACAGTAGACGAAGAACTTGATGAGGAATTTCACATATCAGTTGGAGAAATGGCAACCAAGATGGACAAGTCTCTCATCTATTGTGCATTCATAGTAAAAAATGAGTCAATCAAGATAATATCATTCTCAGGTATCGATGCAACTTCCACCAAGAAAGCAGGTGATTTGGTAAAAGAAGTTTCCAAGGTACTAGGAGGTTCAGGAGGTGGAAGGGATACATTTGGTCAAGGAGGAGGAAAAGATCTATCAAAAATAAAAGATGCTTTACTAACCATAGAGAAATCAATTCTTGGAGAACGATAATAGATGGATTGGATATCACTTGAAGAAAAATGGAGACGCAAGTGGGAGGAGGAAAAATACTTTGAAACTGATCCAAACAACAAAAAGAAATTCTTTGTTACAGTTGCATATCCGTATCCCAACTCTCCCCAGCATGTGGGACATGGAAGAACATACACACTAGCAGATGTTCATGCAAGATTCATGCGTATGCAAGGTTACAATGTGTTATTTCCCATGGGATTTCATTATACCGGAACGCCAATTCTCGGCATGGCAAGAAGGGTTCAAGACAATGACCTAAAATTACTAGAAACGTTTCGTACTTTGTACAAAGTTCCAGATGATAAGATAAGAGAGTTTACAGAGCCAGTAAAGATTGCAGATTATTTCCATCAAGAGATAAAGACAGGAATGATTGAGATGGGATATTCCATAGACTGGAGAAGAGAGTTTACTACAATAGACCCAGTATATAGTAAATTTATCGAGTGGCAATTTGGAAAATTAAAAGAAAAAAATCTCATAATTCAGGGTACTCACCCAGTAGGATGGTGTCCAAAGGATCAGAATCCAGTATCACAACATGATACACAGGGAGATGTAGAGCCAAGTTTTACAGAATACACGATTGTCAAATTCAGATATGACAAGTACGTTATCCCAACTGCAACATTACGACCTGAGACTATATTTGGTGTAACAAACATCTGGATAAATCCAGAGTTCATGTATGAAATAGTGCAGGTTGACAATGAAATATGGATAGTAACTAGCGAATGTGCAAGAAAGTTAGAGTTTCACAATAAAACAATAACAAGACTGGACAAGATATCAGGCAATGAACTAGTTGGCAAGAAAGTTCATGTACCTGAAAGAGATGAACAGGTTTTAATTTTACCAGCAAGTTTTGTCAAAAGTGAAAACGGTACAGGCATTGTAATGTCTGTTCCAGCACATGCACCTTTTGATTATCAAGCCCTAGAAGATCTTAAAAAAGAGAGTGCAAAGTATCCCAACATACCAGATCTTCAAAGCATTCAGGCAATACCAATAATTGAGACAGAAGGTTATGGTCAAATTCCTGCATTAGATGCAATAATCAAATTCCAAATTGAAAATCAAAATAATCCAAAATTAGAAGAGGCCACTAAAGAAATTTACTCAAAGGAATTTTACGGTGGTAGATTAAAACAAAACACTGGAAGATTTGCAAACAAGACAGTTGCAGAAGCAAAAGATGAAGTAAAAAAATGGATGTTACAAGAAAAAAATGCAGATACACTGTACGAGTTGAACGAAATTCCCATAAGATGTAGATGCGGTGCAGAATGTGTAGTAAAGATTCTCAGTAATCAATGGTTTCTCAACTATTCGGATCCAGAATGGAAAACAAAAGTGCATGCGTGGATAAATGAGATGAAGATCCTTCCAGAGGAGATTAGAAATGAGTTTAACAACGTGGTGGATTGGCTTAGGGAGAGAGCATGTGCAAGACAACATGGATTAGGAACAAAATTACCGTGGGATAAAAACTGGATAATAGAAAGCCTTTCGGATTCTGTAATTTACATGGCATACTATACCATAGCAAAATATGTCAACAACAAAGAGATCACACCAGAAAATGTATCTGATGCTTTTTTTGATTACATATTTTTGAACAAGGGAGTCTCAGAGGAAATATCATCCAAGTGTAAAATATCGCTTGATCTTTTGGAGAGAATAAAAAAAGAGTTTCAATATTTTTATCCAGTCAATGCAAGACATTCAGGAAGAGATCTAGTACCAAACCATTTGACATTTTTCATCTTCAATCACATAGCAATATTTCCAAGAGAATACTGGCCTGAAGAGATTGTAGTCAATGGATCAGTCCTAATGGATGGAAAAAAAATGTCCAAATCAGAGGGGAATATAATACCACTAAGAGACGCCATAAGAAACCATGGTGCAGATTCAATTAGGCTTACAATTTTGATTTCTGCAGAGTTGTTGCAGGATGCAGATTTCAACCAAGAAGCAGTAAAGGGAATAAAGAACAAATTAGAAAACATGTTAGAAGAATGCTCAAAGTATAGATCATTTTCTGACAATGTAAAATTCGAGCAGGAAGACAAGTGGATAAAAAGTAAGATGGAACAGTTGATTCTCAGAACAACTTTATCAATACAAAAAATGCGATTAAGAGAAGCATTGCATTTTGTTCTCTATGAGTTTGAATCAGACCTTCAGTGGTATATGAAACGAGCTTTAGCAAAGAAACGCGATAATTTTTCCGGAATATTGCATGAGATATTTTCTACACGGGTATCAATGATGTCGCCTTTTGCCCCATATGCCTCAGAAGAGATGTGGTCAAGATTAGGAAACACAGGTATTGTCTCAAAGTCTTCCTGGCCAACATATCATGAGGATATGATTGACTTTGAGTCAATTCAATCTGAGAACCTATTAAAAAATACAGTTGATGATATAAAAAATATAATCAAGGTCACAAAAATCTCTCCAAATAAAATAACAATATACACATCTGCACAATGGAAAGTAAAAGCGTATAAGAAAATTCTGTCTAGCGTAGTGGCAGGTGAAATAAACATAGGTTCTCTGATAAAATCTCTTATTGCAGACAAGGAAACAGAAGAAATAAAAAAAGATCCTGATTTTGTGAAAAAAACAGTCAATGACATATTATCAGAATCACAAGAAGAAAGAGAATCAAAGAACAAACTTGGTCTTGTTGATGAAAAGAAAATTCTCTCAGAGCTTAATTCACTTGTACAAGCAGAGTTTGGAATCACATCCCAAGTATTTTCAGAATCGGATCAAGACAAGTATGATCCAAAAAATAAATCAAGAACAGCAAGACCATACAAACCAGCTATCTTGATTGAATAACAATTGCCACATGTTTTTATTAGGTGATTTTTTGTATAAGATTGTTTGAAGATAGCTGTAGTTGGAATAGGAGTAGCAGGAGCATATCTCCTTTCAAGATTAAAAAATCAACATGAAGTAGTAGGTTTTGAAAGATCCACACAAGAAAATCACGATTCCATATGTGCTTGGGGTACATCAAAGGCACCGATGGAAGAATTTGCAAAAAAAGCCGGACTTGACTTTAATGATTATGTAATCCACGATGGAAAACAGATGTACGTTGACATGGGTTTAGAAAGATTTCAAATTAAACTCAAAGGACTTTGTACTTACAACAAGATTGGATTGATAAAAGACATGGCAAAGGGATGCAAGGTACACCATGGTACAGTTCCAAAACTACAAGATCTAGAATCAGAATTTGACATAATTGTAGATTCTACAGGATTTCATAGATCGTATCTTCCAAGACTTGAGAAAGATTTCCACTTGCCAACATATCAATACAAAGTAGAATATGAAAACGGCGTACCATTTGATGATTTTTACCTCAAACCATTTTCCTCAATTAGTGGGTATTTCTGGTATTTCCCACTAGGTGACAAAATTGCTCATATTGGTGCTGGAGATAAAAATAGAAACCACATTGTAGAAACCAACGCATTTTTGAACAAATATGGCGGAAAAATCCTAAAGACTGTTGGAAGACCAATACGTCTTGCCACTCCAAACCTCTGTGAACCATTTTATCACGGAAAAGTAGTCGGGGTTGGAGAATCCATTGGAACAGTCTACCCACTGCTAGGTGAAGGAATAATTCCAAGCATGACATGTGGAGACATTTTTGTAGATACGTTAGGCAACAATGAAAGATATAGACAAATGGTTCTTGCAAAATTTGCAATTTATTCAAAGGTATTATCATTTGTAAGAAATAAAATGGAAAGCAAGTTTGGTATTATGAAAAATTTCATGGACATGTTATCCATTTACAGATACATGAAGAAAAATGAAAAAAGATTTGGAATGGAAATTAAGATGACAGATATGATGAAAGTAGCAAAGGCATAAAATTACATACTTACATAACCAAAATTTTCTCTTGTTGTTCTGTTTGAGTTCATAGTATAATCATATATCATTTTAGAATATTCTAACAGAATATCTTTCATTTCATCGTGAGATTTTGCAAAATAAAATCCTGGGCAGTCGCCTGTAAATTGAAACGTAGCATGGACCCGAGCTTTTCCTTTTTCATTTTCAAGCCATGATGAAAATGGATACAAATAGCACACTCCAGGTCTTGAGGGATGAAGTCCACAATAGCCTTTCTCATCAAGAAACCTACATCGAATATGAGTTCCGTCCTCTAATTCTTTTTCATCTTCTTTACGTTTTAGATTAATCATAGTCATTACCACGGTATTTCCTGCAGGTCCTTTTTCTTCCCAGGTGGCTATGTTGGTCTCTTTTTTTACAAAATCTGATACCTTATCATACTTTAGATTTTTACTTATTGTTACAAGATCACTGCTTGTAAGAGGTAATCTTCCTTGTCTATTGCAACAATTGTGACAGTCAGGCCAATAACATTTCCATAAAACATAACCATTTTCGTCTTGTAAATAGGGAATGTGAAAAATCACATCGTTAATTTTTATCTGAAAATCTGAGACATTTGTTTTTTTACCCAAAATAAAATCTTGAATTATGGGTTCAATTTTCCAGTCTTTGGACAATAGTTCCAAGGCTTCTTCAATATTTGATGTCATCAACTAATAAATTGAGATTGGAACTTTTTGAACGTTATCAATGCTAGAAGAAAAGGGAAAATACGCTTCTGCCACTCAAAATCGAAGATTTGTGTGGGAAAAGGTCATGTGGCCGTTAATACTAGAATTGAATACAACTAGTTTTACCAATAAGCAATACAAGAAGAGACGTGATCAAGTATGCAAAGAACTCAACATACCAGCTTCTAAAATTGCAGGGGGTTTTGTATCATTGTTGATAAAAGGAATTTTGTACAAAGAAAATGATCTATATTCTATTCATTACAGATTAATTCCTTACATGCGACTTGGTGCAAATTGTGATTATGCTACTGCAGTTCGTGAGGCCAGTACAAAATAATATATTCTCAAGAAATACCAGTCGTCTCGGTAGCCCGATAGTCTAGTGGCCAAACAATTTTGGGTTAGGGATCTTACGAGAGGACACCTGGGGACGGCAGTTCGAATCTGCCTCGGGCTATCTATATTTTTAAAAAATTATTTTTTTATCTAGAAGCCATTGCAATTCGTTCTAGTTCATTCTTTTTCTTGACAGATGGAGCATTCATGTCATTTGCAGAAGCAAGTATCAAGTGTTCTGCAAGATTTTCCTCAACTGCTTTAGGATTAGAAAATGATGCATCTCTGACACCTTCTGCAATGAATCGTAATGCAAGATCAACTCTTCGTAGTGGTGCGACATCTACTGAAACATGATAAACAGTTCCACCATATACTATCCTAGTAGTATCTTCATTTGGTGCAGAATATTCTACAGCCCTTATCAAAACTTCAACTGGATTCTTGCCAGTTTTTAGGTGAATGATATCAAATGCAGCCTTGACCGTATTTATTGCACGAATTTTCTTTCCACCCATCCTACCAGTATTTTTGGCATATTTCTTTCCAAAGTGAGATAGTTTGTTAATGAGTCGCTCAGCGATGTTGACTTCGGCCTTGTTGAATCTTTTAAGAGCCGATCTACCAAATGATAATGGCATTATCTCTTGTTTAAGAGATATTACATTTTTCAATCCCGGATCTTTAACATCGATATTTGAGATATCCCATTTTCTAAATAACAAAAGGTTTTGTGTTTCAGTCATTTTCTATCTCCTTGGTTTTTCCTTCTTTCCATAGACAAGTTCCTTAAGTGAGGTTCCATTTACTTTGAAAACCTTCCACCTAACACCAGGAATATCACCAAGAGCTCCTCCCATGGATGCACCCATACCTTCTACATGTACCTCGTCATGTTCATCAACAAAGTTTAGTGCACCGTCACGAGGAAGGAAAGCGGTTACAGTTTTACCGTTTTTTATCAATTGAACTCTAACACATTTTCTTACAGCAGAGTTTGGCTGCTTTGCTTCTATTCCAACTTTTTCTAAAACTATACCTCGAGCTTGTGGAGCACCTCCAAGAGGACTTGCTTTTTTATCAAGACCTAATTCTCTTCTCTTATAGGTACCAATGGACCACTTTTGTCGTTTTCTCTTATCCTTGAGAACTCTTCCTGCAAATAGACCTAGAGGTGATTTTGCCATACCATTTACTCCATTATTTTCTCCGGGCTTTGAATAAGAACACTAGAAATTTGAAAGTATCTCTTTGCTAATAGTCTTGCTTTTTCTGCATTACGGCCTTCTCTACCTACTACAATTCCTTTCTTTTTTGCATCAACTAGAATAATTGCTTGAAGCGAGCCATCAAGTCTCTTGTTTATTTTAACTTCAGAAACTAATTTTGGATTGAGCATGTTTTTTAGAAATTCAGCTGGTTCTTCAGAGTATTCGACAAGTTCAACATTTCTTTTTACCACATTTTGCAAGTTCTTTATTGTAGAACCGCCTTTGCCAATTGCTAGCCCCATTTTACCATGATTTACCACAAATATAACTCGGTCTTGTTTTTCATCTTCAATACAGTCTCGTGCTGTAGCTCCTGTCACATTCTGAAAAAGTGACATTAGTTTTATTTGATCTGTTGAAAGTTTGATTGTTTCCGTCATGTCGTTTTTAAACTCGATCTCTTGGTGGGACATTTAAATCTTGATAGCAGATAGGTGAGGAAAAGTACATTTGATTATTTCGTCTCTGTTTCAAGTTCTTTTGTTATTGCTTTAAGATTAGTATCGCTTAGAGTCTTAAGCGATAATGCAGAAATTCTAAATTGTGTGCCACACAATCTTCCAAGTTCTACTGAGGAGCCATTGAATTGTAGTGTAGGAACTTTTGCATTTTTTGATACTTCATGTATTTTTTCAAGTGTTTTTTCCCTGATGGAGTTTGACAAAACAATAACTTTTGAAGTTTTTATTGTACTAATTGCTTCCTTTGTGCCAAAGGAATATTTTCCATCTTCAATTGCATCTTTTATTATTTTTTCTAATAGTTTAGCCATCTTGAACCACTCTCATGTATAGATCCACAGTTCCTGTACCAATTGGAATATTTGCACCCACTATAACATTTTCTGTTACACCTTTAAGTTCTTCAACTTCTCCGGCTAGTGCGGCTTCTGCAATTGTTGGAACCGTGATTTCAAATGCTGCTCTTGCAAGTACACTAGTCTTTGTTCCGGCAATTCCATGTCTTCCAATTTGTTGTAGATAACCTCTAGAACACATCAAGTCTGATACCAGCATAATGTATCTCACATCAACTTCAAGACCTTGATCTTCAAGAGTAGAACTCAATTCATTTATCAGTGAATTTCGTGCAGCTTCAATACCTAAGGTACCTGCAATCTCAAAGATGTTATTAGTTCGAATATTTTTCTTGTCAATTCCATCAATTTCCCACACTTTTGCAATGTTTGAGCCAGATGTCTGAATAACCCATTCTTCTCCTTGTTGCACAATTGTAACTCGTTCCACATCTGTCACACCCTTTACAGTGGTGGATAGAACTTTGTTTCTCATTGCAAGAACAGTTTGAGTATCAGATTCTTCTGGTAGTGTTAGTGTAATTGAATTTCCACTTGGTTCAATCTCAAATTTCTTCTTGGAAGATTGTAATGCATCCACTACATCTTCAATGGTGCATGCTCTTTCTCGTAGTTTGTCTTGATTAAGATTGAGTTTAATCTTTGTAGAATAATCAGTTTCAGTACTAGAAATCAATGCACTAATCTTGGTGTGTAGAATTTCTCTTGCTACTTTGATTGCCTTTTCTTTTGATTTCTTGTGATTTTCTTCCAAGTAAATGTCCATTGTTGGTGTTACTGGTTTCTTTCTTGCATCAACAAGTTCAATCAATCTAGGAAGTCCTAATGTGACGTTTCTTTCTCTGATACCTGCAAAGTGGAATGTTCTTAGAGTCATCTGAGTACCAGGTTCACCAATTGATTGAGCTGTTACTACACCTACTGCCTGACCAGGCTCAACCTTTGCATTATCATAGAGTTCTAGTGCCTTTTTACAGACTATATCAACACCTTCTTTGCTAAGTTTTGATTCAAGTAGAGCTTCTAGTACAGTTTTTGATAAACGTGGATTGAATGTTTTTACATATTTTTTCACTAGATCAGTTATCTCTTCTTTTGTGGCTTTCTTTCCAGAATCAATTATGCTCTCAGATTCTATCAATCTAGCAATTCTGAATGCCTCACCGTGATCACTTTTTGCTACATCAATACCGTCTTCACCATAGAGAAATTGTATGATGTGACCATGTGGATCTCTTACTGTTCCATCATATTCTAATTTCAAATGTTCAAGTGCATTGATTAGTCTTCTCTGCATGTAACCACTTTGTTGTGTTCTGACTGCAGTATCTACAAGACCTTCTCTTCCACCCATTGCATGGAAGAAAAATTCTAAAGTAGACAATCCTTCTCTATAATTAGATTTTACAAATCCTTTACCATCTGGATTGGCATCATTTTCTTTAAAGTGCGGTAATGCTCTATTACTATAGCCTTTGAGAATTCTTCTACCTCTAATAGATTGTTGACCTAGTGCACCTGCCATTTGACCAATGTTTAATGATGAACCTCTAGCACCAGTTGTTGCCATTATTCTGCCTGCATTAGTTTCATCAAAGGATTTATCGGCTGAGTTTCCTGCCTTGTCTCTTGCTTTTGAAAGCTCATTTACAATGTATGCTTCTAATGCTTCTTCAGCGGAAAGACCTCTGCTAAGCTGTAGGGTACCTTTCTTTGCTTGAGCAATGAAATCATAAACTCTGTCATATGATTCTTGAATATTTTCAAGAATTCCATCTTTTGTCTTTGTTGCAAGTTCAAGATCAGCATAACCATAACTAAATCCATAACCTGTAATGAATTGTTTTAACATGATTAGAATGGAATTAAGGAAGTTCTTTGCTTCTTCATATCCATAATCTTTTGTGATTCTGTGTAAAACACTATCAGGTTCTTCTGCTCCAATAGATGCTTTATCAATTACACCACTAACTAGCTGGCCATTTTTGATTACTACATCTTTTACAGGACCCTTTGTACCCTTAGACCATTTTGATGTGATAACATAATTGAAGTCTTTTGGTAAGAAGAGTGAGAATAGTTGTTTACCACTATAAAGTGATCCGCCTTTTGCTTTTACTGTAGGTTCTGGGAACATTCCAGTATAACCACCCAACATTGCAAGGTTTGCAAATTCTTGAGGTGTTAATGTAGTATCATCTTTTGTAAGCAAATATGCCCCAGTAATGAAATCACGTAATGCTCCAATTATTGGACCACCATATCTTGGAGAGATTAGTTGATCTTGTACACGCATTAAGAGTATGGCTTCTGCTCGTGCTTCCTCACTTTGAGGTACATGAAGATTCATCTCATCCCCATCAAAGTCAGCATTGTAAGGAGGACATACAGACGGATGTAATCTAAAGGTCTTGCCAGGCAATACTCTGACGTAATGACCCATAATGGACATTTGGTGTAATGATGGTTGTCTGTTAAACATCACAATATCACCATCAGATAGATGTCGTTCTACGAGATATCCGATTTCAATATTATTTGCTATAGTCTCTCTGTCTTCAACAAAGTCAAGTCTAATTTTTACTCCGTCTGGTCTTACGATATAATTAGCACCAGGAAACTTGCTTGGTCCATTTATGACAAGTTTTTTCAGTCTCTCAATGTTCCACTCGGTGACAACTTCAGGAATTGTTAGTTTAGTTGCAACGGCTTCTGGAACTCCTACCTCGGAGATTTGCAAGCTTGGATCAGGTGAAATAACAGTTCTACTTGAAAAGTCAACTCTTTTTCCAGATAACGAACCTCTGAATCTTCCTTCTTTTCCTTTTAGTCTCTGTGTTAGAGTTTTGAGAGGTCTTCCTGATCTATGGTGAGCTTGTGGTATTCCAGATACTTCGTTATCAAAATAAGTTGTGACATGGTATTGTAAAAGATCAACCAAGTCTTGTACGATAAGCGGAGGGGTTCCAGCTTCTTTGCTTTCTTTGAGTCTTTGATTTACTCTTATGATATCTACTAGTTTGTGAGTCAGATCATCTTCAGATCTAATTCCAGTTTCTAGAATAATAGATGGTCTCACTGTAACTGGTGGGACTGGTAAGACTTGTAGAATAAACCACTCTGGTCTTGCAGTAGTTGGATCATATCCTAGCAATTTTAGATCTTCATCAATCATATGTGAGAATCTTTCTCGAATTGTAATTGGAAGTAATCTGTTCTCACCAAGTTCAGTTCTTTCTATGAAAATTGTTGGTTTTGTAAATATCAACTCATATTGTGATTTACCACAATGAGGACATGTTTTTTCTTTTTTGGCTCTTTCAATTATTTCAGTAGGAATATGTTTAATTGAAATTACAGTATACGCTGCTTCCTTTTTCATGATTTGATGATATTCCTCTAGTTCTTCTTGTGGAATTTTTAGTCTAGCACATGATCTACATGTGGTCAACAAAAGTTTGTAGATATTATCGATGAATGCAATGTGTAAAACAGGTTCTGCAAGTTCAATGTGTCCAAAGTGACCCGGACATCTTGCAGCAGTATTTCCACAGGTAAGACATTTCTGACCTGGCTCTAGCGTACCAAGCCTTCCATCCATCAACCCACCCTGAACTGACATTCCATCTTCATCATAAGTTTCAGGTGCAGTGATTTCAGCAACAGAATATTTTCTAATCTCAGTTGGAGACCATACAGAGAACTTTATTCCATCAATTACTTTTATTGTTTCAAGCGCCATTATACTCTCTCCTTTATCAAAAGTCTTGGTGCAACATCAAGACTCATCATTTCTTGTAAAAGTAGTTTAAACGCATATGCTACAGAAATAGAGGTAACTTTAGCTTTATCACCACATACTCTGCACACAAATCTTCTTTGTTTAATATCATAATAGGAAACCAATCCACATCTTTCACAAATGTAAATGTCGGCCTTGTCAGACTCATCTAGCAATCTGTCTTTTAGCATCATTGATGCACCATATGCAATAAGACAGTCTCTTTCCATTTCACCAAATCTCAAACCTCCACCTCTTGCACGTCCTTCTGTTGGTTGCTTTGTCAACATTTGGACTTGACCTCGTGCTCTTGCATGAATTTTGTCTGCTACCATGTGATGAAGTTTTTGATAATATACAACTCCTATGAATACGTCTACTGCAAATGGTTTTCCAGTTCTTCCATCATACATTACTTCTTTTCCAGAATACTTGAATCCATTTTGCTCTAAAACACCTTTTACATCTTCAAGTTTTTCTCCGACAAAAGCGGAACCATCCATTTTACTTCCACGTAGTGCGGCTGCCTTTCCTGTTACAGATTCAAGAAACATTCCAACTGTCATTCTAGATGGGAAAGCATGTGGATTAATCAAAACATCTGGAACAACACCATCTGCAGTATATGGAAGGTCTTCTTGGTTGACAAGTAATCCCACAACTCCCTTTTGACCATGTCTTGATGCAAATTTATCTCCAATTTCTGGAATCCTAAGATCTCTAACTCTAATCTTGTACATTCTACCTCCATCATGTGATTGAGTCATAACAACAGTATCAACAACTCCATTTTCAGATGGTCTAACTCCTATTGATGTATCTCTTCTGTATGGTCCTTTTACTTCAAATTCTCTATATTCTTCCATAAATCTTGGTGGACTTGTTTTTCCAATCAGTATATCTCCACCCTGTGCTGTTGATTCAGTTGCAATTACTCCATCTTCTTCTAATAATCTATATGCCTTGTCTCCTCTGAATCCACGAATATTTCCTTCCGCAGTAGGAATCTCAAAGTTATCTCTCATGCCTCCAGGATATTGTTTTGCTTCAGCTTCATAGATTCTGTAGAAGAATGTTCTTCCAAGACCTCTATCAATGGATGACTTGCTCAAAACAATAGCATCTTCAATGTTATAACCATCAAATGGTAATACTGCAACTACACAATTTTGACCAGCAGGCCTATCCTCCAATCCCAAAAGACCCATGGCTTTAGTATTAACAATTGGAGTTTGTGGATACAACATGAGATGTTGTCTCACATATGTACTTGCATTCATGAGAGGAGTTGAAAAACCAAGACTTTGTTTTGCCATGGCAGACTCGTATGTATTTCTTGGAGATTGGTTATGTTCCGGATATGGAATTATGGATGCACCTGCTCCCAAAATTGCAGATGGGAATACTTCCATGTGAGTATGTTTCTTTATCTCAGTCTCATCAATTGCAATGTAAGAGTTTTCTTCTTCATTAGCATCTACTAATTCGATTATTCCCATATGCAACAGATCTGTCCATGAAAGGAATTTTTTGCTTACCTTATCGATTAGTTCTTGTGTTAAGAGAATTTTGTTATCTTTGATTACAATAAGTGGACGCAAAACTCTACCAGCATTACAATTAACATAAAGTCGTTTAGTAGAGCCTTCAAAGCTAGACTGGTACAGGAAGATTCCAACGTGTGGATGAATCTTGAAGTTTCTCCTAAGATCTCGTAGCGAGTCTACAAGTCGTTGACCATCCTTAAAGTATCCAATTAATCTCCCATCGACAAAAACTCTAGTACCTTCTTTTTTCAGTTCATCTTTTGCATCAGATACATAAGTTACACCCAAGTCATAGAGTTTCTCAATTATATCTTCAGATG
This sequence comes from Nitrosotalea sp., assembly GCA_023252335.1. Taxonomy (GTDB): domain Archaea; phylum Thermoproteota; class Nitrososphaeria; order Nitrososphaerales; family Nitrosopumilaceae; genus Nitrosotalea. The sequence continues at coordinate 15,482 of JAJPEA010000019.1, forward strand.
GAACATTAACAGAAATTATTGCAGACAAGGCGAGATTCTTTACCAATCCACAGTTTGAACCCTCAGGAGTTTCACTTGGACATATTCTACCAAAGTGTGTAGCATGAAGATCTCTTGCTTCAAAGTTAGGCTGGCTTCTGCTCAGAGGCGACTGGATTCTTCTGAGATGACTAATCGTTGAAAGATAATTTGTTCTATCAAGAAGTTGAGTTACACCAACTCTGCCTCTTCCCCAATTTCCAGTTGCAATGGCATTATTCATTTTGTCAGTAACAATACCAGGTCTAACAGCAGCTGCTACTGCATTGATACCTCTTTTTTGACCGGATCTTTCTAGTTGATATTTCATATCTCTAACTAGATTTCTAAATGCAGTTCTGAAAAGATCAGCAAGCATTTGACCTGCGAACTTGATTACTTTATTTCCATAATGATCTTTATCGTCTGTAGCAATCCAGCCCAATTTCAATTCGATTAATTTGCATGTGGCTTCGCCTAGGAAGAGTGCTTTCTCTTTCCTGTTATCAGGGTGTTTGCCAAGATGTGGTAAAAGACCCCAATCAAGTAATGTTTCAGCTCTCTTTATCTGGAATTCTTCTAGCATACCAGGTGCAATTCTTTTACTAATGTAGACTATGGCGTCTTTTGCCGTTGGTACATCACCTGACTTTTCAAATGAACCTTCAAGTTCATCTTGAATGTCATCTACCAACGATACAGATGCAGCTATTTCTCGGTCTGATTCAAGACCTAATGCTCGCATTAAAGTAACTACTGGAATATCAACAGGAGAACCAGGAATCTTGGCAACAATAAGGCCATCATTTTTCATTATTAATTCTAATTTTGCCCTATAGCCTACAATAGAAGAATAGACCTTTGCTTTGAAGACAGTGTTACCACCAACAGTTTCTCTATCTACAATAATTTTGTTGTAAGAAAGATCTTCTAATCCTACTATAACTCGTTCAGAACCGTTTATGATAAAGTAACCTCCAGGGTCGCTTGGATCTTCACCGTGTTCTACTAGTTTTTGTTCAGAAAGATTATGCAGTATACAAGCATTAGATCTAACCATAACTGGCATGTCTCCGATATGAATATACCTTGATTCAAGAATTTTTCCATCTTCTACAACACTTGCTTCAAGCATTATAGGAGATGCATATGTGACATTTCTTAGTCGTGCTTCCATTGGTGCAATGTGAGTAATAGAACCATCTAACTCCATCATACGTGGCTGTTGAAGTTTTACTTTGCCAAGCTGAATTTTGTATGGATACTCGGCGCTTTCAATTTCAATCTGTCCAACTTCATCTATAATACTTTGAAGTCCTCTTTCAAGAAATTCATCATATGAATTAAGATGTTGTCTTGCAATTCCTTCTCTCTTTAGAATATCTTGAATGATAGGCCAGCGTTTGTTTGAAATGTTTGCCATTATTCTTCCACCACGTACCTGTAGTACAGACTCTCGCCGGCAGTTGGACTCTTTCTTGTAATTTTTATCATATCACCAGGCTTTACCCCCAAACCTCTGATGGCAGGATCACTTACATAGATTAGCGGCATTTCGGTAGGCTTGGTATGATATTTTTCAAGGACCTTCTCTGCTTCGTCTTTGTTTATTATTTCATGTTTTGGAACATAGATATGATCTGGAATGAGTATTTTCTCTTTTTTACTAATCATTTTTTAAAATCTCCTTTGAACATTAGCTGTAAACGCATGACTAATCCACAAACTAAGATGCATCCACCGAGAGGTTAATATATATCTAATTGGAAGCGTGTCGAAATTAGCATCTTTTGTCAATAATTTTTTCCGCAACTTTAAATAGCAAAAAAAATCACTTTCAACCAGGATGAGTACTCGCTTTAAAGGATTTGCGTTACTTGTAATTCTAGTTTGCTCGATAGGAGTAGCACCTGTTTTTGCTGCTTCCCCAGCTCTCTTGAATAATACAGGAGTAAATCCCACAAGTGCTACGTCTGGAAACACAGGTCAAATCACTGTAACAACTGACAAGACTTCATACAATGATGGAGACAAGGTTATGATATCAGGAAGTACACAAGACTATATTTCTGATACACCAATCACGGTCATCATCACTAGCCCAATAGGAAATATTGTCAAGATTGATCAAGTGGTTCTAGGATCTGACAGAACCTTTTCAACATCTATAATGGCTACAGGCACTCTCTGGCAAGCAGCAGGTGCATACACAGTAAAAGTACAATTTGGTAGTCCAGATAGAACAGCTGAAACAACCTTCCAATTCGCCGGCTCTAATCAACCAGGAGGAAATGGAAACACCATACCAGTAGACGGTACAAACCTTTCTGTAAAATACAGTATAACCAATGGCAAAGTCCTTGGCATAAAGGCTGACATACAATCAAAGTCACTGATTGTATCAATACAGACTACTGGAGATGGAGTATTAACAGTAACACTCCCAAGAGCACTGATCAATGCAACATTACCAACTGGTCAGGATGACAAGTACTATGTACTAGTAGACGGTCAAGAATCCACTGATTTCCAAGAAACTAGCACTACAACAACCGACAGAACTCTATCAATTCCATTCACTGATGGAACTCAAGAAATAGAGATAATCGGTACACAGATAGTTCCAGAGTTTGG
>JAJPEA010000118.1 GCA_023252335.1 Nitrosotalea sp.
GCGAGTCTGAACAATCTGATTACTTTGAGCGTGTGTTCAAGGTACGAAAATAATTTACTTGTCTGAATCTTTGTCCTGAGACTCGTTACTTGTTTCAGATGAATCTTTGTTTTGTGACTCGTTGTTTGTATCGGTTTTGACTGGATCCGAGTCATTTGTGATATATGACTTGTCATTTGACAAATTGTCTGTAGTCTCTGATTCGTCTGAATCTGTCTTGTCCTTGTCAGGTAAACTATCCCCAGATTTTGGTTTGCCAAATTGTTTTACCAACATAATTCCTACAATTACAGCTATGATGATGTAATTGATGGGGGGCGTAAGTATTCTGGTGACATATCCTATCTGTGGTATGACGTAGACAACTTTTCCAATATAGTCATTTTTTGTAATTGGAAAATCAGTTCCAGGTATTGATCCAGGATTTGCATCTCCCTTTGTTCTAATTACTCGAGGATCCTGGTTTAGTATCTCTGCAACCCTATGCACTATGACCTTGTCATGTCCATCTGGCCTGTTGAATACTATGATATCGCCAATTTTTAATTGATCAAAAGTTACATGTCCCTGAACAACAATGACATCAAAGATTTGCAAGTTTGGTATCATGCTTCCGCTTGATACTACATAAAATGGATTTTCTGTTCCAAATGCTACTCTAAGACCTATCCAAATTATTGCAATGCCAATTACTACTATTATGATGTCCTTTACGATGCCTGACTTGAGAGAAAGTTTACTCAATTATCCTAATTCCTCTGAAATCGTAAGATAAATCTTGCTTAACAATGGTTGGATTACTTTAACTTGTTACCGCAACTTTCGCAAAACTTGGAGCCTTGACTGTTTGTGTAACCACACTTGATGCATTTTAAATTATTCTCAGCAAGTAAGCTACCTAACAATACAATCTCACCAATCTTTCGTATCTCATCCCACTTTATTGTGACATCTGTTCCGTCATTTCTTGTTACAACCAGTACTATGCTTGACTGATCTGGCTGGATGCCCATCTCTTTGACAACTCCAACCTTTCTTGCTTCAGTGTCATAAACTCCTAGACCTGTAATTGAGCTAAATGTCTTGACGTTAGTAGATGTCTTTGGTGGCTCTGATTGAACACTCTGAGTTGATTGTACTATAACATTTGTACTAGTGACAGGTATTGCAGCTCCAACTGATGCAGTTTCATCTGGCTTGCTAAAGTTTCTATATTCTGCAAGAATTGAGCCGCATGTTGTGCACACATATTGTCCCTTCTCCAATAGAACAAGATTTTCTGCTACAATTTCATTTGGATTTTCATACTCTATCTTTGGACTACCCTCGTATTCTTTTTCACATGTATTGCAATAATATTTAGAAATTTTTTCTGAATCAAGACGGCCAACTGGAGCAAGAAACAAGTCTGGTCCTCCAAGATTGCCCTTTCTTTGTTGATCGTCGTTAACTGTTGCCATGACAAAACCTCCAGATCCTCTTAATTTTTTTAATCGAAGTTCGCTACTCATGCTTTAATCTACATAAATCTCAGATAATTATGTATATCATTTTGATGGGTCAAATCTATGCCACATATCAGAGCAAGAGATTATACAATTTCCAAAAATAGTAGAAATTTTTTCAATATTTTGGAAAGAGTTATTAGAGCCAGAGGGGTATGTTAAACAAAAATTGACGGAAATAGGTCATCAAACTTTTCTCTGTCGTTTCAATAAGAAGATGAATACATTTGACAAAATTTGAAGAATTAGGACTAAAGGATACAATACTCAGTGCACTTAATGAAATGGGTTTTCGCGAACCGTTTCCAATCCAGGCAGGTGCCATTCCAGTACTTCTTTCAGGTCAAGATGTAATAGGTCAAGCACATACCGGAACAGGAAAGACAGCTGCATTTTCACTACCGATAATTCAAAATGTTGTTCCAAAAGGTGGAGTACAAGCACTCATCATTGCTCCAACAAGAGAGCTTGCAGTACAGATATCTGATGAGATTGTAAAATTCTCAAGGCATTCTGGAATTCGTAGTGTAACAATCTATGGTGGCCAGAGCATGAACATCCAACTCCAAGAACTTCATCGAGGAGTAGAAATTGTAGTTGCAACTCCTGGACGTCTTATTGATCACATTAAACGTGGTTCCATAAAGCTACAAAAAGTAAAGTGGGTCATACTTGATGAAGCAGACACCATGCTTGACATGGGATTTATCGAGGATATCAAATTCATCTTGGATTTGGTTCCAGAAGATCACGTCAATGCATTATTCTCTGCTACCATGCCTGCTGCAATCTTGATGCTTGCAGAAAAATACATGAAAAACCCACAAAAAATATTCATCGATTCAGATGATCTAAGTGGAGAGGGAATAGAGCAAGCATTTCTTGTAATCAAAGACAGGGAAAAAACAGATTATCTTTTCAAATTCATAAAAGAAAACGGTGCAGGCCAAGCCATCGTTTTCTGTTCTACAAAAGACAGGACAAGAAGAGTTGCACACGAACTTGAACAAGGAAGATTCAACGTAGTTTCAATTCAAGGAGACATGTCCCAGTTTAGAAGAGACAAGGCAATGTATTTATTTAAAAAAGGCAAGGCAGACATTTTGGTAGCTACTGATGTGGCAGCAAGAGGTATCGATGTACCAAAAGTTGCATTGGTGATAAATTATGATGTTCCAAACCAAGATATGGTATATTTCCATAGGATTGGACGAACTGCAAGAGCAGGAGAAAAAGGCAGGGCAATTACTCTGGTATCATATTCTTCAATTGGCGATTTCAAGGCAATATCCAACCAAACCAAGGTCCAGATGAAAGATCTCAACAAAGAACTGGGAATTGCAGTAAACATACCAGATCCTCTAAAGAGAGAAGTTAGTCATAGGAGAGGTTATGGCAGATCTGGCGGCGGTGGTTATGGCAGATCAGGTGGTGGCTATGGTAGATCTGGAGGAGGCGGTTATGGAAGACGAGATGATAGAAGAGATGATCGCAGAAGATCTGGCGATAGAAATTATTACGGCTTGCGAAGCCGCTGGTAGAAAACCGTTCAATATATTTAGGGATTCATGACTTTATAATGCATGGATAAAGCAAAACCTGTAGATTCAAAGAACTGGGAAAAAGAAGTCATGGCTTCTCCTATTCCTGTGTTTGTAGACTTTTGGGCCGAATGGTGTGGTCCATGCAGAATGGTAGGTCCAGTAGTTGAGGAACTAGCTAATGAATATGCAGGAAAGATCAACTTTGTCAAAGTCAATGTTGATGAAAACAACGAACTTGCATCAAAGTATAATGTCTTTAGCATACCAACACTAGCATTATTCAACAAGGGTCAGGTTGTAGCACAACAGGTAGGCGCTGCATCAAAGGGTTCCTACAAGAATATGATAGACAGTGCTCTTTCAAAAGTCTAAACCTCATTTCTTCTTTTTTCGATCTAAAATAATTAATACAGGTCAAGGAAACAACCCACATGTCATTTGGAGATATTGATACACTGAATCTTCTATTTGACAAACTACAAAATCTACTAAATGACACCCAAGGATACTATGAATCATTTCTTGACGCCAATACAATGTACAAGCAAGGAAAGCTCTCAGACAAGGAATTCTTTGAGAAACTTGGAGATTATGTCGTATCGTATTCGTCACTAGAGTTTTTGTCTGTCAAGGTAATATTCGAGTTGAAAAAATCACTTGACAAGATATCAAGTGGTCGCGCAACTGGTGGTTCTACCATGGCAAGTCCAATGCCTCCAGGAATGGGGCCTCAAGCATCTCAAATGGCAGCAGCTACATTGCCAGGACCTGGGCAGCCTCCATCGATTATATCAGCTGCAGCAGCATTTTCATCGCCTGGCGAACTTCCACGACCAGATCCTGCACTCTTGCCAAAAAGTGGCCCTGTTTGTAGTGCTTGCGGGTCTGCTCTAAAAGCTAATGCTAAATTTTGTTCAAAATGTGGAAATAAAATATCCTAGAAAAAAATTCTAGTCTTGGGTTGCGCCGCATTCTGTGCAAAATTTTGCAACCAGGGATAATTTTGAGCCACACTCTTGACAAAATTTTGAACTTATTTCAGTTGATGTGTTGACACTACCATACAAACCACCAATTGTCTTCATTGCACCTGTTGGTACAAATGTATCATCATCTACCAGAGGTGTTGGTGCAAAATCTTTCTCTTCAATGAAATTCATTAATCTAGGCATTTGCTGACCAGGATTTTTTGGATCAGGTACCATATCACCTAACCAAAATGCAAATCTAGTTAGTGTAAGCTCTGGCGTAGAAAAAGTCAATGTATGACTTGACATGTAATCGTCTGCTGCTGTCTTGCCGTTGAACACTTTCATTAAATGCACTAGCTAGAATAGCTGTATATTGTTTTTTATTTT
>JAJPEA010000020.1 GCA_023252335.1 Nitrosotalea sp.
GAGACCAATGGACTTTACTCCAGGTCAACCAGTACCACTCTACAGAAACTCTGTATTCGTCAAGGGTTGGACTGAGCTAATCGATTAAGTCCGCATAGAATTTCTCTTTTTCTTATTTTTATTTCTAAACTTCGTTTTCTACATATATGGCACAGTCTTCATAGTATCTTGTGAGCAAACCTGGAAATCTCTGGAGAAAAGTACATGGTAAAATTACAAAAAAGCCTACAAACTTTAGTTGGTTAATCAGTGACAAGTTAGCTGGTAGTGGAATGCCAACATCTGTTTCTGAAATGGATTGGATACTAAAGCAAGGTGTCAAGTCCATTGTTACAATGACTGAGAACTCACTTCCAGAACCATGGGTAAAAAATATACAATATCTTCATGTTCCAACAGAAGACTATTCTGCACCTGATATGGAACAAATTGATGAAGCAGTAGAATTTATTCAAAAAAGAATTGAAAATAACGAACCTGTGATGGTTCATTGTGCTGCAGGTCTTGGAAGAGCAGGTACAATTCTTGCCTGTTATGTTATCAAATATCAAAAGATGTCAGCAAAAGATGCTATAGAAAAAATACGAAAAGAAAGACCAGGTTCTATCCAGTCTGAAACCCAAGAAATAGCAATTGGTCTTTACTACAAATTCCTAAACAAGTAATCTTACTCTGGTATGGATGTAGTTACCATCTTGCCGTCTTCTAGTTTGATAAACAAAAATCTGTTATCCTTGAAGATCAAAGTTACTTCACCGTTTTTTTCTTCTACTTCAAGCAGTTCTTGTCCTCTGAGTCCATCGAATTTTGCCATATCGATCCACCGATATTTCCATTTATATCCTATTTGGTAACTTCGAGTTCGATTTCTTTAGAGTGCACAGTTTCATCAAATGGTTCTGCGTAATCATGTTTGTACCAAGAGACATAAACTTCTGCTTCTATCTTATGCTTACCCACTCCAAGCTCTGATGCGTTAAACTGTATTTTTTCATCAAAGTCAAGAAATAGCTGTTGTGCTTCAGATTGGCTATTTGGAATACTTGGCTCAAAGTTCTTGGATATCTGTACCCAGACCTTTTTCTCTCCCATCTGAGTCAGCTTTGGATTTCGTGTCCAAAAAAGGGCAACTTTTTTGTACGTTTCTAGGGGCTTGCCAATCTCCTTCTTTCGTAGTCCACCTGTGTGGATCTTTACTCCGTATCTTAGCTTGAAGGTGTTGTCGTGATTATTGTAAGCTTTTTCCCAATTTTTTTCAGTGAAAGCTTCTCTTAATGCTCCTGTTACAGAAAATTTCACGTTTATTGTAACATTGTCTTCTATTCTTGGCTTGTCCAAGGACTTGGCCAGAGAAACTCCACTTATTGCATTTTTATCGCTAGTCAACTATTGGGGATGGTTTATATCCTCAATAAGTATTTTTTTGACTTACATGGATGTTCAACTGAAAAAATCTTCTCCAAAAGAGGTTCAATTGGACATAAACAAATCCGACATTAGCACTCTCTATATAGTACAATATGAGATGCTCAAGGATCCTACTGTAGAGTTTGCAGGTGTGGTTCTAAGACACCCACTAACTAGACAGCTTGCCATGCGAGTAAACACCTCAAAAGGTAATCCAGTGAAGGAAATTGAAAAGGCAACAAAGACTGCCTTGGAATATACCGCTGAACTAAAAAAAGCAATTTTATCCAAAATTAAAGGTGTCTAAATGAAATTCTGTCCCAAGTGTCAGGCGCGACTAAAGATAGATAGCTCTGACTCTGAATTTGTCTGTCCCAAATGTGGATACAGCGAAAAAGGAAACAAGGTTACAAAAGAAGTAAAAACTGAAAACACTCCTACCATTATTGCATTAGACGACAAAGAAATGAAAGAAGCATTACCAACAATTAAGATTGATTGTGAAAAGTGTGGAAATAACGAAGCTGTCTGGTGGATGCTTCAAACAAGAAGTGCTGATGAGCCTACTACCCAGTTTTATCGATGTGTAAAATGCAGCTATACTTGGCGAAATTATGCATAACGATAACGTTTAACTTGAACATTCTTGAGATGTGAGTAAGTTTGGTATTTTCTGCAAAGACTGGGGGTTCTGATGAATGGAAAGCAGTCATCTCTGCCATATCAACACTAGTTGAAGAAGCTACATTCGAAGCTACTGGTGAAGGAATTGCTTTTCGTGGAATGGATCCATCACATGTGGCATTAATCGATATTGCTTGGCCCAATTCTGCATTTGAAAAATATGTTTGTGATGAAGATATCAAGTTTGGAGTACGAATAGACGAGTTCTCAAAATTGATCAAAAGATCTGATAAAAAAGATAATATCGAAATCAGCATTTCTGAAGACAAGCTTTTACTTGTTACAATAGGTAAAAATAAAAAATACAAAATGAGACTGATTGAAAGTTCAGCAACTGATACTCCGCTTCCAAAAATTACTTACAATGCAAAAGTTGGTGTGACCTCTTCAGAATTTGACAAGATACTTGGAGACATTCAGGTAGTTTCAGAATATCTCTCAATTAATGCAACTCCTACAACAGCAGAATTTTCCGGACGTGGCGATTCAGGTGAAGCAATCATAACACTAGAAAAAGGAATGCCTGAGATGCCAGAAATGGAGGTAAAGGAAGATAGCAATGCAACTTACAGTTTGGAATATCTCAATAGTATAGTGAAAGCAATAGGTAGTACTGTAGCAAACACAGTAGTTTGTGAATTTTCAAGTAAAATGCCGCTTAGACTAGAATTTAAGGTAGCAAACATAGGACGAATTCACTTTTACCTTGCTCCTAGAGTAGAGAGTTAAAAGATTTTAAGGTAACAGGGCGAGGTTATACTGATTTGAAACTTGTTCTAAAATTTGGCGGAACTTCTGTTTCCTCTCCGCAAAATATCAAAAATGTTGCAACTCTGATAAAAAAACTAACAAAGGAAAACAAAGTCATCCCAGTGTTTTCTGCCATAAGTGGAGTCACAGACGATTTAATCCGAATAACAAATCTGATCCAAAACAGAAACAAGGAAGCTGCAAGTTCACTTGCAAAGAAAATCATCAAGATGCATACTGATATCGCAGAACAATGTGTCAAGAACTCGAAAATAAAAAAAGACTTGCTCAGCAAGATGAAATCAGACATTGATGAATTCCAAGACCTATTGCATGGAATGTTGTTACTTGGAGAAGTAACACCGCGATCCTCTGATTACATGATCTCGTTTGGTGAAAGACTGTCGATAAACCTGGTTGCTTTTACATTAAATGAAATGGGAGTAAAGGCAGTACCTCTCACAGGAAAAGATGTAGGAATAGTTACAGATTCTAATTTTGGCGGGGCAAAACCACTCTTGGATACAACTCGCTTGCATGTATCTCATACAATAGAAAATCTTTTGCAAAAGAAAACTATGCCAGTAATTGGAGGATTTGCTGGTGCAGACCAGCATGGCAACATAACTACATTTGGAAGGGGTGGATCTGATTATACTGCAACTATCATTGCATCTAGTATCAAGTCAGACGAAGTCTGGCTAATGAGTGATGTAGATGGTTTGATGACAACTGATCCAAAGATCGTAAAAGATGCTAAACTGATCAAGGAAGTATCATACATTGAAGCAATGGAGATGGCATTGTTTGGTGCAAAGTACATTCATCCAAGAGCACTTGAGCCACTTGTTGCAAAAAGAATTCCTTTGCGTATAAGAAATACATTCAACGTTGAGAACTCGGGTACACTGGTCACTGCTACTCCACAAGCTGATACACAAAAGACTGTAAAGTGCGTAAGTACGATAAGGCATACCGGACTAATTGATGTTAGGGGCGGAAGCATGGTGGGTGCTCCTGGTACTGCAGCTACAATATTTTCAATACTTGCAAAAGAAGGTATCAACATAATGATGATATCTCAAAGTCCATCCGAGTCATCCATATCAATTATAGTAAAGAAGAACGACTTGGACAAGGCAGTAAATTCACTTGAAATGAATTTGCTGGGCAAAGTCATCAAAAAAGTCGATGTTACAGTAGACGTATCAATCTTGGCTCTCATTGGTTCTGGAATGCGAGGAATTACTGGTGTTGCCTCTAAGGTATTCACGGCTGTAGCAAAAAAAGGCGTAAATGTAATAATGATAGCACAAGGTTCTTCTGAGCTTAATATTGCATTTGTGGTCAAAGACGCTGATTGTAATGCAGCAGTACAGGCATTGCATGATGAGTTTAAGCTTGGCAAGTAATCGAAATTCTTTCTAAAAGCATATTTATGTAAATTAGATATTCATAGAATATGAACAGGCTTTTACTTTTAGCAATTATTATCATAGTTGGAGGCCTTGTAGCTTCATTATCATTATTTGATGATCATCTTGCTAATGCCGGATCAACAAAGAAGATCCAATTCACTCAAACAATTACATCCACACAAGATCCTGGAATTGGTCATAGCAGCGAACAGATGGCAATAGTGTTACCACCAAACAACGGTTCTATTTACGATGGAACAATCACGTATAGCTCAAGCCAGCCTGTTCAAGTTGTTGTTTTACATCAAATTGACAAGAGAGATTCAAAGGGACAACCAGTTTGGACAGTCGATGGCAATACGTTTTATGCCGAGACAACAATTGATCTAAATTCAACTGGTGGTAGCATGAATTTTGCGGGATCTGCAATCGGTCTTCATTCAACAAATTCTAGCCAGTTTACTGCTACTGTGAGTGTAGATGGATGGATGCGAGTGACAACTCCTGATGTTGTTCAAGCTACCATAACACCACTAGCTGAAAATAATACCGTCAAACTAGTAGAAAGCACAATTCCAGTACAGATACCAATGCATAAGGGATTGGTCAATGGCAAAGATGCTTATTACATCATAACTGATTCAAGCAACAATCTTGTAGCAAATACAATCTCAGACAAACAAAACTGGAAGGTTCAACTATCACCTGTATTGGCTCATGTTCCAATTACATCGCTTGGTGACATCTTTATCTTTACAAATGGAATCACTGGAAATGGAACACAAGGGTATCAAGATGATGTGTTATCGTATATGTCTTCTGACAAGCAATACAGTCCATTGAGCAAAGTAATCAATGTATCTTGGAATGTAGGAAGGGGACCATTAATTCTCAATTCCACACAAGCAATTCTTAACGCAAACATGACAGGAAAAATAAAACTGACTGTTACTGATACAATTCTGAACACCCCTCAAGTAGTCTGGGATGGAGGCAAGTTGAATGTGAGAACCAACAAGACATTGTCAGATCAGACATCATACTTGAGTGGCCAAGTACTAGATATCGATACAAACAACATGACTGCAACCTTTGTAGGACACAGAGGATGGGGACCTGATGGAAAGACAATATACTATATCATTACTGCAGGAACTCCCAAAGGACCTGCACAAACCATGGGAATTTTAGATGTTCCCTCGCTTTCACTTCTTGGTTTGTCAGCAAGAGATGTCTATCACTTTACTAATGGCTTGCAAGGTGCAGGACCATTTGGTTATCAAGAAGGAATTTCTAGTGCACAACTAGGGGATACTGCTTATAGTCCCATCTGCAAAATTTCACTAATCAATTGGAACTATCCAAATAATGCAAAAGTTTTAGAAAATAAAAATGATATTGATTATGAAAAGTCAGCAGGAAATATCGCAGTGCAAGAAGCAACATTACTTGGTAACAACTACATTCTTGATTGTCCGATTGTAACTCCATAAAATCATCAAAAGGGATAAATTTACTTTGAAAACCTCTTACTGTACATGACCGGCAAACTGTTCATTGTAGGTGTAGGCCCTGGTCATCATGACCATATGACTTTTCGTGCAAAGCAAGCAATTGCAGAAAGTGACACAATTGTTGGCTATGAGACATATGTCAACTTGGTCGCAGATTTGATAGAAGGAAAAGAAGTTCACAGATATGCAATGACACAAGAAGTAGAAAGGGCACATCAGTGCATCGATCTTGCAAAATCTGGAAAGATGGTATCGCTTGTATCAAGTGGAGATCCAGGAATTTATGGAATGGCAGGTTTGATTTATGAAATTTTGGCAGAGGAGGGATGGGACAGAAAGGCCGGTCTTCAAGTTGAGATAGTTCCAGGAGTTTCATCGCTTAATTCGTGTGCAGCACTAGTTGGCTCTCCTCTCATGACTGATTTTGCTGTAGTAAGCATGAGTGACCTGCTTGTACCTTGGGAGATTATAACAAAGAGAGTAGAAGCAGCAGCTCAGGGTGATTTTGTTATTGTAATATACAATCCTGCAAGCAAGAAAAGAATTCATCAATTACAAGATACAAGAAAACTTCTTTTAAAATATAGATCACCCAACACGCCAGTAGCAATTGTAAAGGGTGCATTTCGAGAATCAGAAGAAATTGTTCTAACTGACTTGGAAAACATGGAAGAGCACAATGACAAGCTTGGCATGATCACTACTGTGATAATTGGCAACTCTTCTACTTACATGTACAAAGATTTGATGATAAATCCCCGTGGTTATACATCAAAATACAATATTGTAGAACCGCAGCAGACAAGAAAATAACATGACATCAGTCCAGATTGGACTAATCATACCACAAGGATGGCTCGATGAATTTCATACCGATAATCCTCATGAACAATTCCTGTTTTCAAAAAATGTTGCACTGGTTGCAGAAAGACTTGGGTTTGATGCAGGATATGTCTATGATCATTTTGTTTCTCATCCCTCAAATAGTCGCAGCGAGACTTTTTTTGAGGCCTATACACTTCTTTCTGCAATCTCATCAATAACATCAAAACTTAGGATAGGACAGATAGTTACATCAAATTCCTTTAGGCATCCATCTCTTTTGGCAAAAATGACATCTACACTTGATGCAATCAGCAATGGACGACTAGAGTTTGGTATTGGTGCAGGTTGGTTTGGGTATGAATATGATTCCTATGGGTACAGATTTGATAATCTAGCAACACGAGTAGAGCAACTTGATGAATCTCTCAAAATAATAAAAAAGATGTGGCAAAATCAAAAATCAAGCTTCAAGGGAAAACATTATTCTATCAAAAATGCTGTTTGTAATCCAAAACCCATCCAGAGACCTCATCCACCAATTATGGTGGGTGGAGCAGGAAAAGATCTCATGAAAGTTGCAGCAAGGCATGCTACTAGGTATAATCATCCATTTGGAACGCCTGAAATTTTAAAAGAAAAAATAAAATTACTACAACAGAGTTGTAAACTAGTCAAAAGAAATCACAATGAAATAGAAAATTCTGTATTGTTACGAATTCTGGTTGGAAAAGATAGTGATGATGTAAAAAATATTTTATCAAAACTAAAAAAGAAAAATGAATCAATTGCAGAATTTATCATACGCTCAACTGATAGCATTGCAGTGGGTACTCCAGATGAGGTAAGCGATTACCTGAAACAATATCAAAAAATTGGAATAAACTACTTTATTGTCAATTTCATAGGGTTATCAAAATCACTTGATATGCTATCATTATTTTCAAGAAAAGTAAGACCTACTCTCAAGTAGTTTTCTTTATTGCATCTGCAAGTTCTTCTGTCAAGACAATTTTCTCCCTTATTGGCCTGATTATATTGGTGACATATTTGGAGACTGTAGCCTTTAGATCTGATGGATGTAATTTTTTCTGAGCAAAATCTGCTTCCAAGTCTTGATAGCTTGTATAGACAACATTGCCGCCAAATTTAGCAGGACGCTCTACTACAACCTCATTGAATTCATGAAAAACAATATGTTTTGAGATCTCAAGCACTGGATTCTTGTCTACAATTCCCTCTGGACACCACGCTTTTTTGAATTTAGAATTAATCTCTTCATCTGTATCATGAACAAATATTCCTGATGCGGATTTTGATTTACTCATCTTGCTTGATACAACATCTGAATCAGACTCTGAGACAGGCTCTGGCTCGCCAAGTCCTGCAAGAATGTGATGGTGAACTGCAACCGGTACCTTCCACTTCATTTTCGGAAAGATCTCCCTTACAAGCATGTGTATTTTTCTCTGATCCATTCCAGCGTGTACAATATCCAGATCCATTGTATGGATATCTACAGCTTGCATTGGGGGATAGAAAAGCTGACCAAGATCAATCTTGTCTTTCTCTGCACTTCTTCCCATTATTGTCATTGAACGCATGGTACGCTCAAGAGACATGTTCTTTGAAAACTTGACAAGGTCTAACCAATATCCTTTTTTTGACTCGTAAAGTTGCGAGCCTTCCACAATCTCAACTCCTGGGCAAAACATCTTGAATGCATCAGCATAGTATTTTGATACCATTCGTATCTTATCCCAGTCTCCGCCAAGTTTGTTGTTCAGATAAGTGTGCCAGTCTGCCAAAAATACAGTGCACTTTACTCCAGCTTTGATAAAGTCATTTATCTTAAATCCTGTTAGTATCAGACTACCCAAGTGCATGAAACCAGATATCTCAAGACCAATGTAGTGCTTGGGCTGTGAGTTTGTGTTAAACAGATTCAATAGCTCTTCGTCAGTTACTACTTCTTCAGTAGGCTCTCTTTTTACAAGTCTAATTTTTTCTGTAACATCCATTCCAGTCAGATTCCAATGTGTTTGCCTATAAATTTAAGCATCAAGTTCTTGAATTGACTTTCTAGGACGCGTACTGAGATAAAATGCGTGTGAGCTTATCAGAAATGCAGCAAGAAACATCTTTGTTGCAAAGATGAGATTCCATGGTCTGTTTGGATCTGGATATGCTACTGTAAGAGAATCAATGTTTGGCATTGTACCATTTATCATTCCTGCAGTGATTTGCGAGCTTAGTAGAATAAAGTTGTAAATTGTTTCATAGAGTGTAATTATTGCTAATCCCGCCAGCATCAATTGTACCATTGCAAGTTTCCATTTTGAAACAGTGACTGTTCTTTTCCAACCTATTCGTGAAACACAATACCAACTAATGATTGATGTAAAAAATAACCATGTTAACAATTTAGCAAAGTGTGGGGTTGGAAATTCTGTCTTGACAAGTACTTCGCCCATTACGTATGTGCCCTTGGTAGACCATTCCTGTATCATAGCATAGAACCCAAATACAGTAATGGAACACATTATGAACGCGCTAACATAGAAAACATACAAGAATATCTTGTAACTTGGATCGTTTTCTTGTAGGTGTACCTTCATTTGATCTCGATGCATATCTCCAAAATATAAGAATTGGTTTTAATTTAGGAAGTTTAATTATAGCGAAAATTTTCTATTGTATTATTGAAAATTCCGATAAATATACCAATTATCGAAAAAGACGAAATAAATGAAGTGCGTTCAGTATTAACAGAGAAATCTCTCACAACTGCAGCAAATACTGGGGGAAAAAGAGTACAAGAATTTGAGCAACTTTTAGCCTCATATACAAAATCAAAATATGCAATAGCAGTAAATTCAGGAACAGCTGCACTACAAGCCGCACTTTATGCCCTTGACATAAAGCAAGGCGATGAGGTTTTGGTACCATCTTTTACATTTGTCGCAACTGCCAATTCCATTTTGTCAGTTGGGGCAAAGCCCGTGTTTGTTGATATACGTCCAGAAAATTATACAATGGATCCAATTGATCTCAAAAAGAAGATTACAAAAAAATCCAAGGCAATAATGCCAGTTCACCTATATGGAAATTTTGCATACATGGATGAAATTTCCGAGGTTGCCAACAAGCATGATATTGAGATAATTGAAGATGCATGTCAATCGCTAGGAACTACATACAAGAAAAAACAATCTGGAACATTTTCAAAAATGGGTTGTTTTAGCATGTATGCTGCCAAAGTCATAACTGCAGGAGAGGGCGGAGCTATAGTTACAGATGATAAAAATCTCTTTGAAAAACTGCGCAAGATCAGAAATCATGGAATGCTTCATGGCTATGACACTAGAGTACTTGGATTGAATCTGCGACTCCCAGAAATTTGTGCTGCACTTGCCAAAGTTCAGATGACAAAACTTGCAAAATTCTTGGAAAAGAGAAAAAAGAATGCAACAATTCTCAGTGAACTCTTGTCTGATCTTAACATCATATTGCCTGAGGAAAGAGATGGCGTAAATGTAAATTGGTATCTTTATACAATTGCTACTAAAAATCGCAACAAGCTAATGAAACAACTAAACTCAGCAGGAATAGGTGCAACTGCATATTATGCTCTCCCAGTGCACAAGACTCCGTTTTACAAAAAATCTCTCAAGCTTCCTCTCACTGATTGGGCTGCAAACTCTGTACTCAGTCTTCCAGTGAACCCACTGGTAACAGAAAATGACTTGCATCACATTTCAAAAGTATTGCATAAATTGATTGCATGAATCTGATTGAAGATATCGCAGGAGAATTGTGTAAAATCCTTCTTCCTATAGAAGAAGAGGTATTTTTTGGAGATCCGACATCAAACATTGCAGTTTGTACTCTGTCAAGCATGAATCTGCTAAAAGACATTTCAAAATCATCTATTATCAAAGAGGTAGCAATAGCTGGTAGGCTGTTATCTGAAAACAAGGGAATTGATTCTCTTGTAAAATCTGTAACATCAAACGGGAAGATTGACACAATAATACTCTGTGGGAAAGATACACTTGGCCACAAACCAGGTGATTCCTTACTTTGTTTATACAAAAATGGAATGGATGCAAACCAAAAAATTATTGGCTCTTCAAGCCCTCATCCTATATTGACAGTTACAAAAAAACAAGTGTCAAAATTTCAGGGACAAGTAAAAATCATAAACAAAATGGGAGAAACTAGTATTTCACAATTAAAAACCGTAATTGAGACTCTGAGGCAAACTCAGTAACCGTCTATCTGTCTTTGTCTGTTTATCTGGTTCTTTTTTTGGTATTCTTTTAGAATATCATCTGGAGTCATGTTAAGCTCAAGTGATGCTTGAACTACAAAATGCCAAATATCTATTAGTTCTTCACGGGCTGCAGCTTCATCAAAGGGCATAGGTTTTTTCCACCACTTCCAATTTGTGTTTCTCTGTAGCTCAATTGCTTCATGAATTATTGCTGTGCAAAGTGCAGAAATCTTCCCTTGGGTGTCTTTTGGATAACGATCAAGATTCATCATTTTTTCAAGATTTTTTTGAAGACTGAAAATTGTATCTAGCTTGTCATCCATTGTTCTATTTTTTAATTTGACATCTATAACCTTTTTTAGAAATGTACCATCTTTTTGTATCTGTCAAATCTTTTCTTGATATCTGGCCTCTTCAATCCCGTTATTCCATATACTCCATATTTTTCCACTGCAAAAGAACCCATTACGTTTCCATATACTGCAGCCTCTCTGATAGTTGAGATTTTGGTGCTGTTTTTGCTTGATAGGTATCCTATCATTCCGCCTGCAAAAGAATCGCCTGCACCTGTGGGGTCTACAATATCTTCCATTGAAAAGGCAGGTGATGGAAATATGACATCCTCATAAAACAACAAAGATCCATGTTCGCCTTTTTTTATTATTACATACTTTGTTCCCCATTCCATGATCTTTTTTGCAGCTTTTATCAAGTTGTGATTCTTTGTAAGCAACTTGGCTTCTTCATCATTGATCACAACCGAATCAACAGAACCCATCATCTTGATAACATCATTTCTTTTACTTGATATCCAAAATTCTATGGTATCACACATTGAAAACTTGACTCTATCAAATTCCTTTAGAATTCTAGTGTTCTGGACAGGATCATTGTTTGCAAGATACACAAACTCTGAATTGCGGTATTCTTCTGGCACAACAGGTTTGAAATCCTTCAATACGTTAAGTTCTGTCTTGTTGGTTGTTCGCATACTCAGAGTTGAATCATAGCTTCCATCATACCTGAATGTCTTGCCTTTTGCATGAACTACTCCGCGAGTGTCAACAAATCTATCGAGTATGTTTTGATAACTTTTTGGAAAATCCTGACCTACAACTCCAATCAAGCCAGGCTTGTCAAAGAAACTTGCAGAGATTGCAGCATATGTTGCTGCTCCTCCCAGTGCATTTTTAACAACTTTTCTAGGAGTCCTTATTGTATCATAAGCTATTGATCCAAATACGGTCAGCATATCCTTTTGCTGATTTTAGGAACCGTGTATAAATTCTCTGGCTTCTTGTTCTGTTGGATAATATGTGAATGGAACGTTTACTGATATTATTGAGATTCCATACTTGCTTGTTCCACTCAATTTGACATTTGGAACACTAGTACTGTTGTTGTATTTATCCAGAATTGCATTATCTGCAGTAAATGGCGCCTGGGATGAAATTTTTCCCATGGGTGGTATTACAATTGGTTGTAGTGTGCCTGTACCAAGATTCTCATTGTCAATTGATATGACAAAGTCTGTCTGTCCCACGTTAATAGGGATCAATGAAGGATTTTTGAATTGAAGTGTCATGTTGTATAGTGAATTGTCACCACTTCTCTGTATTATCTTGCTCTCAAGTATTGAAATGCTCAGACTAGTGGCAGATAGATACTGAGAATATCCAAATATTCCTACGGCAGCAACAGCACAAACTACTATAATTATTATCTTTGAGCGCCTTTCCACAATAATAAATCGAAATATTCCCTTTTAGGACTATACGGAAAAAAAATCCAGATAAGTTGTGTAAATATTTTGATCAGTTTTCTAAGCTACTTAGAGCTAACAAAATAAATCAAGTAAATCAGAATTGAAAGTTAGGAAATGGCAAGAATCAAGATAAAATACGGTCAAAATGAAATTGAAATAGAGTCAAAGGACTTCTATATAGACAATGAAAGCGTAGAACAAGTCATATGCAATCTAGCATCATTTGTAAAAGATTCTACAAATAACAATACCCAGTACGAATATTCCTATAACCAATCTCTTCCACAAACAACCGGTCTGCTACACTCACTGAATGACGCTGAGATTCACGAACCTGAATTCTCCATGCCTACATTTGTCGATAAAGATCATCTTAGAGGGAAAATGCATGTACTAATTGAGGACGCTTTCTTTGACCAGGCCCGAACTGTCTCTGAGGTAGTAGCACAACTACGAGAATATGGCTGGTCTGCAATTCCGCTAGACGTATCAAAAACACTTGCAAGCATGGCCTTTACCCATGAGCTCCAAAAGGACTTGAGAGAAAAACGCAGCTATTATTCCAAAGTACAGTTACTTGAAGTCAATTAGACATTAAATCCACACTTTTCACACGAATCAAAGACATCACCCTCCAGGTGGTCAAAGTGCGTTTTGCATTTAAGACAGGTGTGATGCATATCAAAATATCCGTCTTTTTCAATCTCTCCAACTTGCTTGGATGACAATTCCATGCTGCCGCATTTTATACAATGACACCCACATTGCATGTGGCTCATTGATATTTTGCTATTAATAATCTGAGTTGAAATTTTATTTCGTCTTTTCTGGCTTGGATGTTGTCTTTGATCTAGTCTTTTTTGCAATTATGATTCCAGCAATACCTGCTGCAATAATGCCTCCAATCACAAGATAGATTGTGTTATCTGATGAACTGTTTAGCCCACTTCCGGTTACTCCTGAATTGTCTGGTGAACCGCCTATTGCGGCACTATCTGACGAGCCTCCTGTTCCAGTTTGTCCTTGCCCAGCTGCTCCTCCTGTTATCTGTATAGTGCCATTTTTGGATGGCTCCAATCCAATCCATGCATATGTTGCATTGTCATGGAATTCTTGGTGCAAGGTTGCATTGCCATTTAATGTCACATCATATGGACCAGCTAAAAGTGCTAGTGGCATTATCACAGTGATTGGTACATTTGCCTTGTCAACATTAAATGAATACGCTTTTAATGATTCATCAAAAGCATAGTTTCCAAGTCCTGATACAGTTTTTATTCCAACTGAAACATTGTTTCCTGCCAGTTGAACAGTCTGAATGTTTACAGGTTCGTTTATGACATACTGTAATCTAAATCCGTTTCCATGTTGACCTAGACCAAGATTTCCAAGATATACCGGTCTTTCATTTGCCCAGACCATGTCAACTCCTTTTGGAAAATGAAATGCAGTATAATCAGTATCTTGTGGTTCATAATAATTCCATTTCCATACTCCATCAGTATTTGTTACTGCATTTACTAGATCATACTTGACCAAAGTCATATTTCGTTGTGAAACATTGATGATGATGGATAATGGTATCTTTTGGATCTTGGCATATTCAACAGAATTACCGTTTTTGTCTGTTACAGTGAGATTAGTCATGTTGCCATTTACAGTATCGATTTGAATTGGTTTCAAGTTTGCATTAGTAGAGTTGATCACATGTGTTACATGTGCGGTACCATTTTCATCAATGGTAACCTTGACAACCTCATGGGGGGCATCTCCCATGGACAACTGGCCAAATGCTTGCAAGCCTGAAAAAGCTAGTATTGGTATGATAAGAAGGCTGAGGAGAATTTTCAACTCTAATCTCCTTATTCTGATATGCTTACCCGAATAATCTTTGCTTCCTGCTGAGGGCAGTCATTTTTGTCTCTTGGAAGCTTGACAATCTTGTCTGCCACATCCATTCCCTCCAGGACTTGTCCAAAGACAGTATATTGTTTGTCTAGGAAGGTGCTATCTGTGGTTACTATGAAAAACTGAGAGCCTGCACTGTTTGGATCCATGGCTCTTGCCATTGATACTATGCCTCTGAGATGAGATCTGGAGCTAAATTCTGCCTTTATTGTATATCCTGGTCCGCCCATGCCCCAATTGCTCTTGTCAGGCTTCTTTGTGTTTGGGTCTCCTCCTTGAATCATAAAACCAGGAATTACACGATGAAATAGTGTTCCATCATAAAAGTTACTTTTTGCTAATTTGGTAAAATTTCTCACAGTTTCTGGAGCAATGTTTGGGAATAATTCAAAGACTATGTTGCCAAAATTTGTTTCAACGGTTGCCTTGGACATCTCTTGACATCTGATTTTTAATCATAAGAACTTTTCTCCACTTACTTTCATGTGGGGTAGATGAAATTACTGGTCCTGTATAATCATAACAAGTTCGTAAAATAAAAACATTTTAGATAACAAATTTTAGTTTGTAAAATTTCTTCAAAAACTATAATCCTGTGATACAAACACACAATCTTGTTTTTGTGTCAAGGTCAAACTTTCAAGTATCAAAAATTATTACCAAAAACATAGTAACAGTCTTATATAGAACATCTTGAAATTAAAATTCGTGAATCGTACTACTCAAAGCACAAGCATCAAACAAGCAATTAATGAATTGCTTGACAAAGGCCTTACAGATAAACAAGATATCTACTCCAAAGTAGTAGAAGAACTTGGGGTTCCAAGACCAACCGTCAGACGAGTAGCTAGAGATCTTCGAAACGAACTTCTACAAAAAATAAAGATTTTGCAATCCGAAGTTCCAGAAATGGAGATCACTCAAGGGAAGACTACTCAAAGCACTGATTAGCATTTACCCCTTTTTCATTTTTACAAAGTCCTTTTTTTATCCTGAAAATCTGCATTACTATTTATATTCAACCGTCAGAGAGATAAATTCATGGAGCGTCAGTATGACACACCTACAATTGTGACAAGTTGTCTTGCAATATCGATGACCATAATGTATTTTGTCATGCCAGAAGCTACAAAGCAAATATTTATCGTTTTTTCAGCCATCTCATGGTTCTTGGTAGCCATATGCTGGCTAGCTTTGAAAAGTACCCAGTATATGCACAGATCTGAAGGCCACGAACACGTAGAAAAAAAAAAGCTAACTAGCCATAGCAGTGGCCAAACCCTGCAAATGACATCAAATCAAATTAGTCAAGCAAAATCTGAATTAAATGCTGAATTGGACTTGCTTCGAAGTTCACTTAGGAACAAAGATGAAGAGATTGAGAGTCTAAAATCTGAGATATCAAATCTTAACACACTAGTTGAGATCGAGAAACTAAAAGTAGATCTTGCCGACCTGAAGACTTTGGCTGCAAAGGAAAGCAGTAAAAAGAAAAAATAACTACTTACAGTGTGCACAAACGTGCTTGCCGTGATTTTCTTTGCATGAAGGACAACTTATTGCTCCGCCATAATGGCAGTCACATTTGCATCCATCGTTTAGTTTCTCTTCTGAAATCAAGTGGTATGAATGCTTGATACGTCAACTTAATATTTAACAATACGGAATTTCTGACATGAAGTTGCTAATTGGCGCCATTTTTGGATTCTTGATACTCTTACTTCCAAGTCTTACATTGCAAACATCTCAAGGTACAGAATGGGACCAAAAGCTAGTGCCTGAAGAAAATGTTGTAGTGGAAAAAAGTATTCTTTCCATGTATATTCCAGGAGATAGCAAATTACCATTTGGTTGCGTTTGGGGAACAGTACAAAATGCTGCACCAGGTTATCCTGTTGAAATTGAGATATATCAAAATGGAAAACCAGTTTATGTTGCACAAACCAATGTCAACAGTGACGGTTCATATCAACAATATTTCAGAGTGAAATCTGTTGAAGGTGACAAGGTTATCCACATCTTTGAGGGCAATTATACAGTAGACATTTACAAGTCCGTTGTGAAAAGCGCTACACCTGGTACGACTTCAACCTAAATTTTTAATTTAAAATAAAACGGGCCCGGAGGGCTTCGATCCCTCGACCTGTAACTTAGGAGGCTACCGCGCTATCCATGTTTCGCGTCAATTAGACTCTGCGCTACGAGCCCGAAAAAAATCATACTTGGTAAGCATTTAAGCGTAATCTAAATTTGAGATGATCATCTCATGAATTTGTTGCCAATTGGGATCACTGCCATTATTCCACTTTTCATAAAACACAACATCTTTGAGACCAAGACGTGGCAACCAGCCTGCACTCTCTAGATCTGGCTTGTCTGCAAAATTTGATACGTGCCCAAGACAAAGATATGCTACAGGAACCACATGTTCTGGAATTTCAAGAATTTTCTTAAGATCATCATTTGAAAGTATGCTGACCCAACCAACACCAATTCCTTCTGCTCTTGCTGCAAGCCAAAGATTTTGTATTGCACAACAAACACTATAGATCCCTGTCTCTGGAATACTTGATCTTCCTATTACAAAAGGACCAAACTTTGTAGGATCATATGTAATGCATATGTTTACAGCACAGTCTAAAATTCCTTCTAGTCTTAATGACAAGTACTTTGATCTCTTTGGATCCTCAACAAGAGTAGAGGAACGAATTCGCTCCCTGTCAAATGAATCTCTAACTTGTTTTCTGGTATCTTTGTTTTTCACTAAAATAAAGTTCCATGGCTGTGAAAACCCTACGGATGGGGCATGGTGTGCAGCATTCAATATCCTTGTGAGCGCTTTTTCATCAATTGGCTCTGAAGTAAAATGAGATCTAACATCGCGTCTAGAAAATACTGCCTTGTAAAATCCATCCTTTTCCTCTGGTGAAAAATCACCAATCATATGATGATCACTTGATGCATTGCATATTATTCTTGTTTTCTGATGTTATTACTTGTTGGTATGATATCATTTTCATCTGTAACCAAGCCTGTTTTCTTAAACGTTAATAACGTCTAGAGAAAGCTCGTATTCTAACGGGCCGGTAGTCTAGTCTGGTTAGGATACCTCCCTGACACGGAGGTGGTCGAGAGTTCAAATCTCTCCCGGCCCATATTTCTCTCACAATATGGTCATCTGTATTTTTTCAAGTATTGCCTTGGAATTTGGCAATACCACGACAAATCTCGCAGTCTTATTCTACCAACTTTTCAGCCTGCTTG
>JAJPEA010000119.1 GCA_023252335.1 Nitrosotalea sp.
CCGCCAAAACCCTTCAATCCCTTGGTGTGTACAACTGTTAGAATCATTGCCATAAGTAACGCTGTTGCCAAAACCTCGACTCCAATGATTAGTGCAATTGGATAATGGTAATCAGGCGCGTTTGCACCAATGTTTGCCTGGGTGCCAAGAACATATTTTACAAACATGCTTCCAAGTATTGCACCAATTATCTCAGCTGCAATATACAAAGAAAAAAGATTCTTTGGCGTGTGTCTTGTGATAAGAAATCCAACTGTTACTGCAGGGTTAAAGTGTGCCATTGATATCTTGCCAAATGCATAGACCATGCATGCTACTGCAACAGCAGGGGCTAGAGCCACAAACCATAAACCAAATGTTCCAACATATTTTGCATCCAAAACTACAGAGCCTGTTGCAAATACAACTATGACAAATGTGCCAATTAATTCTGCAAAGAACCTCTTTTGATTAGAGGATAACCTGCTAGTTTGATTGGAGGCTTGTGACAAGTTCTTTTACCTTTTCTTCTATATTGTCCCTGATTTGACGCACTTTATCGATTGGTTTGCCCTTTGGATCCTCAATGTTCCAATCTTCAAACTTGCCAACAAAGACTGCCGGACATTCAGCCTTGTCAATACAGCCCATGCTCACCTTTAGAAATGAAGCCCGAATCAACTCCTCTGATAATTCCTTTGGTCTCTGTTTGCTAATGTCTATTCCAACTTCTTTCATGGCTTGCACTGCAATAGGATTAATCTCTGGTGTAGGTCTTGATCCGGCACTAGATGGAACCCATCCCTTTGGAGCATATTTTCTAAAGAAACCTTCTGCCATCTGGCTCCTACCAGCATTTTCTACACATACAAACAGGATCCTTTTTTCGTCTTCATGTCTTCCAAAGAATTTCATGATGCTCACTTGGTTGCCCTTATGACTAGACTGGTTATTTTTCTGCCATTTACCTTCTCGCCTTCCATGTATGCTTGTTGGTTTAGAATACTGACATTATCAAAACCTGCTTTCTTGATGCACTCGATGTAATGCTCTTGCGTCAAGGCCCCATCTATGCAACTACACCACTGTTCAGGATTTACTTGGTCATGGCCAAGTTCCATGTCAGTTACAAGATCAGAGATTACCATCCTTCCGCCTTTTTTCAATATTCTATAAACTTCCTTGAACGCACTTGTCTTGTCCACAGTAAGATTGATGACACAGTTACTGATTATCACATCAACTGTACTGCTATCAACTGGAATATTTTTTTCAATGTCGCCTTTTCTAAACTCTACATTTGTGTAATTGCCATCGCTTGCATTTTTTCTTGCTTTATCCAACATTTCATCTGTCATGTCTATGCCAATGACTCTGCCAGATTTTGATACCTTGTTTGCAGACAAGAACACGTCAATTCCAGCACCAGAGCCAAGGTCTAGCACTGTCTCACCTTCTTGTAGTTCTGCAAATTTTATTGGTGCACCACAGCCAACACCTAAAATAGATTCTTGTGGAATTGATTCCAATTCTTCCTTATCATATCCAATCAATTTCACAGCGTCAATAGGAGAATCACCAGGAGCGCATTCACCTGGCATGCAGCAACAATCAGAATTTCCAGTCAATGCAATCTTTCCATATCTCTCTTTTATTTTTTCTTTAATTTCACTCATGAAATGGTTTAGTTAGTAAACCATTTAAGTTGTCAAGGAGAAACAATTACAGTTGGTGTAATTGTGGAAACCAAACCTAAATCACTTCCAATGGTAAAAAACAGTTGTAGTTTTGACGGATACGACGCCTCTTCTTTAATGTCAGAGACTGCCAAATTAAGAAAGATAATTACAAAGAGAGGCACACTTGAGATTTTAATTCCGTTGTGCTGTACAACAGAGCCTGTAAGATACAAGCAGTTCAAGCAAGCCTTGAAGGGAATAAGCAGCAAGACTCTGGCTACAAGACTAAAGGAGCTTGAAAAGGGCGGAGTGCTCGAAAGACTCTCTTACAATGAAATTCCGCCTAGAGTGGAATACAAGCTTACAAGAAAAGGCCAAGAGCTTGTCGAGTCCATGATAGATCTTTTACAATGGATGAAAAAATGGTCTAAAACAAGATGATATCTACAGCCCTACTGGGAAATATTGCTCTCTAGTCTTTTTCTTGCAACAGTAAGATATGTAGAACCTACAACAATTCCACTTTGAAAGATCTTTGTTACAATATCTATGCTGCCAACATCTCCTTGTATTCCAACAATTGGAAAAGATACAGTCCTTGATGCAATGTAAAATAAAATCAATGACAGCGAGCCGCCAAGCGCAATGATGTGAGGTTTATTGCTATGTTTTTGCTTTAGCATCCAAATTCCAACTGGGATGTACACTAGAGCTACTGCCAAGAAAAATACCGTCTGTATCTTTCCACTCAGGTCAAGCTCTGACCATTGGGAACTATCCATGTCGCTTGTTCCTTGCTCGACCTCTTTCTCGTTTGGAATTTCGTGTATTCCACTGCCACTCTCGTCTGTAAATTGTTGATATGTGACTACAAAATAGATTGCACTTGTAGATAGCATTAGTGCTGCAATGACGTAATGAATTATGTGCAGAGTCTTATTCAAGCACACGTCCCTTCCATAATTTCAAATATTTGACAGCCTAGACTCATCAAGTCATTTCAGTCTTCAAGATTTAAAAAAGTAACGCAGATTTCGTTCTACGTTTAAAAACTCAAGCAGATCAGGAGTAAATTACTAGTCCAGGGGAAAAAGAAGAATAATAACAAGTTAGTACACACCTAGTACATGCAGTCTTCTGCCAAAACAAAGAAACTAGACGATCTAACTCCAGAAGAGATAGCAGATACCAAGGAATATTCATCTGGCAAAGAAAAATCAAAACACTTCAAAAACGTTAAAGAATTGATAAAAGATTTAGAAACTGAATAGTTTGTAGGAATTTGACAGGAAAAGCAAATTCAAAAAGCAATACAAATCATTAGGTTCTGTCAGACAAGAGCGAGTCAAAAAAGCAATTTTACATCTCACAGATTTAGAAAAACCGGAATCTCTATGTGATTACCATAGTAGAAATCATCACCAAATCTTAATAGCTTGGACAACGACTTGGCTTTATTGTCATATAGATTTGCAGTCATCCCAACAATCGTTTTACTTTTCTTTACTGGATACATTACCAGTCCTGCACATGCAGAGTTTGACAAGTCTGGAAACTATGTGTGCAATCCATTCAAGGTAGGACTAGAAACAAACATCTACACATCTACTGTCAACCAGTTAAACAATGAACTAGGCAGCTACATGACCTCGCATCCCAACGCCACGTTACAGCAACAACATGATTTCATAATGCAGGATCAAAAGACATGGGATCTGTATGGCAAATCAAAAGAGTGTATTGATTCACTGGGGGTAACACCAGACAAGGTTGGGCCATTCAGCGATGTGGTAGCCCAGGCACTTGCAGTTCCAGAGTTTGGCCCTGTGGCAGGCATGATAATTGCACTTTCCCTACTAGGCGTTGTCATAATTTCTAGAAAGACTAGTGATAAGTCTCGATTTGTATAGTGGAACGAATGATTCCAAATTTATGTTCAAGTATTGCTCTTATTTCCAAGATAATTGTCTGCGATCTTGTCTGATCAAGTGTTACAACATGTGCAGATAATGCATGCATTCCAGAGGTTATGGTCCATATGTGCAAGTCAAAGATACCAGTAACTCCTTTTACTTCAAGTATGGCATTTTTTACAGCTTCATAATCTATGTTTGATGGGGTTCCCTCCATAAGAATGTGAATTGATTTTTTCATAAGAGACCAGGTTCGTGGAAGTATGAATAGTGCCAATCCAATACTAAATATCGCATCTGCAAGATAGAACTTTGTTGCAAATATTATGATGCCTGTTACAATGACTCCTGCCGTACCTACCGTATCACTGATCACCTCAAGGCGTGCGCCTTTGATGTTCAAATTTTCTTCTTCGTGATGTTCGTGTTGCTCAGAGTGGTGGGAATGCCCTCCGAGTATTTTGATACTTGATAGATTAAGTATCAATCCCACTGTACCAATTATTATCATTGGAATGCTTTGTATCCCAGGAGACTGGAATATGTGACGATATCCTTCATAAAAAATGTAAATTGATAATACAATCAGTGCAACACTATTTGCAAGTGATGCAAGAATTTCCATCCTGTAAAAACCATAAGTTCTCTGTGGAGTAGACTCTTTTCTTGTATATACAATGGCAAAAAGTGCCAATGCAAGCCCGCCAACATCTGTTAGCATGTGACCTGCATCAGCCAACAATGCAAGACTGTTGGTAGCAACGCTTCCAACTATCTCTGCTACAAAATATGCCAAAGTAAGAACTAGAACGATTTTGAGTTTTGATATT
>JAJPEA010000120.1 GCA_023252335.1 Nitrosotalea sp.
CCATTAGGAAACTTCCTTGTTATGTACAATTACAGAATAAGAAAGTAACATCTGATAAATCATGAATGTAATGAATTACATTTGTATAAGAAATTTGCCATAATGGAATCTCTAGTCTATCTATAGAACAATCAATTCTTTTGTAAACTTGTGCATGACTTCAATTTTGTTGCCAACAATTACCGAGTCTTCAATTCTTACACCAAACTTTCTTGGAATGTATATTCCCGGCTCCACTGTAACTGCCATGTTCTTTGATAGCATTGCAGTACTTGATGGACCAAGATTTGGCAATTCATGGACTTCAAGTCCAATTCCATGACCTGTCGAGTGGATGAAATATTTTCCATACTTTTTCTTTTTAATTATTTTACGGCAAGCATCATCTACAGACTTGCAGGATACATTTGGCTTGACTGCCTTGAGCCCTGCCTCTTGTGATTGTCGTACAATTTCATAGACTTTTTTTGCCTCTGATGATACAGAACCAAGACCAAATGTCCGGGTTGCATCAGAGACATATCCCTTGTATCTCAGGGTAAGATCAACTACAACCATGTCACCATTTTTGAATTTTCTATCAGTTACTTGTGCGTGTGGCAGAGAACCATTTGGACCGCCTGCAATAATCAATGGGTTTAGTGTTGACTTGTAACCAGTTGCAAACATTTCTTGCTCCATTGCAAATTGCATCAATAGAGTCTGAAGCTGGGCCTCAGACTGGCCAATTGTCATTTTATCTACACACAGTTCATACATTTTATCAAGTATCGATGATGCTTTTTTTAATACAAGAATCTCTTGTGAGTCTTTTACTTGTCTTGCGCGATAAAACGGTTCAGTTGAAGATTTTACTTCGGAAAGAGACCTCTTGAGACTCTCTACGATATTGTAACTGTCACTGTCTGTGCATACCTTGTTTTTCTTTAATATGGTAACTAGAGTGGCAAGAGAGCCCTTTCCACGCTCGGATTTGACTACATTACAGTCAGTTGATTCTTCTTTTGCCCTGCCCATTTCAAGTTCTGGAGATACAATTGTGCAGCCATTTTTATCCAATATTCCAATTGCCTCGCCCCAAAACCCAGTCATGTAAAATAGATTTTCAGGTTCAAATGCAACTAACGCATCACATCCTAAATCAGTACAATATTTCAAAAGGTTTTTTCTGCGTTGGTTCAATACAACAATTCTAACTCTTTGCTATTTTATATTTGCTGGAAGGTTTAGATATTGGAAAGTGATCCTCTGGTTTTGTGGAAGAGAAAAAGAAAGTTGTAGCATTATTGTCAGGCGGTCTTGATAGCAGGCTAGCTGTAAAAATGATGCAGAATCAGGGATTTGATGTTACTGCAGTTGCAATCAAGACTCCGTTTTGCGATTTTGATTGTGGTAGAGGTTGTGGATTTGAAATAAGAGAGACTGCAGACTCGCTAGGTGTTGATTTGAAAACTGTTTACTTGGGAGACGATTACATTGAGATGTTAAAACATCCAAAACACGGTTTTGGTTCTGGAATGAATCCATGCATTGATTGTAGATCAATGATGTTCAAGGCAGGCAAAAAAGTAATGGATGACATTGGTGCAGAATTTATCATATCAGGTGAAGTTTTGGGACAAAGACCAATGAGTCAATTTGCTCCTGCACTAAAGACAATAGAAAAAGAATCAGGACTGGAGGGAATTATTGTAAGACCACTCTCTGCAGCACTATTACCACCAACAAAGCCAGAGATTGAGGGATTGATAAAAAGAGAAAATCTCGGAATGATCCGTGGACGATCAAGAAAAGAACAGCTAAAGATGGCCCAAGAGTTTGGTTTTGACAATCCGCCAAATGCTGGAGGCGGTTGTTTGCTTACTGATCCTGCATTTTCAATTAGAGCAAAAGATCTTTTCCATCACACCGAGACACCGAACACAAATGATATTGATTTGTTAAAGATTGGAAGACATTTTAGATTTGATGAAAAAACAAAATTCATTGTTGGAAGACACAAGGATGAAAATGAAATGCTAAAGGCCCTTGCATTGCCTGGTGATGTTTTGTTTGATGCAAAAGATCATGTCGGTCCAATCTCACTGTTGCGAGGAGATGACTCTGAGAAAAATTTGAAATTAGCTGCAGCTATTGCAGTACGATATTCGGATGCACCAAAGGACCAACAGATCATAATACTGACAGAAAAGAATGGTACAAGATCAGAGATTTCTGCCGGTTCTATTTTAGAATCAGAATACCTACAGTATAGAATCTAGTCACGCAAGCTAGTCTGTAAAGTGCAATTGACTAGAAAGACTTTTTGAGGGAGTTGATCGCTATCAAAGGTATGCAGCAGCAAAAGGCTCCCACCTACCTCAAGGCGATAACTTTGAGGGACTATAGCGATGTACACAGTGTAAAGGAGGACATCAAAAAGGGAATGATCCTAGTCCTCAGGGTAACCCCACTTGCACAAAAAAATGTGGACGAGCTAAGAAAGGCAGTTGAAGAGATTTACAGCATTGCAAAAAATGCAGATGCAGACATTGCAAGACTCGGTGAGGAAAGAATCATTGTCACTCCATCTGGTGTCAAGATTTGGAGAGCCGAGTACGATCTAAAGTAATCTAATTCCTTCTTGTACTTGAGGACAGGTTGTTGCAATTCTAAACATCCTGTGTACTGAGCTTGCCAAGTTTTCACACTTGCGTCGCTCACCATGATTTACAATTACTCTTCGTAGTTTTGGTCGCAGCCTGTGAATATATGACATCAATTGGTTGTAATCACTGTGACCACTGAATCCATCAAGTTTTTCAGTAGAGCAGTTGATGTTGATAACCTCAATCTTTCCATCCTTTCCAACAACAGAGACTTGTCTTGAACCATCAAGAACTCGTCTACCAAGTGTTCCATTTACTTGATATGATACAAATAAGATCTTGTTTTTCTGGACTGGTGCAATATTTTTAAAATATTCAAGCACTGGTCCGCCCTCTAGCATACCAGATGTTGCCATGATAATTGATGGACCTTCTCGCAATGGTTCTTCTCTTGCATCAGAGTGTTCAATGTTTGTGAAATATTCAGAATCAAATGGATTGTCATCTGTCTCAAGGATCTTTTGTCGTAATTCCCGTGCAAGATATTCTGGATATGATTCATGTATTGCAGTTGCCTCTGAGATCATTCCTTCTGTAAATACTGGTGCTTCCATTAGTTGTCCTTGTTTCATGTATTGATCGATTACCATCATTAGTTCCTGTGCACGACCCACTGCAGGAATTGGGATCAATACCTTTCCGCCGTTTCGCAATGTCTCGTTTACAGATCTAATAAAAGTTCCCTCAACCTCCTCTCTTGATGACTGGATGTCTTCTTTTGCACCATAGGTACTCTCTATCAACAATGTCTCAACTCTTGGAAAGTTCCAAGATGCGCTCTCAAAGAGCATGGATTTTCCATACTTTAGATCGCCTGTATAGACAAAGTTGTGATTACCGTTTCCTATGTGAAAGTGGCAGCTTGCAGAGCCAAGAATATGACCTGCATTTGAAAATACTAGTTTGATGTCAGGTGAGATGTCTGTGACTGTTCCATAGGACAGTGGAATTGTTTGCTTCATTACCTGCTTGACATCGCGCTCAGAATACATTGGGACTCGACCTTGGGCTGCTGCAACTTTTATCGCATCAAGCTGGATTAGGTTCATCATAGGCAAGGTTGGCTCGGTGCAGTAGATTGGGCCCTTGTAGCCATACTTGAACAAGACAGGCAAGAACCCTGTGTGGTCCAAGTGGGCATGGCTGATTACTACGGCATCAAGCTCGTCTAGTGTTATGTTTGGCCAGTCAAGACGTGGAAATGCCTCTATTGGATTTTTTGCACCAGGGTTTATGCCACAGTCAATTAGGATCTTGCTTTCATGAGTAGTAAGCAGCATACAGGATCTTCCCACCTGGCTAAAGCCTCCAAGTGTCATTAGTGAGACCTCTGCATCTTCAGAGAGCTTTGGGCGGAATATTTGCTCACCTACTTGTCTTAGGTGCTTGCTTCGCTCAGTTGAGGAAATTTTTAGGTTATAGTTTATAGTTTGAATTGTAGAAGACTGGCTTGCAGTTGCTTTTCTGATTCGTATCCTCCAGCCTGTCTTTGAGACAAGTTCTGGCATGTTAAAGGCATCAGGATTGTTAAGAAGCCATGGACGCTTTACATCCACTGTCATCTCTCCTGTTGCAGTATCAAAGAATGTTCCTCCAAGTTCTGCCTCCTTTGGAAGCATTTGAGTTAGAATTTGTCTTGAATCTTCCTCGTTCTTTCTAATTGATTCTTCAGTTCTTACTACAATTCTTTTTTTGATTACATTTACCATGTTGGAGATTACTTCGT
>JAJPEA010000021.1 GCA_023252335.1 Nitrosotalea sp.
GCAACAATTGACGGAGTGCCAAATCCTTGCTGGTATGTTTCGCGTACCTTAGAGCCAGGACCCTTTGGTGCAATCATGATTACATCAACATCCTTTGGAGCTTGTATCCAACCCCAGTGGATTGCTGCTGCATGAGAAAATGAAAGTGCTTTTCCTGCCTTGAGATGCGGCCCAATCAATTCCTTGTAGACTTTGGCCTGGACCATGTCAGGAATCAAAATGTGAATAACATCAGCAGCCTCACATGCTTGAGGAACAGACATTACCTTGTGTCCGTCCTGCTGGGCTTTTTTCCAGCTTGCACCAGACTCTTGTAAACCTACTATAACGTTAAGACCTGAATCTTTGAGATTATTTGCCTGGGCATTCCCTTGTATTCCATAGCCAATTACTGCAATTGTTTGATTTTTGATTAGATCTAAATTGACATCTGCATCTTTCCAACTTTTAGCCATACTTGACACTAAAATCAAGGAAATAAAAACTTACGACTAGGCCAGAAATTGTGCCTAGATGGAACCAATACCAAGTGCAGATCAGAGTGTGATCTCTTTTCCGCAGACTACACACTTGACAATTGTTTTCTCGGAAGATATCCTGTCAAACTTTTTTGAACCGCACCCTGGACATATGGGACAAGCTCTGATCTTTTCCACGATATACCATATCACAATACCAAGATATTACTTGTGTCATACAACAAGAAAATAGAGTTTATCTAAAAGATTTTTCAAGTGTTTCTAGTTGAGTGGATTTGTCAATTTTTCATCTGATGACGAGGATGCAAACCTAGAATATCTATACAATATTGGATTGTCACATGCCAAGCGAGGCAATCCCCGCGATGCAATATTTTATTTTGACAAGGTCTTGGATGTAGAGCCAAACCATTTTGATGCACTTGCAAACAAGGGAAACGCACTAGGAAAACTTGGAAAGTATGACCAGGCAATCATATGTTATGATACCATCCTAAAAGACAAACCTGATCATGCAGTATGTCTTCTCAACAAAGGCTTGGCACTGCACTATCTTGGAAGATATGACCAAGCAATCACGTGCTATGACAAAATTTTGTCTAGTACTCCAGATAACCCAAACGTACTATATCACAAGGCTTGTACCAAATCACTTCAAAACGATATTGACCAGTCATTGATGTTATTAGAGAAAGCAATACTGCTTGATTCAGAATATGCAGTCAAGGCTTCTATGGACAAGGATTTTGCAAACCTTGGCAACAACCCAAGATTCAAGTCCCTGACATTATAACATCAATAGAAAAAAATACTGTGAGAAAAATCATAAGGTATGAATGTTGGAGTTATAGGCACAGGCCTTCTTGGGAGTGCAATTGCAAGGCGTATTGCAACATCAGAGCACAAGGTACACGCATACAATAGAACAAGGTCAAAGTCAGAACTTTTAAAAAAATCAGGTATCCAAGTGGAAGACTCGCCAATGGAATTGGCAAAAAAATGCGATATCGTCATAACCATAGTAAAAGATGCCAAGGCAATTGAGGAGATATCTTTTGGCAAAAACGGAATTGTCAAGGGAAAACACAATGGTCTTGTTGTTGCAGACATGAGCACAATCAGTCCAATATCATCAAGAAAGATTGCCAAAAAGTTTGCAGACCATGGAATTTCAATGATCGATACTCCAGTAATGGGAGGTCCAAGTTTTGCAGAAAAGGGTCAGATGGTACTAATGGTTGGCGGCAAAAAAGAGACGTATCAAAAATGCAAACCAGTCTTGGATCTTGTCGGAGAGAAAACATTTCACTTGGGAGAAAATGGTGCAGGTCACGCAATGAAGCTTGCAATGAATTCACAGATAGCAATTCTTGCCCTATCAATATCAGAAGGAATCATACTTGCAAAAAAATCAGGTCTTGACCCGTTGACATTTCTTGAGGTCTTGAATTCCACATATTTCAAGACAGGAATGAGTGCAAACAAGGGACCCAAGATGGCAAGAGGGGAATTTGAGCCAAGTTTCTTTCTTAAGATGATGCAAAAGGATCTTGACGAGATAGACTATACAGCAAAAGAGTTTGATGCAAACATGCCCATGTCAAGGCTTGCAAATCAAATATACAAAAAAGCAATCAGACAAGGACTTGGCGATATTGACTATACCGGAGTTTTAGCATACCTGGAAAAATCATAGTCAAAGCTCTTCTGGCGGTTTTATCTTTCTAAAGCTGAAAAAAATTCCAATGTCATACAAAATCTTCAAGACTCCTCCAACTACAAACGGTGCAGAAAGTGAAAGTGTTGATATGATGATACCAGTTAGTGACGGACTGACTGCTTGGGATATGTTCCTTGAGGTATTTGTAAAGACTGCAGCATGTACTCGCTCATTTTCTCCCACCACCCCCATCAGGTATGACTGCCTGGTTGGGACATCCATTTGGGACAGGCTCATCCTTGCAAAATATACAGATACCGCAATAGAAAACGAGGGGGAGAATGCAAGTAGTATCATTAAAACATTTGACGGAATGTGCGTAAAGACCATGGTATTTACCAACCCAATTTTTCTTGCAATCTTTGTAGAGGCCATGTAAGATATGGCAGTGAGCACTCCAGCAATTGCAAAGACATACGACAACGAAGACAGGTCTGCACCAAATCTTGTGTAAAACCAAAATGATACAATGCTTTGTATCACAAAACCTCCTCCAAAAGAGTCGACTGCAAAAAGTGCAGACATTTTTGCAATGATATCTTTAGATTTTGGCGAGAGATGTTTTAAAGAAAGACTAGATTTTGGTGCACTGTCTTTTGGTTCAATGTTTTTAGAAAGCATCAGATAGATTGCAAGAACTGCCACTGCACAAGCTGCATAGATCAAAAACAACAACTTGATTGCCCCAATTTTATCAAATCCATAATTTTGCAATATAGAAGGA
Organism: Nitrosotalea sp.; assembly: GCA_023252335.1. Lineage (GTDB taxonomy): Archaea > Thermoproteota > Nitrososphaeria > Nitrososphaerales > Nitrosopumilaceae > Nitrosotalea. Next base: position 2,924 of record JAJPEA010000021.1, read on the forward strand.
AGACCTGCCAACAGCACACCCCCAGACATGGCAAAAGTTCCAACTGCATTATAGATTGCAAATATCGAGTTTCTTTTCTTGTTATCACGTACAGTTTGTGGCAATAGTGCCTGCTCTAGTGACAAAAACGCCCCCACCTCAGATCCTGTAACGTTTATTGTTCCAATCAGAGCCGCAATGACAAGGGCAACATAATTGTCTGTTACAAAAAATATTACAGCCGAGATTATCATCAATCCAGCATAGATTATCAGAGTCTTTCTTCTTCCAATTTTATCAGCATATGCACTAGAAAATAGATTGAAAAATACACTGTTTACAAGCGTGGCAGTAAGAACAAGACCAATTAGGATATCACTGAATCCTATCAGATTCAAATAGATTGCAAGAATTACACTAAGAAATCCATATGAAAAAGTCCTGACAATTCTTGCCCCAAGCAAGAGTTTGCCGTCTTGTGATATCCACTGCAGACTCATTTGCCAAGTTTTGCCTTGTTTAACTCGATGTCTGCAGCCTCGATTTTTTTAAACAGAGGTGAGGCTGTGCCAATCTTGTGACCCGGTTTTATTGCAACTTCAGACATGGAACTCCACGGTTGCCCTGATACTGGACCTGCCATACCAACTTGCTCCCATATTTTTTGTGCAGATTCTGGCAAGAATGGATAAAGCGATATTGCCAAGCTACGCACGGCATTGACTGAAATAAATATACAATTGTTCGAGCCGGCACCTGCTTTCCAAGGCTCTTTTTTCTGGAAATACTGGTTAAAGTGTGCAGAAAACTCAATGATTTTTTTCAGTGCCTTGTCAAGACTGTTGTCTTTCATTAAAACAGCAAGCTCGCTTGAAAAATTATTTATTTTTTCTTGGGCTTCCTTGTCGGTTTGATCAAACTCTGTAGTATCTGGCACAACTCCTGCCATGCTTTTTTGTGTAAATCCTAGTGCACGATTTACAAAGTTTCCAATGTTGCCAATTAATTCAGAATTTATCCGTGATGCAAACTCTTCCCAGTCAAAATTAAGATCATCTTGACTGTAAGGAGTTATCAATGCAAGATAAAATCTAAGATAATCTGCAGGATAAATTCCAAGAAAGTCTTTTAGTCCAATGTACCAATTTCTACTCTTTGATATCTTCTTTGACTGGAGCATGAGATGCCCTCTAGTTGGGATATAATCAGGCAGCTTGAACTCGTTTCCAATTCCAATTCTCATTGCAGGCAAGAACAGATAGTGATGATATACAATGTCTTTTCCAATGAAATGGTAAATATCTGCATCATTCCAGAAATTTTTGCCATCAATGCCTTTATCATTTAAGAATTTTAATGCAGTAGAAATGTATGCCAAGTGATTGTCAAACCAACCATAGAATACCTTCCCCTTGGCATCATCAAGCGGAATTGGAACACCCCAGTTCATGTCTCGTGTAACATCCCAGTCAACAAGGCCTTCTTTTATCCAGTTTTGCACATATTTTTTGACGTCTCGTTGAAGGTACGAGTCAGCTTCTAACCACTGGTTTAGTTCATTTGCAAAGTTTGTTAGCTTGAAAAAATAGTGTCTTGTTTTTTCTTTGGTAGGTGGATTTTTGCATATAGAGCATTTTGGGTTTTCAATTTCTTCAGGCACCCTTCCACACTTTTCACACAAGTCAGAATATTGCTCTTCGGCCTTGCAGTAGGGACACCTTCCAAGTACGTATCTATCAGGCAGGAATTTTTTGTCTATGGTACAATAAAACTGGATGATCTCTTTTTCGTAAATGTGTCCATTTGCTTGTAATTTCTTGAACACTTGCTGCACAAAGGATACATTTTCTGGCGAGCTAGTCCTGTAAAAAAAATCAAACCCAATGCCAAATGATGTAAAGTCTTCATGGTCTCGCTTGTTCCAGACCTTGACATATTCTTCCGGAGTCTTGTTCTCTTTTTCAGATTGGATAAGAATCGGAGTACCAAAATCATCAGACGCACAGAAATAATATGCCTCAGTTCCATTTACTTTGAGAAATCTTGTGGTAATATCAGCAGGAAGATAGGTAGATGCAACATGACCTAGATGTATCTCACCATTTGCGTATGGTAGTGCACTAGTAATGATTGCCTTTTTCATTATCAGGGTAAAGTTTGTGTCTGATTTAAGCTATGCCCAGCTCTGACCGTATTTTATCTGGGCTGGAGTTGGCTTGTCCATGTTGACATTCATTGCTTTTAGTGCATCAATTGCAATCTGGATATCAATCTCTTGTGGAACGGTAATCACATTCTTTCCAATCTTTTTGTGATTCTTTGCAATGTAAATCATTGACAATAATTGGTTTGAAAATGATTGGGCCATAACTTCTGGAGGATGCCCTTCTGCTGCAACCAAGTTTGCAATTCTTCCCTTTCCAATGAGATACATTTTTTTGCCATTTTTCAAGACACATTCGTCAAGATTTGGTCTTACCTCTCTTACAGATTTTGATTCAGTTAACAAGAATTTAGCATCAACTTCAACATCAAAGTGACCTACGTTGCCCATTATTGCACCGCTCTTCATTGTCAAGATGTGCTCTTTTCTAATGACTCCAGTCTGGCCTGTTGCAGTGATAAATATTTCACCAGTTTTTGCGGCTTCAGCCATTGGAGCAACTTCAAAACCATCCATGTGAGCCTCTAATGCTCTCACAGGATCAACTTCAGTAACACAAACTTTGGCACCCATTCCACGGCATCTTGATGCAACACCTCTTCCCACCCAACCATATCCTGCAACAACAACACGTTTTCCTGCAATCAACAAGTTCATGGAACGCAGATAACCATCAATTGTACTCTGACCTGTTCCATATCTATTGTCAAACATGTGTTTGGTATATGCATCATTTACTGCAATTACCGGATATTTCAATTTCTTTTCTTTTGCAAGTGCCTTTAGTCGTATGACACCTGTTGTGGTCTCTTCAGTTCCACCCAGGACATTCATTGAAGCAAATTTTTTGTTTCCATGTATCTTGCTGTGGCTGTCAGAACCATCATCTGTCAAAATCTGAGGCTTGTGGCTGAGCATTTGTTCAATGCACCAATCATATTCTTCCGTAGTCTGGCCTGTCCAAGCATAGATATGAATTCCATTTTCAGCCAAAAATGCTGCAATGTCGTCTTGTGTTGAAAGAGGATTTGCAGCACATGCACTTACGTCAGCACCAAGTTCTTTTGCAGCCATGATCAAGACAGATGTCTCTTTTGTGATATGCAAGCATATTCCTATGCGCAAGCCCTTGAGTGGCTGTGATTTTTTTAATCGAGATACAGTATTAGTTAGAATCTGCATGTGATCGCGCGCCCATTCATATGACATTTTTCCCTTTTCTGAGAGGCTTTGATCCTTTACTTGGCTCATGGTAAATCACAATTTTACGGGGTATAAAACAGTATCAGAAATGGCAATCTAAATATTGGATGGATTTTGTTTTACAAAACATGGCGTGGAAAAAAGTAGCAGAAAAAGATGCAATTGCCCCGGGCAAGGGAAGAGAGTTTAGTGTAGATGGCAAGAGAATTGCAATATTCAATCAAGACGGTTTTCATGCACTAGATTCAGTATGTGTCCACCAAGATGGCTCGCTAGCTCCAGGCAAACTTGACGGCGATATAGTAGAGTGCCCACTTCACTTTTGGCACTATAACATCAAGACCGGCGAACTATTAGACTATATCAAAGGTGTCAAACTGCAAACATACAAAGTTGAAGTAAAAAAAGACGGAATTTACCTAGACGTTTGATAAGTTTAATTTCTTATAGACATTTTAAAAAACATTGAATCATAAAATAATCGAAGATCTAGTCAAGAAAGATTATGGTTCAATCCAAAATAACATTGGTAATTTTTTAAAAACTGAGCTAGAAAAAAGAAAGTCAAACGGTCTAGTCTTTGGCCTAAGCGGTGGAATAGATTCTGCAGTAATTGCAGCAATATGTGCTAAATTTGTCAAAGAAAAAACACTTGCGCTAATCATGCCAAACTCAAAGATTACGCCAAACAGCGAGACAGAAGACGCAATAAAAATAGTTGACACTTATTCACTAGAATACAAGCTAATCGACATTGGATTTATCCACAAAGAGTACGCCAAGTACTTGGAATCAAATCCCTTGTCATTTGCAAATCTTGGGGCAAGAATACGGGCAAACATGTTATACTATTATGCAAATGCACGAAATTCTCTTGTTCTAGGCTCTTCTGACAGGAGTGAGTTTCTAATTGGGTATTTTACAAAATTCGGAGACGGCGCATCAGACTTGATGCCAATCGTATCACTATACAAAACCCAGATACGTGAGCTTGCAAAGAGTCTGGGATTGTCGCAGAGCATAATCTCAAAACCAAGTGGCCCACACTTGTGGGAAGGTCACATCGCTGAGACAGAGATTGGACTAAACTATGAAGAAATTGATTCCATATTGCATTGTATCATTGACAAGGGCCTTGCAGTTGACGAGACAGCCAAGATTACAGAGATACCCATATCTGATGTAGACAAGATCTACAGAATGCACAAGAAAAGCGAACATAAAAGAACCATGGCGACTCCATGCACATTGCAAGGATGAAAGATTTGAGAATTTTTGACACTCTATCAGTTGCAGAAAAAAATGTCGACACTACAAACTTGGTTAGAATCTACTTGTGTGGTGTTACCGTATACGATGAGAGTCACATAGGACACGCAAGAACCATCATTGTATTTGACACATTACGAAAATATCTCGAGTCAAAGGGTGCCAAGGTAAATCTCGTACAAAATTTTACCGATGTTGATGACAAGATAATTAATCGTGCAAAAAACGAAAACACAACAGCAGATGTAATCACCACTCGATACATAAAAAATTATTTTGCTGATTTTGATAAACTTGATGTAAAAAGAGCAGACCTGTACCCAAAGGCCACAGAGCACATTGCAAACATGATTGACCTCATACAGGGTTTGATAGACAAGGGATTTGCATATGTGTCCAAAAACGGAGTGTACTTTGCAGTTTTAAAATTCAAAGAATATGGAAAACTTTCAAAGAAAAAAACAGACGAGCTTATCTCAGGTGCACGAGTTGAAGTTGACGAGACAAAAAAAGATCCCCTAGATTTTGCGCTGTGGAAATTAGCAGATGATTCCCCCACATGGGACAGTCCATGGGGCAAGGGAAGACCAGGGTGGCACATTGAATGCTCTGCAATGAGTCTGAAATATCTTGGAAGCAATTTTGAAATACATGGAGGAGGACGCGATCTAATATTTCCCCACCATGAAAATGAGATAGCACAATCCGAGTCTTTTTCTGGAATCAATTTTGCCAAGATTTGGATGCATGTGGGAATGGTTACAATAAACGGAGAAAAGATGTCAAAGTCATTAGGAAATACAAAATCAATTGACCATGTTCTAAAAACATGGGGGCCAAACATAGTTAGGCTGTTTTGTCTGTCAGGCCACTATACAAAACCAATTGATTATTCCGAAGACATTCTAAAAGAGACCATAATAAAATGGCGCCAAGTGGAAAACTGTTACTTTGAGATGATTTTATCAGACGATTCACAGCCAACAGAGGATCTTGCCCCAGTCAAAAACATCATCCAGGAATCAAAGACAGAATTTGACAATGCGCTAGATTCAGACTTTAACACGCCACTTGCACTTGGAGCATTTTTTAAACTGGTTAAAAACATCAACCAACTTGCATCATCAGAAAAGATTACCAAGAAAATATCAGACATGGTTTTGCCAACATTTCAGCAAATGTCATCAATTCTTGGTCTACGAGTAGTCCAAGTCACAGATGATGAAAAAAATCAAATCTCAAATTTAATCAAGCAGAGAAATGAATTGCGCAGTCAGAAAAAATTCCAGGAAGCAGACGCAATACGAAAACAAATTTCAGACATGAACATCACACTGATTGATCACAAGACCAAGACACTCTGGATGAAACAAGAGAAAATAGGTATAGAAAACTAGGATTTTTTTGTTTGTGCACTAACCAGTGATACAATGTCTCTGTCTCGTAATTGATAATTCACAGGAAGCCTTACTCCATATCGTACATCTTTTGCATAAAGTAGGCCTTTTGTAAGATCTGTGTGTATCTCTTTTGCAAGGTCTTCAACTGTTGCACCATCTTTGAGCAAAAACAAGTCAGGAAGAACTCGTCCTTTTTTATCAGTAAAGTTTTCAGGGTTTGCAACAGGATATATCGCATTCATCTTTAGCAACTTGAATACTGTAACATTGATTGCAAACTGGACACCAGTTCTCATGTATTCTCCCAATATTCCCTGTGTGATAAAGTCAAGTGCATCTAGCTGTTTCTTTGTTAATTGCTCCTTGTGCAAGATATCAAACTGCTCTGATCCTGGCACATATTTGATGAGACCTTTTTGCTCAGCCTTTCTCAGTGAGAGCTCACTGTCTGTACTTGCAGGAATAACTATGGTATCAATGTATTTTTCTCGTAGTCTATCAAAGTTTTTTTCAGCACCTGGAACATCAACCTTGTTTGCAACAATAAGTGTAGGTTTTGATATCTTTCGTAGAGTCGCTGCAAATTTTTTGCTATCATGCATGTCAAAGTTTTCAAAGTGCTTGTCTTCAAGACCTGTTGTCTTTAATGCCTCCTTGACATGTCCTTCCTTGACACCTATTCCACGAAACACATCAGTTATTGCAACAATAGGCTCTGTTTCAGATTGGATGAGTTTAGATATTTTATCCCTGTTGCCTTCTAATAATTTGAGATACCACATGATGAGCTCCTCTTCAATATCAGAGACATCAGCAATTGGGTCGCCGCTTCCAATTTCTGCAATTCGTCCAGCAGCATCAACACTTCCTGATACATCAACAACATGTAGTATTGCATCAGATTGAGTAGCCACTGAAAGAAATTGGTTGCCCAGTCCCTTTCCTGCCCATGCATCTTTTATCAATCCTGGAAGGTCAATTAGCTCAATTGGAATAAACCTCCAACCATCAGTACATTTGGAATTTTGTGGATTGTCCTTGATGTTAAATTCAGTATGGACACATGGCGTGATTGCATTTCCAAACGCTCGTTCTGGTTTTTTTGTTGTAAATGGATAAGTCGAGACTTCGGCACCAGCTAGTGTTGCGGCGTTGAAAAAAGTGGTTTTACCAGTATTAGTCTTACCTAAAAGGCCAATCTTTATTGGCATGTCCTCATCTGATGTTGCTTGCTATTTATCTTTGCTGGAGATTATTCATCATGGCTGTGGGAATTGGCATTGCCAGAGGAATTTTTTATCTCATCTGCGTGCCATTTGATTTGTATTATCTCATCATCTGTCAGAGTACCATTCCATTTTTCAAGCACAATTTTTAGAATTTGTGAGCCATTATACACCAAGCCCCAGTATGGATGGTGCTCTGCAGTTGTAAGGGCAAGCTCTTCAATTTCGTCAAGTCCCGTCTTTGCAAGAGCCAATCCATCTGAGCGCTCGCCGTAAATTCTAATAATATTAGAATCAGGATCAGAGTTCATCTTCACCAAGACATTTTTTTGCTCAAAAGACTTGATCAAGTCCAAAAGTGATTTGTGAAATGCTGCAAAATCATCTGACATGTCTTAAAACAACCTTTGATGTTCTGCAAGCATGCATCGGTTAAAGACAACTATTGGTATTCCAGATTTTCTTGCAACATCTTCTGCCTCTTGATTGTGTATTCCCTCTTGCAGCCATATGACTTTGGGTTTTATCTTTACAGATTCTTCTATTACTGGCAAGACTTGGTCGGAGGGTCGAAAGACATCAACCACATCAACGGTACCTGGAATGTCAAGTAGAGTCGGATAGCATTTTCTTCCAAGAATTTCTGTTGTAGTTGGATTTACAGGAATTACATTAAATCCATTATCAATCAAATATTTTGGAACATAGTGTGCTGCCTTGTCTGGATTTTTTGACATGCCCACCACTGCAATATTTTTTAGAGAATAAATTTTTTTGATATCATCATCAGTGTAAGAATCTTGTTCCATGTTTTTTACAATGTCATGCGGGCTTAATGTCTTGCGGAATAACCGATTTATAGGGCAATTGTAATAATGATACCGTGGAACAAGAACCAAATGATGTGATAGTACTCAGTGCAATAAGCCAGGGTGCAAAAAAGTTTGAAAAGATCTTGAAAATGACAAAGATTGACAGTCAAGAATTGAACAGCCTGCTTGCACGCCTTGAAGAAAAAGGTTTCACGGTAATCATTGAGAAAAAAGGCTGGTTTGGTCCCAAAAAAGAAATTACACTAACTGACAAGGGTAACAAGGAATTAGAAGAAAGGAGATTTGAGTTACAGCAAAACTGGGATCAAATGGTGACCATGTGGAAGAGTGGAGACAAGCAAAAACTTGAACAGCACATGGAACAAAACAAGGGTATCATTCCATCAATGATGTTTATGGGAATAATGGATATGATGATGTTCTCATCAATGATGGGTTTTATGGGCATGGTCATGACAAGTTTCATACCAGACCAGTACATGGATAGCGGCCATGACATGAGTGGCGGACAAGACACAAGCGGTCATGATGCAGGTTCAGGACAAGACTTTAGCGGTGGAGATTTTCACGGTGATGGCGGCCCAGGAGACATGGGCGGCTTTGATGTTAACTTCTAAGCATACACTTTAAGAAAAGAAATTAAAAAACGGTTTTTATTTCCAATAGATGGAAATTATTTTTTGTTACTTGGATGGCGTTGACATTGATGATGTCATGTTGCTGCCCATGTTCATGGTACCATTCATTGCACCCATGTTGTTCATAGTGCCATTTGTTGTACTCATGTTGTTATTCATGGTGTTGCTTGTATGAAATGAACCAGCGCCTGCGAGTGCATTCATAACATCCTCTCCATGTTGAGCAGAGCCAATTTTGTCATAACTTAGTTTTTGTGACGACCATACTGCATTTACCCATGCATTGTGTTCACCAGGAGCACATACATGATCACCACATACTACACTGTGGCCAAAGCTTGCAGTGTTTATGGTGTCAAATTTTGTACTTTGTGTCAAAGCACTAGCTTGTGGAACAAATACTGCGATGACTGATGTCAAAAGCACAGATGTTGTAAACAAAAGTAATGCTATTTTTTTGGACATGTTTTAGGTTGACGGGTGGGCATATAAAAGAATTATGATAAAATGGTTCACTGGATAAAAAGAGTTAGTGGTAAAATCCACTGGAATTATTTTGTACCATTCATGGTGTGCATGGTCATACCTTTCATGTCCATACCATTTGTGCCATTCATAGTGTGCATGCTCATACCGTTCATGCTCATGCCATTTGTATTACCTGATGTGCTTGCCATCATACCTGCTCTTTGTGACTGCCATAATGTGTTTATCCACCGTGCGTGTTCACCCATTGTGCAGAGGTGGTTACCGCATACTTTGCTAAAACCATGACTTGCAGTTGTTGGAGTGTCGACGGTTATTGAAAAGTCTCTTTGGATCAAAGCATTTGCTTGTGGCAAACTAGCTACTAACACAGATGTCATCATAACAGATACAGTAAGCAAGAGTAATGCTATTTTGTTAGACATCGATTTCGATTCGCTAACGGTATATAAAAGATTTATGAATCAAAAAACGAATGAAAAATTAAGATTCACATTCATAAAGAAACAGATATCAATAATTCGCAAGATGGATTTGGCATGACAGCGCAAATAGGCACAAAAAGTCCAGATCTCAAAGTATCAGAATGGGTTCAAGGATTACCAACTAATATCGACAAGGAAAAAGATAATGTTGTTTTAATTGAAGTGTTTCAAGTAAATTGTCCTGGCTGTTTCATGTATGGCATTCCACAAGCAATTGACATTTACCAAAAATACAGAAAAGAAGGTGTCACAGTTCTTGGGATAGCAACAGCGTTTGAAGATTTTGATAAAAACACAACGGAGAATCTAAGATTATTGCTCACAGAGGGCAAGGTAATTGGTGAGACCCTAAAGGCACTTGGTCAATACAATCAGCTAGTTGATGGAAACAAGATTCCATACAAGATTCCATTCCCAGTTGCAATGGACTTGCTCAAAAAAGAAGACGGTCCAATCAGCCAATCCAAGATAGATGAAATCATACAAGCAAATGTTCCAGGTTACGAGTCATATAGTGAAAGTCAGAAATTAGAAATAATTGAACGCGTCAAACAATATCTCAAGAGCAAGGAATATTCCGCATACATCTTTGATGAGTTTGCATTGCGCGGTACACCATCAACAATATTGATTGACAAAAAAGGAATACTGCGAGATGTTGCATTTGGAACTAATGATTTTCTAGAAGAGAACGTCAAAAAATTACTGAGTGAATAATTTTCATTAATTTTGGTCGATAATTGTTTTCACATGTACACGTCCTTTGATGAAACAACCTTTGACAAGATAATCACACTACTCAAGTCACACCAACCAGAGTTTGTGTCAGGTGAAAAACTTAGCAAGACGTTATCATTGAGCAGAGCTGCTGTTTGGAAAAATATCAAAAAACTCCAATCATTTGGATACAAGATAGAATCAAAACCAAAGACAGGTTACAGGTTGCATACAAGTACAAGCCTACTTTTGCCATGGGAGATCTCAGATGGACTCCAGACAGATATCATTGGTAGAAAAATATATTATTTTGACAAGATTGATTCTACACAGAATTTTGCACTAGAACTTGCACAAAAACCCCATGAAAACGGTTCAGTGGTAATAGCAGAGAGGCAAACCCAAGGACGGGGCAGATTGAATCGAAAATGGGTCTCACCAAAGGGAGGCATATGGATGTCCATACTGTTGAGGCCAAATTTCGAGTCTTCATACACATCACTATTTCCAATGATCACATCGCTTGCGCTTGCAGTATCCATTGAAAAAACCCTAAAGATAAAGACGGAACTAAAGTGGCCAAACGACTTAACCATAAAAGGGGAAAAAATCGCAGGCATTCTAATTGATGCATCAATAGAATCAAACAAGATAGACTATATCATAATAGGAGTAGGAATTAATTTTAAAATCAAGCCAGAGACTGTAACAAAGTCAATCAAGGCAAATCAAAGAAATTATGGCATTACAACTCTGATAAAAAAAGATCAAAATGGAAATCCCGTAGAATTGGTACAACAATTTCTGCTAGAACTTGAACAAAGCTACAACAGTGTAGTATCAGATTCCATTGAAAAAATTAGAAAAGAATGGTCCAAGAGATCATCTACAATTGGAAAAAATATCACCGCAACAACATCCACTGGAATTCTAAAAGGCAAGGCAATAGGAATAGACAAGACAGGTGCATTGCTTTTATCAAACAGGGGCAGAGTACAGCGCTTGCTAGCTGGAGATATCACTTACAAAAACTAGAACGGTAATTGTAAAATTTTACTTGTGTGAGATCAAAATAAGACTGGTGCCTATGAGAATTCCTGCCATTATCTCCATCCAATGTGGAAGAAGCACTCGTCTCAAAACAGTTTCACCTGCTCCTTGTATCATATGACAACGGTTTGAAATTCGTTATAATAGTGTTTTATCAGCTAGAATGGTTAAAACTCAGCTAAGTTGTTTATTGGATCTAAATGATCTATTGTGCAAACCTACGTGCATTTTTAATAATTGCAGGATCTCAACTAGGTGATGAATATTTGTTGGGCAAACACAGACAATTTTGATGATGCAGAAATTGTCATTGTTGGAATTCCCGACGAATCAAAGTCTCATGCACTTCGAAAAGGAACATCTGATGCACCACACAAGATAAGAGAGATTTCATCAATAAGGGACACATACCAGCGCGGAGACGAGATATCTCTTGGCTTGCCGCTAGATGAAATTACCAAAAAAGTTTATGATCATGGCAACATAGAACGCAACCAGATCAAAGATACAATAGACAAGATTGTCTCAAGTTCTAAAATTCCGATATCAATTGGAGGCGATCATTCAATATCAATTGAAATAATCAAGTCAGTCTCAAAAAAATATGGCCCTTTATCTCTAGTATACTTTGATGCGCATCCAGATTTTATCAGTTCCATTCATGGGTATTATGGCTCTGTCTTCTACGATGTCCTACCATACATAGATGTGAACACAAGCATCCAGATAGGAATTAGGACTCCAGAGAAAGAAGAAATAGACAATATCAAAAAATACGGCCTCAAGGTCATCACGCCATTTGATATCATTCGAGATGGCATGCAAAAAATCGAGCAAACAATTCTAAATAAAATAGGCAAGAATGTGTATGTGTCACTTGACATGGATGTAATTGATCCGGCATTTGCACCAGGGGTTTCTGTTCCAGTCCCCCTAGGCCTTGGAAATACCGAAGTGGCTCTGCTTCTCAAGTCCATTGCAAAAAAAGGCATGCGTGGATTTGACATAATGGAGGTATGCCCAAACTATGACATCAAAGACAGGACATCACATCTTGCATCAAGAATCATTGGAGAAACAATATCATCCATAGTATAACATCACTGCTAATACTTTTAACTGCCTGACAATTGTTAAAAAATAATGTTTTCCCATTTTACACTAGAGCAGGCAAACAAGATGCTTCCTGGAATAATAGAAAAATTCAACAAGGTAGTTGCTGCAAAAGACCAAGTCGTAAAAATACAAACAGACTTTGAAACAAATCCAAAGTACATGGCAAGCTTTAAGGATTATATCATAAAAAAACAGGAACTCAATTCGGCAATTACAAATTTTTACAAATCAATTGAGGATCTAGAGGCAACAGGTGTGTCAGTCAAAAGCATTGATCAAGGACTGATGGACTTTCCATCACTTATGTTCAATGAAGAAATATGGCTTTGCTGGAAACAAGGAGAGACTGAAATAAAATTCTGGCATGGAAAAGACGAAGGATTCAATGGTAGAAAACCAATAGAAAGTGTCGATTTGGAAAAACTACGATAGCCTTCAAGGCATATATCAAAATAATCCATATTTTGCAATAATACCATGCTAAAGGTTTGGCTGAGAGCAGTTAGGATAAGATTTCTTCTTGCATCAATCATTTCAGTGTGTCTCGGACTTGCAATAAACAGTTGGCAAAACAAGACATTTGATATCGGATTTGCAGCTCTGACATTTGTAGGAGTTGCAGCACTGCATGCAAGTGTAGACTTGCTCAATGACTATTGGGACTATAAACGACAGATAGATACCGATACCAAAAGAACAAAGTTCAGCGGAGGAACCGGAGTTTTGCCAGAAGGACTACTCCAGCCAAAACAGGTGTATCGCGCAGGAGTATTGATGTTAATACTTGGCTCTGCAGTTGGAGCATTTTTCGTATTTGAGAGGGGAATAACAATTGCAGTAATTTTGGGATTTGCAATTGTTTCCATTTATTTTTATTCAACAAGAATAGTGGACTCGGGTTTGGGCGAGATGTTTGTAGCAATAAAAGGCGCCATGATAGTTCTTGGTACATATTTTGTCCAGAGCTCGCACATAACACTAGAGCCAATCATTGCAGGAGTCATCTCAGGCGTGTTATCATCAACGGTTCTTTTTGTAAATTCATTTCCTGATTTTGATGCAGACAAGAAACACGGCAGAAAGACGCTTGTGATAATGCTTGGAAAACAAAAAGCTGCAGCAATGGTATGGATGTTTCCAATCATCATTTATGGAGTAATTGCAATATCTGCCATACTACGAATATTTCCAACAATATCATTGATCACACTTGCAACAATACCCATGGCAATAAAATATGGAAAATTGTTAAAGAAAAATTATCAAAATGTAGATGAACTCGTTCCAATAATGCAGGGATTTGTTACATACAGTAGAATAACAGGTGTTCTGTTTGTCATTTCATTTCTAATTTGCATTTTCCTAAGGACTTCACAGTAGGATTAAATCGTACGTATTAGAATCAAGACACATGATCTCAGGTTTTGCAACACAGGATGGCACTGCAGGTTTTGCAAAAAGACAATCAAAGGTATCAAAGAATCATTTCAAGCAATTTGCAGGTCTTACATTATCATCAGTTGGAATTGGGACATATCTTGGCAACGCAGATAATTCAACAGACGGCCTAGTCTCAGCGGCTATAAAAACATCAGTCAAGTCAGGAATCAATGTAATTGATACCGCAATCAATTACAGGGCACAAAAAGCAGAGAGGTCGGTTGGAAAGGCAATTGCGGAACTTGTACAATCAGGTGATGCAAAAAGAGATGAGATTTTCATCAGTACAAAAAATGGGTATGTTACAAATGACGGAGACATAAACGAAGATTTTTGGGTCAATATACAAAATACACTTGTAAAACCAGGCGTGATAAAATCAGGGGACATTTCATCAGGGTATCACTGCATGACAATACCATACCTGCAAGACCAGCTAAATCGTAGCATGAAAAATCTCGGACTAGATTGTATAGACCTCATGTACATACACAATGCCGCTGAAGGCCAGCTTCAAGACATTTCAAAAGAAGAATTTACAAAGAAACTAAAAGACGTTTTCGAGTTTTATGAGACTCAAAGAAAGAGTGG
>JAJPEA010000022.1 GCA_023252335.1 Nitrosotalea sp.
TGAACAAAACCCCTCAAGGGAATTTTAGAATTTTACAAAATGCGTCGAGATAACTATCACAAATATGCCTCATTACACCCAGAATCCATTCTGTTAAAATTATGCTTAAGGTATAATGGAAAAGTTGTACTACACATTATTTGAGTAAATTTCCTATTTGTTTTCTTCGTCTTGGTTACATTGACCATTTTATTTTATAATGTATTTTACAAGGGATCCAGTCTTTTTCATGATTTGAGATATTTCATTGATTGTGAGTATTATTTTGATGGACTTACTACTAATCTTATATGCAATCAAGTGTATATACTACCCATGTCCCAATCTATCCAATATTTTGATCGAGTTCTTGAAAACATCATGCATACTGACAAACAGATTAGATCTGCGACAATCTTTGACAATGATGGGAATGAGCTAGATACTCGGATACGTGATGGCGTAGAGCCATTTCTAAATGATATGGAAACAAAAGAGACTCTGCGTTATGCCGCAAATGCCTGGAAGATAAGAAGAACCTTTGCACCAAAAATTGGAAAAGGCAGGTATGTCTTGGCAGTGTACGAAAGTCTGAGACGACTGACAATGCCTCTTGGAGACAGGCATCTCATAATGGTGACATGGGGAATAGATGGTGGCTCATCTCAAATAATAGAACACTTGGAAAACATGTTTTCAGGCGATCCAACCAAAGACTGGTAATAGCCTGGAAACAATTGTAACTTTTTTATCTCTTGTCTACTGGAAGTAATTTTTCAATATGCTTTGGTAATGTGATGGTAAATGTAGTAGGATTGTTTGAGGCATGTATTGTTCCATGGTGTTGCTCTATGACATTCTTGGAGCTTGGCAAGCCAAGCCCAGTTCCATGTTGTTTTGTGGTAAAAAGGGGCTCAAATATCTTGGTCAATAGTTCCTCTGGTATTGGAGGGCCTGAATTTTGAATCTGGATCTGAATCATGTCATCTGTTTTTTCAACAAGTTTTATGATAATTTCACCATTCTGACTCTCACCGATGGATTGAATTGCATTCATTATCAAGTTGTAAAAGACAGATTCTAGTTTTGGACCATCAAATTTTAGTATGATATCATTTTGTGGAAATGTTATTTTGATATTTGCAGGAATTTTAATTGGTGCAACAGAGTGAGTTATGTTATTTACTAGAGAATGATCTTCTAAATGCAGATATTGGGTTCTTGCAAAATTTAGTATGTCATTTATCATCATACTCATACTAAAAATTGCACGGTCTATCTTTGATATCTGTTCTAAAACTCCTTGATTGAATTGATCCTTGTACTTGATACTTAGCAAGTCTACCGAGTTTTTAATTACTGACATTGGGTTTCTGAGGTCATGGCTGATGTTTGAGCTCATCTGGCCCAAGGTGACAAGTTTTTCAATCTTTGTAGTTTTCTCTGTCTTTATTTGATCAACTTGTGTGATAAAATCACACTTGAAACCTGCTGCTTTATGGTGTTTCAATATTGATTCTTCGTCTGGGGCATCTAGTATACAGTAAATCTTGTCCTCATTTTTATTGAGAAATATCTCTAGGTGAGTGACTCCAAATTTATCAGGCGGCAAGTCTACTAGTCTTTCTAATTCTTTGCGTGACGAATTTTTTGAACTATGACCGTCAATAAATGTAGGCAATTAGTCATTGAAATTCAAAATGATTCATAAAAACTTATCATGATACACAATAAATAATTAAATTATTCAAATAACTATGTATTTTATGAATAATTTTTTTACATGATTATATTACTATTAAATTAGAATCAAGCCACGTTCATTTTTGTTTAAATCGTTTTTTAAAAATTTGGGGTTTGATGTCTTGGTAAATAATTATTTTATATTCTATAATTGTGTAGGATGACGTCTTGTTCTTAAAATAGAGCCAAGTAATGTAATTTTGTATGAGCGATGCTGACCATAATTCCTGGTATACCACAGGAAATGAAAATGCAAAGAATGGTAATAATGAGGATGCTCTAGTTGCCTATGATAAAGCCCTTGAAATAGATCCAAATCATGTAAGTGCTTGGAATAACAAGGGAATTGTTCTATCTAGGTTAAAGCAATTTGAAGAATCCATTGCCTGTTATGACAAGGCAATTGAGCTAAATCCCGAGTATGCAAATGCATGGTATAACAAAGCAAATGCATTACGCAATTTTGCACAATCATTGGTTGACAAGGCAAATGATGATCGTACAAATGCACCCAAACTAGTAAATAGATCAATTGGACTATTTGATTTTGCTGACAAGTGTTATGACAAGGGAGACATCCTCTCGGGAAAAAAACATGGATCTTGAAAAAATCTGCGATGAAATAATGCAATCTGACAAAGATGTCATGCTGGTGGCAATATCATATAGGACTGAGTCGTATTTCAAAGAACGCCCAGGAACCAAAAGTCTTCAAACAAAAGAAGATATGGAAAAATCACTAGCTGATGCAGCATTGCGATGGGTGACCAGACGATCTCAGAGGACACTTGGTGAACCTCTTTATGCCATGGCAAAATATGAAAAGGCAAAACGTATCACTACACCACTTGGTAGGTATGGTATAATCATGTGTGTTGTATTGCCAACTTCTGATGTCGAAATTATTGCCACAAAATTGATCAAACTTGTAAAAAAATATTCTGGCTAGGCTTGTTTATAATCAAGTCATTTCATTGGCTGAATCATTGTACAAAAACTATCCTCCATAACCAGAGTTTCCAACAAAGCTAATGCTTGCAGGAGTTCTGTATTCTTTGGTTATGTTGATTCCTTGGTCTGATGTTACTTGGACTTGATCGAGTGCACTTCCATCTGGAGGGGAGAGTGAAATCTTTTCTCCTGGATTTAATATTGGAATGACATCTGGTTTTGTAGCCCCTCCGTATTGTACAATGATATTAGTCAGAGTGTTTGTACCTGTGTTTCTGATTGCAACATGTGTCTCAGTACCCATGTCGTCTTTTACTATTATAGGATCTACTGACATGCTATATTTTTCAGAGATGGGAATCACTGGTAGGAAAATGGACAGGAAAAATGCTATGACTAGAACAACACATCCTCCTATTGCCATTGAAAGGATGGACTTTTTCAACTGCTAGTAAATGGTCTTCTAAATATTTCAATTCTACTATCGCAAGATTTGTTAAAACGTATGATTTTTCATGA
Organism: Nitrosotalea sp.; assembly: GCA_023252335.1. GTDB lineage: Archaea > Thermoproteota > Nitrososphaeria > Nitrososphaerales > Nitrosopumilaceae > Nitrosotalea. Next base: position 3,193 of record JAJPEA010000022.1, read on the forward strand.
TTTTAATTCTGTAATGGGAGATGAGGAATTTTCGAATAATCTATAATACATGTTATATGATTTCCTCCTTGTATGTCTGTGAATATATCATTGCCAAACTCTGTAGAGTGTAAAACCATTCTGCCTAATGCTTGTTGGGTTGAGGCTCAAAATGACCAAAAGGATGCAATTCTCTTGGTTTCTGTACCATGTGAGGATGTTTCATCAATTATTGTAATAGAGATGAATGGAAAACGAAGTGAGATGTGTTTCTTGACTGGGTCTATTGTGAAAATTGAGAACAACAAACTATACTATGATAAAAATAGGCTCGAAGACTGTGATGCTGAAGAATGATCTGACTTACACTGTTATTCTTGTCTTGTTTTTGAATTGAATTGTTGCCAGGTATGCAAAAAATATCATGAATGTTATATTAATAAATAATGTGACTGGATTTACAAGAGACTCTTGTAATGTTCCATATGGCAATGGATTTGTCCAGAATGTTCCAGGGGAAAAATAGATCTTTTGCCAGTATGACATTGAAGTGACTGCATGAGCAAGTAAAGCACATGCTACAAATGAAATTTGTATTTTTTTGCTTGCAACATGCCTTGCAAACTTCCAAAATCCATAAGATGCAATGACTATGATTGAGATCAGAAATGGTAACATGTATCTCTCAAGTGAAAGATCTCTTGCAATCATGAGAGTAGTGATGAAGGTACTCACAAACCAAATCAAGACAAGTGCCTCTGGAATACATTCCTTTGATCTTCGTACTTTATGAATTGCATACCCAATACCAATAAAGAAAAAGATGGTTAACGGTATGCTGGAATAAGTGAGCGGGCTATCCCATCCTAGTTTAAAAGTGGAATTTGGAAATGCTCCTGGAATGGTATTCTCTGTTGGACTTGGAAACAAGGTATAGTAAAAGAGCAAGAGCATTCTGGTAGGCTGTAATCCTTGTATGGTAGGGTATGCGATGAACCAAACGTCTCTGTTATAGTTGTCCATGTCTGATTTCATAGATTTGATTTGAAGAATAGGATTTTTATAAAATCCTGGCTCTGTTAGCAGAAAAGCAAACATTGCAATACCAAAAAATACAACAATTGTCACACTAATTTTTAAGATCTGTCTCTTGTCTACGGGTGATCCTGATTGTGTTTTTAACAGACCATTCAATAAAATAATTCCTACAAATAACATGGAAAATTCAATAGCCAATAGCTTTGAAGTGAGTGCACAGCCAAATGCAACTCCGCCTAAAACCAAATACTTTACTTTTAGATGACCTGTTTTAAAAGAATAAAGCAAAAGCAATAGTGCAAGCATGCTAAAGAAAATATAGTGAACCTCTGTCATTATGGTTCTACTGTACCACACCCAAAGGTTGTAAAACATGAAAACAAGTGACAAAACTATTCCAACATTTCTGCTAAAGAGAATCTTTCCAATGAGAAATGCAACAACTACGCCAAGTGCTCCAAAGATTGGAGATAATGCACGCCCTGCAGTCATTTGCTCAATAGTTGGTGCATTGTGAAAATTATAACAAGTAAACCAGTAACAAGACCAATCATAATAGTTGCCAGTGTCTTGATGTTCAAGACTTAGCGGCGCTCCAATCAAAACCATGCGTAACGGGCTGTATGTGGCACCATGCGCAGGTATGTGGTATAATGAATCACAATTATCAATTGATATCAAACACGTGTTAGAAAAATCTCCTGTGTTTATCAAATGAATATAGTTTCCTGCCCATCCAAGATAGTTTATCTCATCTCCATGATGTGGCTGTCCTTCTAAATTATATCCATAGATAGAAACAGATGCCAAGAACAATACTAGGGGTATTGTATAGTTTGATTTTGTACTCATACAGTGAACTAAATCCAGTTGTATTGCACCATGTCTTTTTCTTGTTTTTTGTAATTGATTGATATCTCTATCTGTTGTGTCCAGTCTTTGGCTAGGATTATAAAATCAATATTGTATTCTCAAAACATTTCATGGAATCAAATCAAAAGACCTGGCAGTTGACACCTGATCTAAAAATATGCAGAATACTCAATGGAATGTGGCAAGTGGCAGGAGGTCATGGTGACATTGATCCAGAATCTGCAATATCTGCAATGTTGTCATATCATGATTCTGGTTTTACCACGTGGGATATGGCAGACATTTATGGGCCTGCAGAACAATATTTTGGAGAATTTAGAAAAAGGCTGGAAAAACAACGAGGCAAAGATGCGGCAGAAAAAATTCAAGCATTTACAAAATTTGTCCCAAACCCTGGACCTATGACTAGCTCCATAGTCAGGCATTATATTGAAAAATCAATCAATAGGATGAACGTCAAATCAATTGACATCCTCCAGTTTCACTGGTGGGATTATAATGATACAAGATACATTGACGCATTACATCATCTCTCAAAGCTTTGCGATGAAGGAAAGATAAGACACGTTGGATTGACAAATTTTGATACCAACACAATGGCGTTGATATCAGAACAAGGGTTCAAACTTGTATCTAATCAAGTGCAATATTCTATAATTGATCAGAGGCCCCAAATCAAAATGGTTCCATTTTGTCAGAAAAATGGAATACATCTTCTCACATATGGCACTCTGTGTGGGGGATTTTTGTCTGACAAATATCTTGGAAAATCCGAGCCAAAAAGATCGGATCTGAATACGTATAGTTTACAAAAATACAAAAATATGATTGATCAGTGGGGAGGTTGGAGTTTGTTTCAAGAACTCTTGAACGTACTACATGAAATTGCAATAAAACATGATTCCAGTATTGCAAATGTTGCCACAAGATACATCTTGGACAAGCCAGCTGTGGCTGGCGTGATAATTGGAGCCAGACTTGGAATCTCTGACAATCGATCTGACAACTTGAAAGTGTTTTCGTTACAGTTAGACAAAGACGATGACCTCAAAATAAAATCAATCACATCTAGATCAAAAGATCTCTTTGTAACAATAGGAGATTGCGGTGATGAATACCGCTAGCAAAACATCCTTTTCTTAATATTGGTAATGTATTTGACATGATTTGTGAAAGCCCTAGTCTATGAAGAATATGCCCCTGATGATGATTATAAAAAAATACTCAAAGTAGTGGATGTTCCTGAACCAAAACCAAAACCCCATGAAGTAGTCTTCAAAGTAATAGTTGCTGGATTAAACCATGATGATATCTGGGGAATGCGTGGAAAACCAATCCAAATCCCAATGCCACATATTTCAGGAACTGATGCAGCAGGCCAAGTTGTTGCAGTAGGTGAAGATGTTTCCACCATCAAAATAGGAGACAGGGTTGTCTCACATGGGAACCTTTCTTGTAGAGTATGCATTGCATGCACTGAGGGTCGTGAGTATGATTGCAGACATCGAAAAATTTGGGGTTTTCAAACAGGTCCTCTGTGGGGTGGATATTGTGAATATGCACACCTGCCTGAGGTAAATGTCGTTAAAATTCCAGAAAACGTATCCTATGAGGATGCAGCAGCTGCCTCTATGACAATGACAACATCTTGGCATATGCTTGTGGGACGGGCAAAAATCAAACCGGGACAAACAGTGCTCATCATGGGTGGAGGTTCTGGCATGGGTACATTTGGAATTCAAATTGCCAAACTTTTTGGATGCGATGTAATTGCAACTGCAAGTCAAAACAAATTGGAAGAATGTCTAAAGCTTGGTGCAGATTTTGCAGTAGATCACAGAAAAGAGGACTGGAACAAACAAGTCTTTGCAATATCAAAAGACTTGGCAAAACAAAAGCAGTCAAGTCCTGGAATTGATGTAATTTTTGAACATGTTGGAGGCTCGCACTGGAACAAGGAGCTTGCTCTGCTAAAATATGGCGCTACTCTTGTCACAACTGGTGCTACAACAGGTTATGATGTAACATCTGATCTGCGACACATATTTTTCAAAGGTACTAACATTTTGGGCTCTACACAAGGAACACGTTCTGAACTTGAGTCTGGAATTTTTTGGATGTCAAAAGGAAAGATAAAATCAATAGTTGACTCTATCTATACATTTGAAAATGCAGTAGAAGCTCACACAAAAATGTTAAAGGGAAATTTGTTTGGTAAAATATTGATGAAACCTGCATGAATTGTAAAATTTCATGCTATGTGTTTTTAGAGTAAGTCGTTCTACGTTAAACAGTTTACATCAAAACTGTTTGCTACCATTATCTGGTATGTGAAACTAGTAACTTTCACGGCGTCATGATGTGGACTAATCACGGAAACAAGGGTATGATAATCCTCCAATCTCCTGTGGGAAGGGGATTAGTTCATGTTTTGGTGTCTCCTAGTGTACAGTGGCCAGTCTGTGCCAATTTGTCTTCCTCCACTGTTATTGATTTCACTGATACTGTTGTGGTATGATTACGAACGATGTTTTTTGATCTTTTGATTTTTGCCCAAGAGTGACATTAGAAATGTACTGTTATCAACTTCTGGGTCATCCTGCTTTGCTTTTTTGACTGCTTTAGCAAATTGTACGAATGCGTCTATCTTTACTGTGATTGTCTTGTATTCCTTTCTTGGCATACTAAGACTAGTCCGGTACTATTGATAAACCATGCGTAGAATTTTTTCATAAAATTGTTTCAATACTGTCCAAAACATGAAAAAATAATTAAAGTATTGCCTTAAATAGAAACTAGGGAACTGTGTAATTTGTACCGTATGTTGGTATGGCAAAAACAATCCCAATATTGATGGACTATTTGAATGATTTTCTCTTCATATGGTAGTAAAACCCTGATGGTGTAGAAATGACATCAGGCAGTCTAATATTTGATGATTTTTCTCGAAAATATGATTGCTGGAATAAATGCCATGATGAAAACAATTACCGCAACTGGAAATTCTGGTACTACTGTTGTTCCGTAAACTGATATGTGCGCAGTGTTTGCAGGAAATGAAATTACAAGTGTTCTGTATGATGGAGTCTTGGTTTCACTAAACTGGGAAATACTCTTGTCGTTTGTAACAATGTACGTGTCATCGGTACCATCTATTTTTTTTGCATCCATCATGTCTCTTGGAATCTGGATGGATAGTGTTCCAGGACTATCCGACTTTACATTGATGTTCAGGGAATACGTACCAGGGTTTACACTTATGCCCAGTATCTGACCTCCGATAATGTCGTAACTAACCATTGAGGTGGTATTGTAAACCGGAATCATTCCTTGAGCGTGTAGCTGGGTGATTGGAGGGGATTGTACTGGCGGTTGGCTAGAACTTGGCTGGGTGGTCAACATGACTTGATCTGAAGGCTGACTAGTGCCTACACTACTTATTGATGATACCCTGTAATAGTAAGTTGTACCTGGTTGAAGTCCTGATTTGATAAATGATGTTTCAACACCTGTGTCTGAAGTGATGATGTACCATGAGCCAGTTGATCCTGTTTTTGATTCAATTTTGAATCCTGTAACTGGGAGTTTTCCATTGTTTGATGGTGATATCCATGATATCTGCACTGTATTCTGAGATACTAGAGTTGCGTTTACACCTGTTGGTGGATCAGGCAATGCTTGATTTTGTGGTGCCGAGGTTTGTGGTGGTTGATTGGATGAACCTGGCGATGATGATGTACTTGTTGGTGTGACAGAAACAAGTGGTGATGGATTGGTCTGAGATCCTCCTGACAATAATGCAGTTACAGCAAAAGTGTATGTCTTACCTGTGGTAAGGTTTGGAATTGTATAGTTTGTAACACTGCTTGCAGTTTCATCTACTGGGATAAAATCGCCGTTTATCACTTGATCAATTTTGTATCCGCTGATAATCTGACCGTATGTCTGAGATGGTGCAATCCATGATATTCCTGCACTGGTTGGAGATAATGCAACAGCCATTGTAATTGTAGGGGTCTTTGTCTCTTGAGGTTGTACAGTGACTACGTTTGATGGATTCCCAGCACCAATGGAATTGATGGCAGTGACACGATATGAATAGCTAGTACCTGTAACAAGTCCGGTGTGAATATATCCCGTTTGTACGTTTCCAGTGTTTGCAACAAGTACTACATACTGGGTACTGTTTTCATATTCTATCTTGTATCCTATGATTGCAGACCCGCCATCAGATGATGGTGGATTCCATGACAGGCTTACACTTGTAGCAGAAGATGGGTTTGCACTAAGCGTAGGTGGACCAGGAACTGTAACCACCTGTGTAAGTGTGGTGGTTGCAGTATTTGATGAATTACTTGTACCAATGGAATTTATCGCAAAAACTCTGTAAGTGTATGTGTGACCTACTTGTAATCCAGTATGAGAATAGGCCGTAAATGAGCTACCTGAATTTGCTATTATGTTTGTGAAATTTCCAGAATCTATACTGTAATCAATCTTGTATCCTGATATGGCTGGACCTCCATTAGATGGCGGTGATCCCCATGAGAGATTTATCTGAGTTGATGAGTATGCTGATGCAACAAGATTCTGTGGTGGATTTGGTACAATATTTTTTGGTGGTGCAGAGGTACTAGTTGGCGTGGCAAGAACTTCTGGGGATGGACTTCCAGTTCCGATTGCATTGATGGCAGAAATTCTGTAAATGTATGTCTTGCCTGTGACAAGACCTGTATGAGTGTACGTCGTCACATTGTTTAGTGTACCAAGGGTTGTGTATGACGTATTTGGAACGACCCTGTAATCAATTTTATATCCTGTGATTGGCGAGCCTCCGTTGTTCTGGGGTGGACTCCAGTTTAGGATGATGCTTGTGGGGGATATGGCACTTGCTGTAACCCCTGTGGGCTGGTCTGGTGTATTTGCAGTTTGAGCAAATGATTGTCCAAAAAGAAAAACAATGCCTGTTACAAGTATTATTGATATTGCTAATATGAATACAAAGTTACTTTTTTGATAATTTTTAATGTCATTATCAAATCCTATCAATATTTGATATTGTATTATATCATTGATAAGCTATATGGAGAAAGTTTTTTGGATCAATCAATGAAAAGAATTTTGGCAAAAAATGTCGTATAGGTGTATGCCTGGTAAACCTGTACTGCAATAAATCAACTCACGAGTTTTATTATTATGGTTTGGACTTGTCCTAACACTCAGATGTCATATACCCTTTAGTCAAATCTGTAAACAACCATCTTTATTTTTAATGGGTTTATTTCTAAAATCACGGACAAATATTGTACATATGATGGTGGCAAAGTAGATGAAACTCTGAGTAGTCTATGTAAATTATGTGGATATGTCTATTGTAAAGATCATCTCTTACCACAGAGACATGGCTGTACAATGCTACAAAATGTAGAATATGTTAAAGATGACTCGTTTTCAAATCTAGAAGAACAAGTTTCATATGGCAAGTTGGAAAAAACTCTAGACAAACCCGTTATGCAGATAACCTCTAATGTGGAAAAAGTGCCGATACCTGTGACTCGTACTGCAGAAGATGTTCCTTACTGGTTATCTGATTGTCTCCACGATGCACAAAATATGATAATAGAATATCACCAAGAAAAGCCTGATGACAAGAGTTTCATCGACTGTGTAAAATTCTTTGCCAATAAAACTTTCAGTGTAAAAATACAAAACAATGGAAATGCATCGGGGGATATCAATCTGATTGGAGATCTACCAAGTCAACCATCATACAAAATATACATTCATGATGTGCTGGGTCGTGATACTAGAGATAATCGAAGAATGGTAACAATTGTTCTTGTCCATCAACTGTTGCATGCTATTCATCCTTCTCGGATGCATGATTCTGTAAATGAGCATAATGGAATCAATAGGATGGAACATGAAATTGCAAATAGGGCAAGCTATCATGATGCATTGCTAAATCTAGAAAGTCTGCATCAAAGTGGTCAGGTTAATCGTTGTCAAGTCTAGATGATTTTTAATATTTTTTTCTAAGTTCTTTTAACTGATCATATTCTTCTTGTGCAGTCTTGTTGGGTTTAGTTCCAGGTTTGTTTCTTGGCCTTGATCGAACCATGCAATTACAGCAACTACAATACAAGTCAACAGTATCTTCTGTTACTGGTCTATCTTCTCTATCATGACATGTCTCTCTTGACATGAAAACTCCACAGATCTGACACCTGACCTGGCCTGACAAATACCTACTAGAACCATCCCTTGGTTTTCTAATCTTGTGTTCTTTACACAGTCCCTTGCAGATGCCTTTGTCTCTATTCATGATTGATTCCTGATATGGAAGGATAAATCCCTGCTTTAATTTGATTCTCTTTATTCTACCGTTTTCTTGATTTGGTATTTTTGATGTATAGTTCTAATGTGCCTATGAGAGCCATGTCTTATACTAGGATATTTAATGAATAAATGTAGTATAATTGCTCTCAACATGATTACACAAATATTTTCTACAGGTTTGTTCATCTCAAAGAAGCTACTGGTTTATTGGTGCATTAACAATAAATTTTGTATGCATAATGCGCATTCTTTTTATCTTTTTATTGAATATATAGAGTAGTCTTGTATGATACGAAAATTTAACACAAACAAACCTGCAAAAACTAGGATATTGATACTAGGTGGAGGATTTGCCGGAAGTAATGTGTTACGCGAAATACAAAAACAATCAAAAAGAAATGATGTCGAAGTTACTCTGGTAAGTCAAGACAACTTTTTCCTTTTTACACCTATGTTACCCGAAGTTTCATCTGGCATGCTTCACGCAAGCGATATCACTACACCAATTCGTTCGTTTTGCAAGACTGCAAACTTTTGTCATGCAAAGATTCTTTCAATAGATATAGAAAACAAACATGTTTCCATAATTAGAATATTTGATCAAAAAGAAACTGTATTGGAATATGATTATCTTGTTCTTGCTCTTGGTAGTAAAGATAATTTCTTTGGAAATATTAACATTGAAGAATTTGCATTTACAATAAAAACACTAGAAGACGCAATAGCAATTAGGAATCATATCATTAGTGTACTAGAATGTGCTGATCAGGAAAAAGATCAAATTCTTCAAGAACAGCTTTTACGATTTGTAATAGTTGGTGGAGGATTTGCTGGAGTTGAAATTGCAACAGAAATACACCACTTTTTGCAAGATGCAACAAAAAATTATTATAAAAATATCGACTCGACCAAAATACGTACTATTATTGTGTCTGCAAGAGAAGGAATTCTGCCTGAGGTTGGCGAGGAACTTGGCAAGTTTGCGCTTGATTATGTTCGAAAATCAGGCATTGAGGTAATCACAAATACAAAAGCAGTTGATGCTGGCGAAGATCATGTGCTTTTGAGTGATAATACGATAATTCCATGTGCTACTTTGATTTGGGCAGGCGGAGTTACAGTAGATCCGTTAATAGCAACATTAAAGTGCGAACACGGCCAATCGGGCCGTTTGGTAGTCGACCAATACTTGAGGCTAAAAGAACATCCTAGTGTTTTTGCACTAGGGGATTGTGCTAATCTAGTTGATAACAAAACTAATACCGTGTATCCGACCACTGCACAAATTGCAATACGACAAGCAAAACTAGTATCAGAAAATTTGATTGCAGAGATTTCAGGTGCAGTATCTTCGATGAAGCCATTTCTATATCATAACAGAGGGGTGATGGCTACAATAGGAAAAAGAACTGGAGTTGCACTTCTCAACGGTAAAAAAGTACACGGATTCATTGCATGGCTCTTGTGGAGATCATTTTATTGGATGCACTTGCCAACACGTGAAAAGAAGATCAAAGTTGGATTTGACTGGTTTCTTAGCTTGATCTTCCGGGCTGATATAATGACAGTGGGATTTATCAAGAAAAAAACTTTGAGTAGACTGGAGACTCCTATCTATTCTGCAATAGAACGCAGCATTGATCAATCTCAAAATACGTCATACCTGTAAGTGTTATATATTGTAGATATTCTATTTTGTAATCGTATGAAGACACTCCTTGTAAAATACACGCCACGAGAAGAAAGATCAAACAGCAAAAAATTATTGGATGCTTTTAAGAATGAAATAAAAAATTCTGCAATTGATGTTATTGATCTTTGCATTGACGTTCCTGATTTGTTCAATGTTCAAAACATGAACGCGTATATTCACAGAGATTATCTAAAAGAAGAGATTTCTCATGAACAAAAGAAATCCATGGAAAAAATGGATCGCATGACTAGTCAAATAAAATCTGCAGATATTGTTGTAGTGGCTTTTCCAATGCATAATTTTTCAATGCCTGCTCCTGTAAAGGCATGGTTTGATTCTGTAATGCTAAAGGGTCAGACGTGGGATGCTGCAGATGGGAAATATCTTGGTCTAATGGGTGGTAAAAAAGCGCTGATAATTATCTCATCTGGAGGCTTTTACACTAATGGACCTATGATGAACTGGGAACATGCACTATCTCTTACCACGGCAGAGTTTCAATTCATGGGGTTCTCAGATATACGTGGGATATTAAATGAAGGAATGAATGCAGGAGATGAGCGCGTCCAGTCTACAAATATTCAAAAATCACTTGACGAAGTCAAAAAAATTGCAACAGAATGGTATGGAAAATAATCTCTATCCTGCTGTGTTGCTAATGTAAACAACGTTTTTTGTATTATTCCACGCTTAGGGGTGTTTTAACCAAACCAAGGAAAGTTTTCCTTGTCTGCTTTTTTTGGAAGTTCTTCAATTATTGCTTGTGCTACTTCGGTGTGATTGTATGTTATGTGTCGTAAAAGTTTCCTTGAATTGTCATCTGAAGGCATACTTTCATTTATTTCTCTGATGATATCCTTGCATTCTCTACATGGATTAAATTCGATGTAAAATTTCAATTATATTTATTCTCCATGTGATGTATTTGTAGATACCTATTATTATTTGACTTGGGATTCCAAAACTTGGTCACACCTTATGATGTTATCTAAAACGAGATTATTTATCCCCGAAAAGTAGAGGGATATGTGTGCAATTTAGAGTACTAGGTGTTGGATCCAGTCTACGTGAGAATGCATCTAGTACCACTGGATTATCTGTTGCACTAGATCTTGCAAGAAAATATGGTGCCGAAACACGATTGCTAGACCTCAAACAAAATAAATTGCCATTGTATGATCCAAGTGAAAATCAATCAAACCCTGAAATAAAAAAAACAAAAGATGATGTTGTGTGGGCAGATGCATTGATTCTTTCTACTCCTGATTATCATGGTTGCATGTCTGGCGCAATGAAAAATTTCCTTGATTACTTTTGGACAGAGTTTGCAGGAAAAACATTTGGATATGTTTGTGCATCACATGAAAAGGGTTTGACTGCAATGGATCAAATGCGAACTGCAGTAAGACAATGCTATGGCTGGAGCATGCCATATGGAGTGTCTATAAATGACAGTGAAGACTTTACAGAGGGAAAAATAAGCCCCAAGCTAGAATCTCGATTAGATATGCTGGCACGAGATCTAGTTGTATATGGTAGTATCTTACGCCAGCAATTTGTACGAGACTTGGATGATTCTGCTAATACTTTTGTGTCTAGATTTAGAAAGTAATTTTAAATAATTTTTTGTTTCATGTTTGTCATTTTACAATCAAGACTGGACATTTTGAATGCTGAGATACACCGCTTGCGACACTTCCAAGAAGTAATTTTTTAAAACCCCCAAATCCACGTGAACCCATTACTATCAAATCCACATTGTGAGATTCTGCATATGACACCAATGAATCCGTGATTGATCTTACTTCTAATATCTCGATTTTGTATGATATCTTTGATTTTTTTAATTGGGATTCAAGGTCTGATGTTGACTTTATGGCGTCTTCTTTTAGCAGTCTTGTAGTTTCAATGTATGCGGCACCAAAATATAGATCTGTGGGAGCTTGAATTGAAACACATGAAATGATGCTAATACTTGAATTGTATTTTTCTGCTAGATCTAATGCATACTTGAATGCATGTGTGGCAGACTCGGATTTATCATATGGGACCATGATATGACTTATCATGTACTTGCTTGGTTGCTATGAGATTTAAATAATTTTCAGTTCATGTTTTTTGTTTGATCAAGTGTTTATGGTAAACGTTTTGCTGCCTTAAGATTTATTAGAAATGTCAAAATAGTGTATTATATGCTATTTGGAGTCTTTGCAATACACAGTCCTGATCTATGTCCAATGAATAACAAAAACAGCAAAAAAATATTCATGGCAATACAGGGAAAAATAAAGGCAACACAAAAAAAATTCAACATCAAAAAAGTGCTGGGTTTTTACATGTCAGTTCTTGAGCACGAATGGATAATAATTCTCGATGCAGAGAACGCTCATGATATAGAGCAAATGTGTATCAACGTAGGAATTTCTACCACAAGTACCGTAAAGATTGTTCCTATAAATGACATGCAAAAGGTAATGGATGCTCTAAAATCTAGTTAATTCTTACAAGGAAAATATTTTTAAATTCCTGAATTTTTTTGTGAAACTGTGTTACAATGGATCAGTTGTACTTACAAATTATGCTGTGGTATGCAAACTAGTTGTACAAAACCATGTAATGATAAATCATGTCAATCATCAAAATGTATTAAATCACAAGCGTTATTTTTTATAAAACTTTTTTAATGCTCTTGATATGTTTTGTTGAAGTTTCTTGTCTCCCACATTTGATATGATATTGTCATAATGTAGATGCCTTTTTGGTATTGTATTTGAAATTGCTACAGCCGCAGCATATAGTATCTTTGTCTCTATCTTTGATATTCCATGATCCAAGATGGCTCTCATTATATAAGGAAAGACTAGGGCGTTGTTTACTCTGTTGTGAAATTGGTAACTACCAGTTGCAACAATTCTAGCGCCTGCTCTTTTTGCAATGGTTGGATCAATCTCAGGTTCTGGGTTTGTGAGGGCAAAAACTATGGCATTTTTTTTCATTTTTTTAATCATGCTCTCTGTAATCAAATTGCTTATTCCTGAAACTCCGATAAAAACATCCGCGTCTTTCATGATATCTTCAAGAGTCCCTTTCTCTCTTTTTGGATTGGTATGTGTAGCAATTTCATTTTTGAATTGATTCATGTTTTTTCTTCGTCCTTTGTATATTGCTCCTGTTGAATCAGATACGATCAAATTTTTACATCCTGCAAATCTGAGCAGGTCTGCTATTCCTACCCCGGCAGAGCCTGCACCGGCAATGATTATCTTGGCTGATCCTATCTGTTTTTTAACAAGTTTTAGTGCATTCAACAGAGCTGCCAGTGCTACCACTGATGTACCATGTCTGTCATCATGAAATACTGGAATTGGTAATTTTTTTTGTAATTCATGTGCAATTTCTAAAACCTTTGGTGATTCAATATCTTCCAAATTTATTGCGCCAAATGCTGGTTCTATGGTTACTATGGTTTCAATTATATTTTTTTTATCTGTAGTACCCAAACATATTGGAAATGCAGTGATCCCAGCATATTGTTTGTATAGTATTGCTTTTCCTTCCATTACAGGCATTGCAGCATATGGTCCAATATTGCCCAGTCCTAGAATTCTTGTTCCGTCTGTAACTATTGCTACATTATTTCTTTTTGATGTGAGAACAAATTTTTTTTCTGGATGATCAAATACTTCTTTTGATACTGCTGCAACGCCTGGTGTGTATATTAACTGAATTTCCTTGATGCTAAGACGACGTGATTTTTGTCCGAGTAATATGGTTCCCTTTAGTTTCTCGTGATACATGATGGATTTTTTGGCAATATCGCGTGAGGAAGACATATCATTGGTATAATTGTCTCCCTATTAAAAATTCAAAATTGATTTGGATATTAAAAGTAAAATGTGGAATGAAAATTAAAAGTCTAGAAAAAGGATAAGACCTTTTTTACAGGTCAACTTATTTTATTTCTTCTTTGCTTTTGCTTTTGCTTTTGCTTTTGGTTTTGCTTTGGCTTTTGCCATGGATATTTGCTTTCGGTATCGGTATTAAGTATAATGAAATGAAGCAATGATCGAAAAAGAGTCAAAATTTTGACATCAAAAGCAAATTTCGAGCATTTTTATTGAGTAATATCTAAACCACGTTTAGAAGGAGGTGCGACGATGAGTTACAACGATAGAGGCGGTTCATACGGTGGACGATCAGGTGGCGGATACGGCGGCGGCGGTCGAAGATTTGGCGGCGGTGGCGGTAGAAGTTTTGATAACAGTCCAAAACCAGTAGAAACCGGAAAG
>JAJPEA010000121.1 GCA_023252335.1 Nitrosotalea sp.
TTTTAAGCAGTACACCTAACATTTTGCCATAAAATTAGACCCGTTTTTTATTACAGGCGTATCAGTCGTAAAGACAGCATTTCGTTATAGAACAATATACCATACCATTTTATATATAACAATCTCATCGTATAATTGTCTAGAAAATGTCACAACAACAAATGTACAGACCAATGCTCAACATCTACGATCTAGTTGATCGTGTCTTAGACAAGGGTCTAGTTATTGATGCAAACCTCTCAGTTTCACTAGTAGGTATAGAAATTCTTGTAATAAGAGCAAGAATTGTAGTATCCGGAATTGATACATTCCTAAGATATGCATCTGCACTAGGACTTGCAGCACCGCCAGGATTACCCCAAAAGTAACGGTTGATCTAAATTGGCAGTGTGTCTAGTATGCGGTAAATTTGAAGAAGTAGATCTTAAAAAGGCAATGAGCTCTGGCTGGGTCTTTATGAAATGTCCGGAATGCCACAGAGGCGCATCCTTGGATATCATCATGGCCCATTTATTAAAAACTGTCACTGAACCATATCTAGATGGATTTTGCTCGCGTCATTGGTTCAAAGATAGTGGAATATGCGGTTATTGTAAAATTAGAAGAGAAGGCGTGAACGAAGATGTCACTTAGTCCACGCCAACTTACTCCAGGACAGCTCACAATAGTAGATCTTGTAGACCGAATTTTAGACAAGGGTGTTGTGATAACAGGAGACATTACAGTTTCAATAGTAGGTGTTGATTTACTTTCTTTGAAAATAAATCTAGTAATAGCATCGCTTGAGACAGCAAAACGTTATGGCGTAAAATTACCATGGGAAAAATGGGAGAAAGAACAAAAACGCATACCACAAAAAAACATCACACCAAAAAGTATCAAGAGGTAAAAATTCTTGATTAAACAAGATATCAGTGAATTGAAGAAAACACCCGTCCAGCAGATAAACTTGGATGGAGAAAATTTACAAAAAGGACTTGCCAAGCTTGTCCTAGTAATAATCGAATTGCTCAGACAAGTGTTGGAAAGACAAGCACAACGAAGAATTTCAAGTGGAACACTAACCACAGAAGAAGTTGAAAGGCTAGGCCTTGCATTCATCCAGATAAAGCAGACAATAAGCCTCATCTCAGACCAATTTGGATTTTCACCTCAAGAATTTGAGATAAAGTTGGGTCATGCAAGCAGCAAGATAATAGGAACAGAGACCAAGACTACACTAGTGGATTTGGTTGATCATCTTTTAGAAAAAGGAGTCTTTGCAGGAGGACAGATAAAGATCTCTGTTGCAGACATTGATTTGGTCATTTTGGACCTAATGGCTGTATTATCTGCAGTACATGGAGTCAAAAAACCAAACAGGAGAAAGATATCAAAATGAAGACATTTGGCAAATACATCTATTGTATAATGGAGGGTGGAAAAGGTGAGAATTTTGGAAAAATTGGTCTTGAAAATAATGAAGTATACACAGTAAACCACAAAGACATAAGCGCAGTTGTAAGCAAGATAACATTCAAAGAAATGTCACCCGATGTTGACAGCATCATAACACATCAAAAAGTTGTAGAAAGTTCCAGAAACATCAGTACTACACTTCCAGTAAGATTTGGCATCATGTTCAAGACAGATGAAGGAGTAAAACAACTTCTAGTCAAATCATATAATGATTATAAATCAAAGATAAGCAAGCTGCACGGCAAAGAAGAGTTTGGGCTCAAGGTTATTTTAGAAAAAGAAGGAATGGAAAAAGTCCAAGAATCAATAAAAGAGAGTTCAAAAGAGATCAAAAAAATGAAAAAAGAGATTGCAAAATCTGGTGAAGGTACCTCATATTTTCTCAAGATGAAAGTAGACGAGTCAATCAAAAATGAGACATTGAAAAAAATAGACGAAATGACAGGAAAGATTCATCAAGAACTTGCAAGCATGGTTTCAGACAGCGCGGTATTAAAATCAGATATACAAGAAATAGTTCTCAATACAGCATATCTCATAGACAAAGGTAACAGTTCAAAATTCATTGAAAGTGTAGAAAAGATAAAAATAAAATACAAAAAAGACGGATTCATAATTCACCAGAGTGGACCATGGGCACCATATTCATTTTGTTGAGGAACGATGTATGATCATAACGTTTCTGCTTATGAAATTAACATTTGGATCAATTCTAAATGAATGTAATCGACTTGCACTAGAAGCAGACAAGACAGATCGTGCAAGATGGATAAAAACTAGATTAATCAGACTGCGAACAGATTACGAAAAAGGAATCATAGATGACAAGACATATGCAATAAAAGAGCAAGAGATACTAGATGATTTGCGCAAGGGGATGGCAACCTAATGAGTGTTGACGAAAACGACAGAGCCATAATGCATGCATTGCAGGTAAAAAAAATTCAAAACCATATCAGAGAACAAGTTGAGAGGGTGAAAATGGATGCATTTACTGCCCGTGATGAGCTCATACAAAAAAGAGCAGAAAAAATAGAACAGGTAAGACAAAAATTAAACGAGACAACGTCATCCATAATTAAAAAACACGAATTGATAAAAGAAAGACTAAATCAAGAAGCAGTATTCAGAGAGGCAAACATTCGTGTGAATCGTGGTCTTGAAGCGCTAGAGAAATTCATCCAGATTCTACGTGACACCGAAATGGAAGATGAGATGCTCAAAAAAGCAATTCGTGATCCTATAATATCAAGTACTATGAAATCAGAGTCACGAAAGATAGTTGCATCAGAATTTTTCCAATCAATCCAAAAGCAACTCATCATGCAGACAGAATTTATCAACATAGCAGCGCATGAGCTTCGTACCCCAATCATGCCAATCCTAGTAAATGTAGATTTGCTTACAGAGACACTTGGAACAGACAATGAGGAGATCAAGATAATTGTAAGAAACGCAAAGAGGCTTCATCGACTTACTGAAAACATTCTGAGTGTAACAAGAATAGAAAGTAAATCACTTACTCTGAAAAAGGAAACATTTGACATCAATACTCTAATAGAAAATGTTGTAAAAGATGAGGGCACTCACATTGAGAGTGACAAGGTCAAAATCATTGTCAAAAACGATGGCCACCCCATAGACATAGAAGCAGACCGCGATAGGATATCCCAAGTCATATCCAATTTTCTGAACAATGCAATCAAGTTTACAAAAGTTGGTACAATCACAATATCATCGAGAGTTCAAGACGAAGATGTCATCATTAGCATAAAAGACAGCGGTCCAGGCATAGATCCTCAAATAATTCCCATATTATTTTCCAAGTTTGTTACAAAATCAGACAAGGGAACAGGACTTGGACTGTACATTTGCAAAGGTATCATAGAAGTACATGGAGGTGTAATTGGAGCAGAAAATAGTCCAGACGGAATTGGCGCAATTTTTTCATTTAGAATGCCAATAAAAACAGAATAGAATTTAGAAATAAAATAATCGTACTACCAAATGGATAGAGCAGTATCTTGACAAAAATTTAGCCTACAGCGTATACATCGCCACCAAATATGTTTACTGCAGTTGGAGTCGATGTGATCACATTATTGCTTGAATCATAGACTTTGATGATTCCAACAAGTGGAAAGTGATAGTTTCCAATAGGCATAGTTACAGATCCTGCACTTGGAGTACCCGATACTAGAACCGTACCAGATGTATTTACCAAATCAACTCTTGCAGCATTTGTTGGTAGGTTGTTAACCTTGATGTTTTCATTTGATGTTGCATAGTAATCATTGAAGATTCCGGTCAACATTTTACCAGAATATGATGACTGGGGTTCTTCAAATACATTAAACGGTCCTGGCATTTGCAAGTTCATTGTATGGTTTTCATACACGTTTACGCCATCAAGGTACACCTTGAGGTAGTTGTTACCGTTTGTTAGTATGCTACAGTCCCTTGTGAGAGATTGGTTGGGAGTTAGGTCTACGTATAACAAGTTAAAGTCAACAGCACCGTTGGGATTTCCTATTGCAGAGACTACAGCCCATTCTGTACCTGCAGTACCGGTGTCAGCAAAGCATGTCACATAATTTACGTTCTGTGACGCGGCTGTTTGTACATACATTCCATTTTCATAAAAGTCAGATGGGGTTGTTCTTGTTGGTGTTGATATGATTGAATGAAACAGAGTTGCATTGGTGGCAGGCGTCACTGCGTAAATTCCTGCCCAAGTACCATTAGACGGAGCTTGTGCGCCAACATGCAAGCCTTGAGGGTCTTCAAAATACGTATAGTTTGCACCTAATGCTATTGC
>JAJPEA010000023.1 GCA_023252335.1 Nitrosotalea sp.
CCTCACACGTAATTCCACCTAATATTATACCAGTTAATCCTGCTAAGGTAAGTTCATCCAATAATACTACCAGTCAATCACATAATGATAGAAAATCAGACAAATCGTTTCATGTAATACCACAAGAAAGCACTAATTCAATACAACCGGAAAAAAAACATGATAATAACCATGAAAAAACACAGAAAAATCCAAAGAATGGAAAACGAAATCACAATTCTTAATATGAAAATGAATACGGCTAGCTGATTAATCATTTCATAAGATCGTGTGTCTAAAAACAACAGAAAATTGCTATTCTACGATAATAACAAAGATTACATAAAATTCATATAGATTTTTACCAGACCCAAGAGCGATGGCGTCAAAGCAAATTTCTGTAGGTGTGGGAATTCCAATGATAATAGTTGGTATTATACTTGCTTTTGTTTTAGCATCACTACAAGCTGATCTAAAGGATACTGTGGAATTTGTGGGAAGTCTTATCGGAATTCTGGGAATAATAATTTTCATTGCTGGATTCTTTTCAAGACCAGAACCCCAATTACATCCTAAATCTTCATAGCTCCAATAGATAAGAGATGTTGGATAGAAGCCCAAAAAGTATTATCATCAATCTGACCTGAATACCATTGTTTTACATTTCCCTTTAACCAATTTGGAATTTTCACAATGTCTGATTGACTCATTGGCGTTTTGATTATGCCTTGGCTTACTACATATCTGATTGACTGGGAAAAGTCTTTTTTATCTAAAACTCCCTCAGCCCACCAAATGGCCGTGTTCTCTATCCATCTAGGTAAAATGTTCTTGTTTGTTCCTCCATAAAGTGCAAATTTCTGTATGCTATTTTCTTTCTTATCTACAACATAGATGTTATCTGCTGCATCAATTGCAAGACCAACTGGTTGTTCAAATTCCCCTTGTCCATTTCCTTTCATATTCCAACTCCAAAGAAAGTTTCCATGAGAGTCAAATTTTTGGATCCTGTGATTACCTGTATCTGCCACATAGATATTATCTCTAGAATCAATAGCTATCGATGATGGATTGTTGAATCTACCATCTTCATTTCCTATAGAGCCATACCAATTTAGAAATTTTCCAATGCTAGAATATTTCAGTATTTTATCGTCTGTTGAAATGGCATACAAATTATCTTTTGAATCAAATGCTAATGCCTTGATGCCTGAAAAACTTGCTCCATCTACAGATGACGAGTCTATCTTATCCTCATAGGTGCCTTTGGTGTCAAACAGTTGAATGGATCCTTGTTCCGTATCGCCTACAACAAGATCACCTCTGTGATCCGAATTTATTGCAGTTGGTATTTGGAACATGCCAGGATTGCTGCCATATGTACCCCAAGAATAAACAAAACTTCCAGTCTTGTTGAACATGATTATTCTTGAATTTCCGCTATCTACCACATACACATAATTTTCATTTACAAATATGCCTGATGGATTCTTGAATTGTCCATTGGATGAACCTGTATCACCCCATGAAACGAGCAAATTATTTTTATCATCGAACTTTTTTATTTTCGAATTTCCAGAATCTACAACGTAGGTATTATTATCATGATCAATAGCAATGCCAGTTGGAAAGCTGAATGTTGTTGAATTAATTGCTGAAACAAAGGTGGGAATGTTATATTGAGTTGGATCTAGAATTTCTCCACTATCGATTGGTGAACCATCTACGTAAAAAGATGAATTTTTTATAATTCCATCGTAATTCACATACAGTTCCCACACCCCCTTGCTGTCATTTTGAGCAATCTTGTGAGGTATAATAATTTCAGTTGTATTCACTGGTAATGATATTGTCTGACTTGCATTACCATTAGGACTTGTAACCCATGTGCTTATTGAATTTGTAGTCATATTTGATAACTGTATTTCAAAGTTAGCAATTTCGCCAGGTCTATAATTTAGTTTATTTGGAAATATATCTAACTTGATGTTGGGTAATCCTAGAGGATTTTGAACTATCTTGAAAGAACCTGTCTTTATTATGCCAGCATAATCAATTTCAAAATTATAAGTACCAATTGTTTTGGGCAAATTTTTGAGTGTCAAAGGATACAGTACAGATTGTGGATAAAATTGGCTACTGGTGATATTTCCTAAAGGATCTGTTATTTTTATAGTACCACTTGATGCTATTAATTTGCTAAATGTCAAATCAAGTACTACATTGCTTCCTGGATAATAAGTGGGTGAATTAGTTATTGATATTTCCATTAGTTTGTTTATGTCACCTAAAAGAAATGGCACATATTTGACAGAGTTAAAGTATTGAATTTTTAATTTGTATAATCCGGGAGGGTTGTATTTAGCAAATTGTAACATTGGAAAATGATATGTTACACTTGGTTGATCTGCTTTTACCTCAATTTCTGTTATTCCCTTTACAATATTTCCATCCTGATCATAAAAATCAAGAAAATAAGAATGTGCAAATTTTGCGTATGGGCTATAATATGATGAAGTAATGTTAATGTTCATTGTGTCCGGTTCATAGTATGTTATCTTGTCTGTTATTATGGTTAAATCAAGAGGCTTGACATTAAAGTGAACTGTTTGACTACTGCCTCCATATGCATAATTAATTGACCATGGGCCAAACTCATTATCATCAGCAGTTCGTATAATTTGGTGGATTGCTCTTCCTGATTTTATCTCTTGGTCCAATATTCCTGAAATTGTTGTGCTATCGGGTCTATGGGCAATCCAATTTATTTGACCACCGTTATACCCTTGAATTGTGACATTGACCTTTATCCATTCGTTTGCTCCAAATTCTTGTTTTACGGGAACGGCGCTTATCGTTAAGGCACTCGCATCCTGATAAACAACAAATGGCAGGGCTACAAGTAAAAATAAGAAAATTAATTTTTCCACTGCAAATTATTGTATTTACTATTATATCCACTTTGGCAAAAAATCATTCATAAGAAGATCCAATTAAATAATGAACAAGCAAAGATCGAATACTTGAACGTAAGACTTTATGAGATATTTACATCTGTTGAAGGGGAAGGAATCTTGTATGGTACAAAGACTCTCTTTGTAAGATTATCAGGATGCCCTTTCAAGTGCTTTTATTGCGATACCAAGGGGGCACTTCCAATGAATTCTGGAAAAGAATATTCAATTGGCAAAGCAAAAGAACTAATCAAAAAGAATATCAAGAAAAATACATACAAGGTTAATTTTACTGGTGGAGATCCACTTGCTCAGTCAAAGGCTGTTGCAGAATTGGCAAAATTTGTTCAAAGTAAAAAAATTCCTACTTACCTAGAATCATCTTGTTATGACTCGTCCAAGTTTGCAGAAGTTCTTCCTTACATCAATTTTATAAAAATTGAATTTAAAACTCCAGACTCTGGCTTTGTTGATTCAAAACATTATTCTAAACTCTTAGAAAATGAACTAGAATGCCTAAGGCTGGCTAAAAAATCTAAAAAAACAACATACGTAAAAGTGGTAATAAGTTCAAAGACCCAATTAGGTCCATTCAAGAATCTTCTCAAACAGATATTTAAAATAATGTCAAAAACAGAACTTGCAGGATTTATAATACAGCCTACCTATGGTATATCCGAACCTAGTTTGGAACAGCTATTTAGCTTTTACGATTTAGTTTATGCCTACAATGATCAAGTTAGAATAGTACCTCAGCTACACAAATTCATAGGTGCGCCTTGATGAATAAAGAAAGAATCAAGAAATTAATTCGAGAAATAATTGCAGAGATAGGTGAAGATCCAACAAGAGAAGGTCTAGTTGATACTCCAAGTAGAATAGCGGATATGTATGAAGAAATTTTCAAGGGATATGAAGGAGAATCAGAACTGTCAGTAAAATTTTCTGAGGATTCTGATATTGTAATTGCAAAAGATATCCAGTTTTATTCCATGTGTGAACATCACATGCTACCATTTTATGGAAAAGTAAGTGTAGCATATGCACCAGATGGCAAAGTATTTGGAATATCCAAGTTGGTTCGCCTTGTGGAAAAATATTCTGCTCGGTTACAAATACAGGAACGAATTACGAAAAATATAGCCGATGAACTATACTCAGAAGGAGTCAAGGGTGTAGTTGTCATTGCAGAAGGTGAACATCTTTGTATGAAAATGCGAGGAGTGCGAAATGATGCTGTAGTAACAACAATAGCATCAAGGGGAATCTATGATAAAAAGGAATCAAGATCGGATGTTCTGAATTTGATATATAGCGGAAAATCTAAACCAAATATTGGTTAATCTAAAAAATTAAATAATAACAGTTCATGCAGAACTATTGTGGGCACACACAATAACATACACGTTCCAAAAGAGTCATGGCCATCTTTTATGTGGTATGCCATAGAATTCTTTGTTGTATTGGGCGCTGGATTGGGAATATCTCTTAATTCAATGGGTTTCTTTACAAAAATGGGTTTTGATTCTTCCATGACAGTGTGGGCTTTTTGGGGAATTATCGGTGCAGTGTTTCTAGCCTATTATCTAATTGTCAGGCCAATAATACTGAGAAGACCAATTTTATCAAAAATCTAGAGATATCTAGTTTTGTCTAAAATTTTGGATTTAGCAAAAGCCAATTTTCTGTTGTTACATGACTCACATTTTCCACAATGAGTTTTACCATTTCCATAGCAACTCCAACTTTTGAAAATCTGCTTGTCCAACTCTTTGTATCCCTTTTCTAGAAGATCACTCTTTGAGAGGTTATCCATAAATGGACTCCAAATTTTTATCTTCTTTCTAAGACCCAGGTTTATTCCGTCGATTTCACCTTCATTCAAGGCCTTTGAAAGCAATTTTGTAAACGTTGGTC
The DNA here is from genome assembly GCA_023252335.1 of Nitrosotalea sp. Taxonomy (GTDB): domain Archaea; phylum Thermoproteota; class Nitrososphaeria; order Nitrososphaerales; family Nitrosopumilaceae; genus Nitrosotalea. Next base: position 4,851 of record JAJPEA010000023.1, read on the forward strand.
TGCAATCTGGATATTTGGTATCTCCAATATGAGCACCATAAACAACAACTTCAGCTTTTTTTGAAAATGCCCATGCAGAAGCTATGCTAAGAAAAATGGCATTTCTTATTGGAGCAACTATGGAATAATCAAATTTTGAAGGAATTGTCATTTTAGAATTAGTTAGGGCGTTTGTATTTTCGTATAGGTCTTTCATAAATTCAATATTTACTACCTTGTGTTCTTTAAATTTTAACAATTTTGCAAACTGGCGTGCAATTTTTACTTCGTTACTTGCTTTTTGTCCATAAGAAAAAGTTATTCCATACAGATCATATTGTTTTTGAAGATATGCTGCAGTACACACTGAATCCAAACCACCACTAAATACTATGACAGCTTTCAATTTGAAAACAATTCCATCATACCAAATAAAATGCTTGACTAGGCAATGGAGAGCAATACTGCTCCAGATAAAATCATGACAGATCCGGTAATCACCCTGAGTATATTTTGCCTGTTTGATATCTCCTTAAAATACAAAATTCCCCAAGATACAGCAAAAAGTGTGGCTGTCTGGGAAATAGGGTATGCTACTGTAATGCCTATTGATGTTATGGCCATCAGTACAAACAAACTACCTGTATTGAATAAACTTCCTGAAATTATTCCTGCAGCGATCTCTTTTTTGATCCATCTTCGTGATAAAAACAATAATGGTATTCCTATTGCAAAAATCGACAGGCTAGATGAAAAGAATCCAGATTGTAGTGTATGTGTTGCCTGCATTGGTATGACATAAGAGCCTCCAATGATGCCTGATGCTGCAGCGATCAAGTATCCTTTTCGTTGAATAGTTGAGGTCTTTGTAGTACTTGTGATAAATGGTAGACCTGCTAACAATAATCCAATTGCCCCAATTGCTAATGGCATGTAACTAAATTTTTCTCCAAAAAACAAAATTCCCCATAGAAATGAAACCAGAATACTAAAACCTGCAAGAAGCGGAGATGTTCTTGAAAGTCCTATGAGCTTGACTGAATAAAGCGCTAGAATGTTTCCTACAGTCCAAATTACTCCACTGAGAAGACCGCTAGGTAAAATTCCAAATCCCCAGAAAAAACCAATTGGTATTGCAAAAAGGAGAACGCCAATTCCTGTAGATCCTTGGAGTTGCCAAATGTTTGCAACGCTAACCTTTTTGACTGGAACAAAGAAAGTACCCCAACAAACAGCAGAGCCAATAGATGACGCCAATCCAAATGGATTCAAAGATGATTTGACTGTGAGAGGGTATTATAACTCGGTTTCTATCTAAAACATATCTCTAAAGTTTAATTTCTGCTAAAATATTTTTCATATATGACATATCTGAAAGTTGAACGAGAAGATGAAATTGTTCAAATCACAATCAACAGGCAAGACAAACTCAATGCAATGAATTTGGATGTAATGAATGAGTTTATCTCACTTCTTGATAATTTGGAAAAAGATTCTTCAAAGGTTATTATTATTACTGGTGACGGACCAAAAGCTTTCTCAGCTGGCGCAGATATTGAATATATGAGTAACATTGGACCTACAGAGGCAGAAAAATATGCACTTTGTGGACATGAGGTTTTAAACAGGATTGAAAAATTAGAAAAACCAGTAATTGCAGCAGTAAATGGATATGCTCTAGGTGGAGGATGTGAACTTGCACTTGCATGTGATATCAGATTTGCATCCCCTAACGCACAACTTGGTCAACCAGAGGTTACATTAGGAATTTGTCCAGGCTGGGGAGGTACACAAAGATTATTGCGAATTATTGGTCCAGCAAGAGCCAAAGATATCATATTTTCTGGTAGAAAAATTACTGCAGATGAAGCATTTTCAATGGGCTTGATAAATAAAATATTTCCTTCTGAGAGATTGCTTTCTGAAACTAGAGCATATGCAAAAACTATATCTAAAAACAGTAATTTTGCAATAGGAATTTCTAAGATGCTTGTAAATCGAGGAACTGATACAAATCTTGATACTGGATTAAAACTTGAAATCTATTCATGGGCCGTATGCTTTTCAACTAAGGACAGAGAAGAAAGAATGCGTAAATTTGTTGAAAAGAAATAACTATAACACAAAAGCGCCTTTGCTTGGCCTACAAATTACCGTAGTACATTTTGTATCTGCTGATGCAAATCCTTTTTCCATTGCTTTACAGATCTTTTTATGATCTGCAAATTTCGATGTGAATGAAATTACCGATGGACCGGCGCCGCTTATTGTTACACCTAACGCACCAGCTTTTAGTGCATTTGTTTTAACTCTGTCAAAGCCTGGAATCAAATGTTTTCTAGCTGGCTCTACAATGATATCTTTGATTGAATGACCTATCAATTCTACATCTTTGTTGATAAATCCTGTAGTTATTGCAGACGCATTAGCAAGATTCTTCACAGAATCTGATAATTTTACTTGTTGAGGAAGAACTCCTCTGGATACCTCTGTCTTTTTTTTAGGAACGTTGATTTTCGGTATTGCTAGACACAACACCAAATCCTTTGGCGGATCAATTTTTATCACATCAAGCGGATCTGTTCTTACTATTACAAATCCACCCAGAACCGATGCACTCACATTATCATAATGAATGGATCCAGCACTAGCTTTTTCTCCAATTCCTGCAAATTTTACAAGAGTATTCTCATCAAGATCAAGATCAAATAATGCATTAAAGGCAACTGCTGCAGCTGCAGCAGAGGCTGCACTACTGCCCATTCCAAATCCTGCTGGAACTCCTTTCTTGATTTTAATTAAAAGTCCATCTTTTATCTTGAATTTTTTTGCCATTTCTTTGATAACTAGTCCTGCTGAATTTTTTTCTGGCTCAAGAGGGACAGAGTCTGAGCTCTCAATAGTTATCCCCTTTCCTTGTTTTACTATCTGTATTTCATCATAATATGCATCAAGGGCTAATCCAAATACATCAAAACCTGGACCCAAATTAGCTGTAGAGCTTGGAGCTCTTGCAGTTACATTTTTCACTAGTCCTCTACCTCTTCACCCAAATTAAGTACACGGCTTAGTGCAGCTTGTAGATTTACCATTCCTTCTCCAGTTGCATTAGAAATTGGAATTGTTCCTTGTGCAAATCCTCCCAAATTTAGACTCCTGAGAATATTGATTGCAAGGGTATAATTTTCACCATCAGAATCTTTTGCAAGTGCATCTTCTAGACTTGCCATATTTGTTGACCATTTTAGTATGTCTTTAATCTTGTCTTCAATAAGATCAGTTTTTGTTAGAACATTTATCTGTGATAAACCAAGTCGCAATTTTACTGAAGTAGCAAGTAATGCGATTGAAACAAAATTACTAGGAGATGTCATAAGCGATCCATCATGAAGAAATATCGATGCTTTTTCTTCTGCGTTCAAGCTTTGTATGAGAAATGGTCCACTGGCTCTATAGGCAAACAACTCAATTTGACCAGGTGTATCTACTATGAGATAATCTGGATTTACATTATCTATTTCATTTTGTAGATCATCTATCTTTGATGCAATAAGATCATTTGCCATGATCATGGCTCCATTTGGGCCAAGATCATATTGTTTCATGATCTGTACAATATCGATGTAATCCCTAACATCAATGTCACATGTATATGGTAAATTCTCAACACCTGGGTCTAGATTTAACATTGCAACAAAAGCACCATTTCTAGAATAATAATCAAGAATTTTAGAAGCCAACAAAGATTTTCCTGCACCTGCAGTTCCTACTATGAAAATTGCCTTCATTTTTCTGATAATTTATTTTATGTTGAGCTTATATTTCCATCCATGAGTAAGGCAGGCAATGAATTGGAAGATTCTTGCCATTCCTGTTAGTGTAATACCGTTTCTTATCATTGCAACTACATTTAATGTAAGTTTTGAAAATCTCCTTGCAATTGGCTTTCTACCCTTTCTGGGTGCCTCAATTGCTATGGCCGCCAAGTTATTCACTCAAGGGCTAAAATTCAATTATCTTGTTAAGAAATTCTTGGGTCCTGTGGACGTAAACTGGAGAACAATTTCTGTAAGAATAGGTAGTGAATTTGTAACATCAACCACTCCATCTTTTGTAGGTGGTGAATTGGTTAGAATAATGTGGTTGGGCAAAAAAGGCGTTCCAATTGGAAAAGCATCTTGGGTAACAATAATAGAAATTGTAACTGAAGTACTGGTTTCAGGTGCGTTTGCAATTGCCGCAGCAGCATTTTCATTTGTAAATGGTGCTTATGCAATAGGAATAACAATACTTGCAATTAGCATTCCTATAACCGGACTTTGGTCTACTCTATTCTTCTTGTCGTCAAAAAGAACATTTCAGATACCCGGTTGGGCTTCTAGACTTGCTACAAAAATAGGAAAGGAGCGTTCAGTCAAGTATGTTGATAAAACCAATCTATGGATGAAAGAGATTTGTGACATGAGTAGAGAGACTCTACACACCAAAGAGATCAAAAAAGCATTTACAGTTTCAATAATAATTTCTGTATTCACATGGTCACTTTATGGTCTCTCTTTTATGATAATTGCAAATGGTGCAGGATATGTGATAGACTTTTTCCATTCTCTGATGGCTACAATGGCATCTATTGCAGTAGGTAACTTGCCAATTACCATTGGTGGTTCTGGTCTAACTGAATTTTCAATCTGGGCATATTTGGGACACCTCAATAACTTGACATTTGAGGCTGCCAAGAACAGTCTTCAATGGAATATTGTAATTGGATGGAGAATTGCTACCTATCATGTTGGTCTTGTAATAAGTTGGCTATTTCTTATGAAAGTAGTTTATCCAAGCATAAAGAAAGCAAAAACTGTATAGAAAGCACTTTATTTTCAAGCTTTTAATTTTTAATTGTTGGATTATTCTGGTAAAGTGGTTGTTATTACAGGTGCATCAAGTGGAATCGGAGAACAATCAGCTGAGAAATTTGCAAAACTGCATGCCAATGTAATACTTGTATCTAGAAATGAAAAGCGATTACAGGAAATAGCTACAAGATTATCCAAGTACCAAATTGAGGCCTTTGTTTATGCATGTGATATTTCTAACAAAGATCAGGTAGACATGATGGGAAAAACTATAATTGAAAAATTTGGTAAAATCGATGTACTGGTAAATAATGCCGGTTTTGGGATATACAATACGGTAGAAAAAACAAAAATTGATGAAATGGAATCACAAATGGCCACAAATTTTCTTGGAATGATGTATTGCACAAAGACATTTCTACAAAAAATGCTCGAACAAAAATCTGGGCATATTGTTAATGTGGCATCTGTGGCAGGAAGTATTGGGATTCCGGGGATGGCATCATACTGCGCATCAAAATTTGCCATGCTGGGATTCTCTGAATCATTATTTCATGAACTAAAGGGAACTGGAGTGGGAATAACTGTTGTTAGTCCAATAATGGTGAGAACCAATTTCTTTGATCACCAATCTTTTGGAAAGATGCCAAGATATTCCGCCACCTCGCTTGATTCAAAGACAGTAGCAAATGCTGTAGTCAAAGCTGCATCATCTCATAGACTTGAGATTGTTGTTCCCCAAGTAGTAAGATTGGCAATATGGCTAAAACAAACTTTTCCATATTTGATAAATCCCATAATAGGTGGAATTTTCAGAAGATCAATGAAATCTAAACTAGATTGAAAAATAATGTCTATTCTTCTTCGGACTCTTCTTCTCCTGAAGAATCCGAGTCTACATCCATTAGTTCAAGTTTTGTTAATTCAAACTGATAAATTGCATCCATGTCAATCTCCATTTCCTTTTTCAGAAATTCGATAACTTTTTTGCTTAATGGTGCCTTTGACGAATCTATTGTAAATTCATAGACTACCCCCTTCATGAGGTCTGCAGGCTTTACCTTCTTTGGCAGATTCATTCCTTCTATTATCTTTCTTCCATCTTCTATGGCCTCATAAAGTTGAGAATCAATCTTCATATCTTTTTCATAAATCTCAAGTATGTAGCCAGTTCTTGTAACAGATTCTGGTTTGCCAAATTTGGCACCCTTTATCTCATCTTGTACCCATTTTGGAATTTCTTTTTCTTTTCCCATTATGACTCACTGTAATTAGCCCTGTTTGTCTTTTTTACTTGTCGACCACCAATCACGATATTCATCATGCTTGTCTTCACGTGTTTTCTCTCGCTTGTTTAATCTGTATCTAATATCGCTTACTTGTTCCCTGGTAGCAAACAAACCACACTTTTTGCAAATAAAGTGTTTAGTATTAGCATCAAATTTCATTTCCACTACTACTTCTTTGGCTGCACATTCGGGACATTCAGTCAACGACGGCAATCATCAAAGTTATCCATAAAAGCTTTTGGTCAGTTTCTGGTACGCGGTCTATGTCTTCATCCCTAAAAGGTCAGTTCGCCCATCAAAATGCCGCGTACCAGAACTATGTATTAACAATTAAAAAATTATAATTCTTTCTAGTTTTCTAACATCTCAGAGATTATTTTTACCGTATTCTTTGTACCGCCTGTACTGTAATTTCTTGAAAACTCCAAAAGATTTTCTTGGTACTTGTTGTAATCATTGTGTATTAGAGAAACTGCTTTGACAGTCTGTTTAACGCTAGTAGCCAGAATCCCCAAATTCCTGTCCTGTGCCCATTTTATTTGATTAGTGTGCTCATCATAGACTGGTATTCCTATGATTGGTTTTGCCTTTCCTCCTAGTATCTCACCCATTGCAGTATGTGAACCATTTATCACTGCATATTTACATGAATTAAGAACAGTATCTTTTTCCTGTTCTGACAAAAATCCTACATCTATCTGAATCCAGTCTATCTTTTTTTCTAGTGCTTCAGAAATGGAATATGTTTTTCCATCTTTTCCCAAAACTTTATCCAGTGATGGATCAGCACTTGCATGCGAGATTACTCTTCTTTCATCTCTCATCTCTAAACTGCAAAAAGCTTTTTTGTAATTTTCTAGTGTTATTTTTTTCGTAGACTTGTTTCCTGTTATCATCCAGTATCCAAAACTATCTACATTTTCAATTAGCTTTTCTATATCCGATTTTGGAATGGAATGTGTTATTGCACCATTTGAAAAATGACCCACATACACGACTTTTTCCTTTAGTCTTTCAGGAAAATTGAGATTATATTCACATATGGTATAAGGAGGGGGGGAGTCTGCAATTACTATCTTTGTTGCTTTTTCAATATTTTTTGATACGTATAGTACTCCTGGATAAAGATAAAATCTAGAGGCCCAGAGCTTTGGTCTAAACTGATTTGTAATAAAAACACACTTGATGTTTCTTCTTAGAGCAATTGCATTTGATCCTACATCGCCATCATTTATGACAAGGTCAAATTTTTGACTATTGTAAAGTCTTGCTTCCTTTTTCAAGTAGTTAGTTACAACTGAAAGCAGAGGAGACCTTCCAGATATTGGTAAGAGGAAATTAAGTGAAGACAAGGCAATGCTAGGACCTTTTTTACCATCTATTGGCGTTGGCATCTCAATATTGTGAATTGCGTCTTTTTTCTGGGGAAATTTCTGTAATAGTTTTTGATAAATTTCGCCGCTGCTTGTGTAATGCATCTCAACGTTATTTTTCATCACATCTTGAATTGTATTATCAAGATGCATCATTCTTGTAAAATGACCATTTCCCCAAGGATAGATGAATCCTCCAATCTTCTTCATAACAGCAAGTAAATTTGACCCGTTTAAATTCTCAATGATTTGATTTTAACGAGTCAATTATATCATGAATATTTTTTGGACCTGCAGTAACTTGGATACATTTGAGAGTTTTTAATGCATTCTTTGCATGTCTTGATATCTCTGGCATGGAGATTTTCTCATAGTTGGGATGTTTCTTGCAAAGATCTTCCAAATTTGCAATATATTTTTCCAATCCTATCTCCTTTGCATTTTCAAAAATTCCAGAATCTATGCCAGAAAGAGAAAACCATGGAATCATCTTGTTTTGAAATACCAAGTTTGCGTTGTATTCACAAAATGATGCTGGAAAGATCATTGGAGATATCCCTAAAGAGATTCTTTCAATCTTTTCCTTTGATGCAATTGATATCATCACTTGAGTTATTGCAGTAATTCTAGTTGGTATTACTGAAGATCCATTCATCTTACAGATGTGAAGAGTAATGTCTTCTTCAATGATTCTTGGTAGTATTTTGTTTATGATCTTTGCCAATTTGAGTAAATCTGATTCATTATGATAACAAATCACTATTTTCACTTCAAAACCCATCTTTATGGTTTGAAGACACGCTATTGCAGAAAGCTCATCGTGGATACAACATAGAATTTTTTCTTTTTGTGAATTATATGGAATGCCACTTAATCCCTTGTCTACAAAAATACAAACATAGGCATATGTGTCTGTAAGATAGACGTATACGAGTCTATCATGGCTTGATTCTGAGCCAGGTTTTGCCTCAAGATGTGTGCTCTTATCCACCAGCATTACAGTTGCTGCAATTTCCAAATCTTTTGCTAGGAATTTTTTTGTTTTTCCTTCAACTTTGACATAAAATTTTTCGCCTTTTAAGAGTAAACTCAAAGCAGTATTTGTAATAGTTGACAAGACAGAATCAAAATTATTATCTACTTCTTTTGCAATTGCAATTCTATCTATTCCAAATAAGAGATTTACTGCAGATGAAGCTAGAACTGGATCAATTGCTTCTACAATGACAAGTGATTCATTTTTTCTTACGCCATCATGACGTTGATTTTTCATCTTGAGAATTTTTGAGACATTTGTTACAAGACTGTTTATTTTGTTCAAAGTATAGATGGATGGAAAAATGACAAGCACAGTTTTGTCTGACATTGTGTTTTCATTGTTTATCTTATTTATAACTCTAGAATGGATGATTTACCTAAATAATTATATGACGAATGATGACGAATTTTATCATGTCCAAGTTTACTGCTGTTCAAATCCAGCAGTTAAATGAAAGTCTGAAAACTCCTCAAGAAGTTTTGAAATGGTCATTAGATAATCTCCACCCTAGGCTAGCCATAGCATCAAGCTTTGGTGCAGAAGATGTAGTTGTAATTGATATGATGATGAAAATAAATCCAAAATCAAGAATCTTTACCCTTGACACTGGACGACTTAATCAGGAAACATATGATGTAATGGACGAAATACGCAAGAAATACAATGTGAATATAGAAGTAATGTTTCCAGACCAGAACGAGGTGGAACAAATGGTTCGTGTAAATGGATTAAATCTATTTTATGATAGCGTAGGTAACAGAAAACTTTGCTGTGGTGTAAGAAAAGTACATCCACTAAATAGAATTCTTTCAACATTAGATGGATGGATCACAGGATTGAGAGCAGATCAAACTGAGGTACGATCAAATGCAAATAAACTTGAACTCGATGAACAACACAATTCCATCATCAAGATAAATCCTATAATCGAATGGACTTGGGAGCAGACTTGGGATTATGTCAAGAAAAATAATATTCCATATAACAAATTACATGACAAAGGATTTCCTAGTATTGGATGTGAACCATGTACACGTGCAATCAAATCTGGAGAGCCACTACGAGCTGGACGTTGGTGGTGGGAATCTGATTCACAGAAAGAGTGTGGATTACATGCAGACCATAGCAAGTGATATACATGACAAATGTTGGTGTAGCAAAACCACATGGTGGGAAACTAGTAAACAGAATTACAAAAGAAGATCCCAACCATTTGTTTTCAATTGCTGTTAATGCTGATCTTGCAAATGATGTAGAAAATATTGCTGATGGAATTTTTAGTCCACTTGAAGGATTTTTAATGCAAGAAGATTTTGAGAAAGTAGTTTCTCATGGTAGACTAGGAAACGATTTGCCATGGACAATTCCAATCGTGCTTGATGTAGACAAGGATACTGCTACAAAGATGAAAGATGCAAGAGATGTTGCCCTAAATGTGAATGGCAAAAATTTTGCCATCTTGCATGTAGAAGATGTTTACAATTTTGATAAAAGTGCAGCCTCAAACAAAATCTATGGTACATCTGATCTAAAGCATCCAGGTGTAGCAAAAACTATGAATATGAAAGAATTTCTTGTTGGTGGAAAAATTGATTATATAAAAGGATCAGATGAAACTCAAATTCGAAGGTACAGAAAGACTCCCATTGAAACAAGAGATTTTTTCCAAAAGGCTGGATGGAAAACAATAGTGGCATTTCAGACAAGAAATGTTCCACATGTGGCACATGAAATGCTTCAAAAAGCATCTCTTAACACTCATGATGGATTATTTGTAAATCCTCTTGTAGGAAAGAAAAAATCTGGAGATTACAAAGACGAAGCAATCGTTACTGCTTATGAAACTCTCATATCAAATTATTATCCTCTAAACAGATGTTATCTTGGAACATTGCATACAGAAATGAGATATGCAGGGCCAAAAGAAGCAATACACCATTCTATAATGCGCAAAAACTTTGGCTGTACTAATATCATAATAGGACGAGATCATGCAGGTGTGGGTACATATTATGATCCATTTGCTTCGCAAAAAATATTTGATTCATATCCTGACATTGGCATAGAGCCAATTTTCTTTCCAGCATTTTTCTATTGTAGAAAATGTTTGTCATTTGCAAGTGAACGAAATTGTCCACATGGTGTAGAAGATCAAGAAAGTCTAAGCGGAACTAAACTTAGGGCAATGATCCTTGATAAGCAAAGTCCATCTGAGTATATGATGAGGCCAGAGGTATTCAAGGTATTAACGAAATTAGATAATCCTTTTGTAGATTAGATTTTTATTGAAACGATATAATCACAAATTATGCGTGTCTTGCTTGCTGTACTTTTGCTGACAAGCTCCATTTTGCCTGTTTATGCCCAGGAAGCAACCATGAACAAATCTGAGCGTTATGATTCTATTGATGTTCCATATAGTGCGTTTAATGTATATACCAAAAATGCCACACTTTTCAAACTTGATCACGAGCATGTAACCAATTGGGAAATTGAAATGCAAAACAAACTCCAGTATACAAATCAAGAAGGCAATGTAGTGGTAAGATTGTATGAAGATATTCACACACCCAAGTTTATAGAAATTGGAATGGGTGGTCAGCCTGACTATCGATTCTGGGTTGCGGTAAATACTCCGGAAGATGGATACTTTATGATTCATGATGAAAAACAGCTTGGCTGGGGTCCTAGCATGCTTATCACTGCAACCCACTCTAGTAGTGGTGGTCTTACTGTCAGTGTTGGACAAAAAGAGGCAGTTTCTAACTTGGATATTGCCGGTTTTACAATGAGAGAATTTACTGTTTCTGGAATGAATTCTGCTTCTGATCCTCCGCCAGTAACTTCAGGAACATTGACCTTTAGTATTGTCTCTGGAGATCCATCTCAAAATATAATATTCTACATGCCATTTATGGTACTTGCAGTAACAATAGTATTGATTGTTGTACTGCTAAAAACTAAGAATAGATCTACCGACGAAACAAAAAAGATCTCAGAGAATAAAGCATCCTAGTTTTTGGTCTTGTAATAGTTACAGTCTTTTTTTATCTTGCAGACAGAGCACATTGGTGAAATCGGTTTGCAAATATTTTGGCCATACATGACAAAAGTGTCATTTATCCTAATCCAATGTTCTCGTGGAATTTTTTTTGTCAACTCGACTTCTGTTTCTTCTGGATTTTTTGTTTGCACTAGCCCTAGCCTATTGGAAATTCTATGCACATGTATGTCAACAGGTATTGCAGGCTCGTCAAAAGCATAAACTAGAACACAATTTGCAGTCTTTCTTCCCACACCTGGTAGACTCAGCAAGTCTTCCATAGTTTTAGGGACCTTGCCTGAATATTTTGAATCTATGATTGATGCAACCTCGATTATTCTTTTTGCTTTAACATGATAGAAACCAGTTCGTTTGATTATCTTTTCAACATCTCCCAGCTTGGCACTTGCAAGTGCATGAGCAGTCTTGTACTTTGAGAATAATACTTTGACTACAGATGCAGTGCTCTCATCTCTAGTTCTGGCAGAAAGTATTGTTCCTATCAGAATATTTAGAGGACTGCCATTTTCTGCCTCACGTAGTTCTCTGAGTGCTGTCATACGAGGTGGCTTGACAGAATTCATTGTTGAGATCATGCCATCTAAAATTCTTACAATCTTTTCCAATTGATCTTATGTTGACCACACAAGTGTTATATCTGTAATCTGGGTTATTACCAAGATTGGAAATGTCATCTTCATAAGAAATAATCTAACCTATGATACTACTAGTATAATATTATGAAACTATTCACAAGTCTTAAAAACAGTATAGATGTATACATTTTATGCGCAATGGACTGGCCAAGGCAGGTCTGCTTGGAGCAATTCTATTCTTATCTCTAGTTTCAACCTCATTTTCAAACTCATACAATCTTGCATATGCTCAAAAAAATGCTAATGGCCCGCCTGATGCTTGG
>JAJPEA010000122.1 GCA_023252335.1 Nitrosotalea sp.
AATACAAAATTTATATGCTTTCTGGAGGCAGCTATCACTAATTGAGTAATACAAGCATTAGCCAGTCAAAACCAGACAACACGCCAAAGCACAAGGTGAACTGGGGACGATTAGAAGAGGCAGAAAGATTCTCAGAGCTAGTAAAATTATACAGACAAGGAAAACTCTCTCATGACGATTTTCGAAGATTCAGACTACAGCATGGAGCCTATGGCAGCAGAATGAGTGATGATTACAGCATGATTAGACTAAAACTTCCAGCAGGCGAAGTCTACTCTGAGCAGCTAGAAAAGATTGCAGACCTCAGTGAACAGTTCTCAATAGGCAGTGCACATGTATCCACTAGACAAAATTTCCAATTACACTGGGTAGCATTAGAAGATGTATCCGAAGTTCTAAGGGGTCTTGCAGAAGCAGGCATGACAACAAGGGAAGCATGTGGAAATTCAGTTCGAAGTATCATGTGCAGTCCATTGGCAGGTGTATGTCCAGACGAGGTCTTTGATCCAACTCCTTATGCAGTTGCTGCAACCAAATTCCTTTTACGAAATCCATTGTGCCAGTCGCTTCCAAGAAAATTCAAGATAAATTTCACATGCTGTGAAAAACACGGCATGGCAAGAATGGTAGACATTGGTCTGATTCCACAACAGGGCGAAGTAAACGGAAAAACACAACGAGGATTCAAAGTATTTCTCGGAGGAGGACTGGGAGCCCAATCATTTGTTGGCCACCAGTTGGAACAATTTACATCTGAAGATCAATTGTTGTATACCATAGTCGCAGTGATTAGAATTTTTGACAGACTAGGAAACAGGGATAACATGGCCCGAGCAAGAATGCGTTATCTTGTAAACGAGATGGGATGGGAAAAATTCCAAAACCTTGTGCTAAAAGAAAGGACAATGATCAAGATGCTCTTGTCTGTTTTGGTAAAACTCGAAGTTGACAAGACAGAAGAGCCAATGCGAAAGATATCAATCAACTCTGAGATGCCATCTGTTCCACAAGGATATTCAAGATGGGTAAAATCAAATACATTCAAGCAAAAACAGCCAGGATTTAGCTGCGTATTTCTTACACTAGAATCAGGTGATGTGACATCAACACAGCTTCGCGCTATAGCGGAGATGGCCCGAGAGTTTACTGCAGACGGACAGATACGAAATGGCTTTACACAAGACATGGTATTTCGATGGGTCAGAGACGAAGACCTACCTAGAGTCTACTCTAAACTATTAGAAGTGGGTCTTGCAAATCCTGGAGCACTCACAATGGCCTCTGTTGTTGGCTGTTCTGGAACAACATCATGTAACTTGGCACTGACAAACTCACACAGATTGGCAAAAGAAGTCCAGAGAAAATTCATTGAACTTAAAATTGATGAAGACGACGATCTTAGAAACTCGACAATCAAGATAAGTGGTTGCCCCAACTCTTGTGGCCAGCATGAGATTGCTACAGTTGGATTCTATGGCGGTGGTGGAAGACTAGGAAAAGACATGTATCCATTGTATACCATGTCACTTGGTGGAAGGGCTGATGAAGATACAACACTTGGACATGTATGTACAAAGGTTCCAGCAAAAAGAGTAATTCCAACCATCTTGAAAATAGTTGAGATATTCAAGTCTGACAAAAAACAAGGCGAGACACTTGACTTGTGGATACGCCGGGTGATTCAAGGAAACGGAGGTCCAAATGTAAAATCAATTGATGATATCAAAGAGTTGCTAAAACCAGTTGTTGCAGCACCAACAAGGGATACAGATGGCGACTTTTACGCAGATTATGGAAGTGACGGAAGCTATCACACCAAGACAGGAAGGGGCGAATGTGCGGCTTGAGCAAAGAAAAAACCACTCGCGTTACAGTTGACGCAGACAAGCTACGTTCTGAAATTCGAGACAAGAGTGTAAAGGTTTTAGATATTAGAAAAGAAGAAGATTACAAACAAGGCCACATCCCTGATGCAATAAACCTCCCGCTTGCAAGCCTTCTTGCAGATGATAGTCCAGACAAAGTTCTCCAGTATGCCCAGTCGTTTGGAATCTCAGACGAGACACCTGTTGTTGTATACGATGATACATTTGGTGCACTAGCATCAAGAATTGCATGGACACTTGAATACATTGGCCACGAGGATGTCTCACTGCTTGATGTCACATACAGTACATGGAAAAAGATGGGCCTTGAGGTAAACTCGCAGACACCTGTTCCAGTAAAAACAAACCATTCATTAAAATTAAAACCGCAAATCCTTGCCACTGCTGATTATCTTGTACCTGCAAAAGAAAAGGGTGCAATTCTTGTAGACAACAGGGAGCGACTAAACTATCTAGAGCAACACATCCCTGGGGCAATAAATATTCCATATAGAATGCTTGCATCAGGGCAAAACATACTACGACCAAAAGAGGATCTGAAAAGGATGATACAAAACAGGAACATCAACGCAGACTCTGAAATCATTACATACTGTGGAAGTGTAGGCACACTCTCAGGGCTTGGCTATTATGCATTAAAGTCACTTGGAATGCAAAATGTAAAACTCTATGTCCGCTCGTTCAAAGAATGGAAGTCACTTGATAAACCAATAGAGCAGCAAAAGGATGCAAACTATTGGGACTTGTCAGCAGAATAAATTATCAGGACTGGCCCGAAGTTTCTGCACGAAGTTTTTTGGTAATCATCATTTCAATATTGTCAAACAGGTCGATTATCTTTTGCTTGTTTACCTGGAGATAGTCTGCACCCTTGTCAGTCAATCTCACCTTGTAGAGTCTAATGTCTCTGTGTTCTTCAAAAAAGTATTCGATCATCTGTGCGCCTTTCTTTGATGGTTCGATGAATACATCAAGCTTTGAAATGATTTCATCTACATCGCCTTTCTCAATTGATGTCTTGGCAGCATGCACTGCCTCGTTTATCTCCTTGAGGTTTTGTATTACAACTGGATGGGCTTTTTTTGTAGTTCCAAAGAAAGTTTTCTTTTCAACTCCAATCTTTTCAGCAAGTTCTGGAACGATTTCATATTCTTCCACTTTTTGCAGTCCTAGGGTTTTTTCATTTTTTATGAGCAATCCTTTTTCAATTAATTTTCTTGCAGCATCTTCTACTTCGAGCTTGCCAACCATTGTGGTCCAGACAATCTGTCCGACTTTGTGGTACCCCTGTCTTACTGATTCAAGTACAACAACTTCGATAATTCGCCTGTATCCATCGTCTGCTCTAATGTTTTCAAAGTCCTTGTCCTTTACTGCCTTTTTGGCGTTTTTGACATCAATCTCAATTGCGCGTTTTAGTGCCTCGATTGATTCTGGTATGTGGTTCAACAAAGAATGGTAACATGCCTTGTTGTACCAAGACATTCCATCCATGGAATCTGAATCAATTGATTTTTCTACACTGTCTAGTGCTTTCTCATAATTTTTCTGTCTATAGTAAATAAGACCTTTCAAGTTCCAAGCCTCTGCATTTGTAACATCGATTTCATGGACTTTGTTATAGGCCTCCATTGCACTTGAGAGGTCATTCATGTGAAAACGGGTATATCCTAGTTTTAGAAGGGATTCAATGTGATTTGGGTCTATTCGTAATGCGTCTTCAAAGGCCCTAGCGGCTTCCTCCATCTTCTCATCTGCCATGAGGGAGATTCCTTTCTTGTAGAACTTGTTTCTGTTATAGTTGGCATCTGTAAGTTTGGTCTTGGTCGAGTCTACTGGCTTGATCTCAGTGGCAGGCTCTTCCTTTTTGTCTCCAAATAGTTTCTTCACGGTCAACAAAATGTGGATTAGCCGTAGATAAATAGATTAGTTTGAAAATCAGGCAGTGATGAAAGGTAGAAAACAGATTTCCAAGTGTCTAAAAATTCACAAATGGGCTTTATATCATATTGAAAATACAAAAATACTTAGGAATTAGACGTAGAATATGTCATCAAAAGATAATACTTTGGAGGTCTCTGGGGAATCTCCGTTCAAGATTCCGTCTGGTGTCTTTGAGGTACAGATTGCATTGTGTGAGAATCCTCCGTCTGCTGATGATGTCAGGAAACGAAGTTTTCATGTTTTATGGAAAGATAATTTTCATCTTAGAGTCAAGGACAAAAAATTCTCCCAGGTATTAGGTTCTGCAAAAAATCCGTTACCTGCATCTGTATTTCAAAGGGGTACAGTCTGGGTTGTCGTAATTGACCAGTTTTCATCGGCTCATTCAAGTTTTCCAATTGATGTTCCAAGAACTGGCTCTG
>JAJPEA010000024.1 GCA_023252335.1 Nitrosotalea sp.
GCAAGCAAAAAAGACTGCGATATGCTCTGTCATACCTATTATAATACCAGGTTATAATGTAGTGAAAGGATATAGATTTGGAACCACTTGAATTCTGCGATGTTTGTTTTCAGAGAGGAAAACCCAATCTTTGTGAAACCTACAAGAATACGTTTACAAAAATTGTTTCAATACAGTTTTCGCAAAAAACTAGACTAGACAAGATTCTTACTCGATTGGAGATAAGACCGCGTTCAGTTGATAAACGCTGGACATTGGTTGTTCAATCAGAAAAACGCAAAGAGTTTCTTGATTCCTTGTGGGGAGTAAATGTCACAATACACACCTTAGAAGACCATGTCAAGGTGATAACCAGACTATACAAACCAGAGGTAAGAAAATTAGGCGATAGGGAACAAGTTGAACTTCCAACCCCCGAATCATGGGAAGAGTTTGATCCAAAGTCAAGGGACTGGGTTCCTCTCAAAGTTGTTACAAAAAAAGAAAAATATCACGCTCTTGTAAATCTAGGAAATGTGCTCAAGTGTTCAAGTTTTGAAGGAACAACATATTTCCGTACATATCTAAATGCTGACACTCCTATGCTTGCACCCATGGAAAAACGCGCAGTATACAACATTGTATCTACCATTGCAGAACCTATTACAGCCGTCTGGAAGTCTGATGGTAACGGTCAACATGGATTTATTGGATATGACCAATTGCCAAACATTCCTGATGAAATTTTCAATGTCTTGAGAAGGCTGGCAACTACAGACAAGAGGGTTCCAGATACCATGATATTTGAAAACGATGATTTTGAACTAGTAAAGACCGTACTAGGATGTATCAAGATTGAACTAGCTACATCCTCTGAAACAATAACTATTCTGTCTGATAAAAAATCTGATGTTCCCATACCACTTGAAGATATACAAAAAAATCGACTCCAAGTTATGTTAGATATCATCAAAGAAATGGGTGGTAAAATTGAGACTGAAAAAGACAGCCTTACTGTATTAGGTGCACGTGGATTGGTAAAGATGACCTTTGTAGATAACGACAAGAGTGCTCAAGACGGCAGCATGATAAAAATCTCCGTGTCTGCACTTGAAGACCCGCCAAGATTTGCAGAGATCTTGGTCACGGTCAAAAAAAGACTTGGCCTTCTTGATCTACCACTTGAAAACATACTTAGTCAATACTGGCCAATTATTTCAGATAATGATTTACAGTATGTAATCCAGACTGCAATCTCGTGGTGGTCAAGCAATCCAGTACTGGCTACAAAAATAATTGGCGACTCGGAAAAATTTGCCAGGGTCAAAGAATGGAATACAAAGATCAAAGAGGGTAAGATTCGCTCTACACTTGATACCATAACACTTGGAAAGATAATAAAACAAAAGGAATCAAATCAAGTTACAAAATAGAAAAGATCATATTCTAATTTGTTTTCATTGAAAAATTCAATATGAAATAATGTCTAAAATTTTATTCTCTTCGTAGTGCAACCATTGGAGACAGTTTGGATGCTTTCCATGCAGGATATATTCCAGCTATAATACTTAGTGTTAAAGAAAGTAGCCAGACTTTGATCAAATCCATCGGAGCAAAGATCGGTGGTATATGCACAGATGGACCTCCTCCCCCAGTAGTAGTTGTTGTGGCAATACTCATTATGTATCCTCCACCCATACCTATGATAACTCCCAATGAAGCACCTATCACCCCTATCAAAGCTGCTTCCACTAGAAAGAGCGCCAAAATAGTAGTATTCTGGGCACCTATTGCTTTCATGGTGCCTATCTCTCTAATTCGCTCTGTTACTGAATTGTACAAAGTGGTAACAATTCCAATCGCACCTACAACAAGTGCAATGATTCCCACCATCAGAATAAAAGCAGCATTACCACTTGCGGCTTGCTGCCTTACTGCCATAATTGCCTTTGGTGTTATAGATCCTAGAGTTTTTCCAAATGTAGATGTCAATTCTTGTTGTACAGTATCAACATCATCAGGAGTCGCTGCTGTAACTATCAATTGATCATATTTGTTTAGCTTGTGCAATAATTCATTGCCAGCATCAAGATTTATGATAACGGAACGATCTATTCTATCATTTCCAGATGGTTTTAGAATTCCTGAAACTATGTAATTCTTTGTCATTGTCACTGTCTTTCCGCCAGGCATTGAGTAAGTAGATGTTGCTGTAATTGTCTGACCAAGTGTAACAAAATCATTGTCAGCACCAGGTGGATGAACTATTGTATCACCTACAATTGCAGAAGCTCTGTCAGTTGGGTTTACTGTAGAACCATCAACATATTGAAGATTAGGCAATTCCACAGTCAATTTTGTTGGATCGACTGAAGTGACGGATGCGCGTTCAGTATTTCCTTGAGAGTCCATTGTTATTGAACCAGTATATTCAGGTATTACATCAGATATCAATGGAAGAGATTTTATTTTTTCTACAACGACATTATTAATTATCAAAGCATTACCTGCTGAAGCATCTCGAAATCCACGTTGTCCACTACTTACAAAAATAACATTAGCTGCCAAGGTATTGAATTGTTTTTCCAAAAATGCGGCTTGTCCAGCACTTAGACCATTTAATACAACAACAAGACTGCATCCAAGTACAACCATCATAATAGTAAGAAGTGTTCTGACCTTTCTGTCAACTAGTGCCTCAAATGATAGCGAAAAAAGATCCTTAGGATTCATTTTCTTTCTTTTTCGCACTATCAAATATTGAGACGATGTCAGTGTCGCCTTGTGTCAACAATTTCAATTTTTTCTTTGCCGATTTCTTTCTTTTTACTAGAAACACAATTACTGCCACTACTGCAATTGGTGCTCCAACAAGTACTGGTAGAGGAATAACATCAAGTATAGAGGCATTCTGATCTTCAGATGTATTGATTTGAGGAGTACGTGCAACATTGACGGTTCCATTTACTATAACAGTGTGAAAATTCTTCAAGTCATCAGCATAGACTACTTTTAATGCTACCTGGTATACTCCAGGCGATAATGAATTGATTCCTCTAACAGGTATGCTAATTGGAATCGGTGAATCAGGTGAGAGATCTCCTATGAATTGTTGTGTTGCAGAGCCACCACGTCCTTGGCCACCGCCACGTCCGTGACCTCCTTGGAATCCTTGACCTCCGGAACCGTCCTGGAATCCTTGACCAGATCCCCCTCCTTGATCAGCACTGCCTTGGAATCCTTGACCTTCAGCACCTCCTTGGAATCCCTGGCCAGATCCATCGTGACTGTTCTGGGAGTCTGTGCTATTTGTTGAATTTGCCATTCTTGCAGCTCTCATTGCACTTGTAAATTGAGAATGTGCAAGTTGTGCTGTAGTAAACAATGCAGTTGTACTACCTTGATTAAGTAAATTACCAACAAGATTAGAAGTGCCACCAGAAGTAGTAAGTGCCAGACCATAAAGTTGGAGTTTGATATCACCAACAACAAAAGTTCCCAAAGTAAGAGAATTTGTTTGCGATTGTCCTTTTGAGACATATGTTGCAGTTAATGTAAAAGAAGTTGGAGTACCAATCAAAGTATTTGCGGCATACACCTGAGTCGATAATACTTGTCTTTCTCCTGGCGCCAAGTTTGGTATTGTCCAAGTAGATGGACCCACAACAGAAACTGAAGTTGATTGCGGTACAAGAGAGATTAGAATGTTGGACATTGTCTCAGTGCTATTGTTTGCAACTGCAAAATTCAAACCATCTAGCGTTGCTGCAGTAATTACAGGAGTTGTAGAATTTCCAACGTATGACAAGTTTAGAGACTGGGGCGGATTTGGTGCTATAACAAGTCCGGTACTAATTGTACTAGTCATAAGTTTACCCCATGCGTTTTGATAGCTTATTTGAAGTGTTACTTGCTGAGTAGAGCCACTTGCAGCAGTACCTGGATAAACGGTTGTACTTATCACTGCTTTAGAGTTTGCAGGTATTGTTCCCAGGTTGAAAGTATTGGGTCCAAGATTTACAATTTGTGTTGTTGATGATTGTAGTACAACAGATCCTCCACTACTACTACTTCCTGAACTGCCTTTAGAATTTCCAAGGTCCACAATTGTTGCTACAACCCCAGTTGCATCAGCAGAGCCTTTGTTATCAATTTCTATTGAAATTGGATCGTTTGTTTGAGGAGCAAGATTGGAAGATTTGGTAGATGCATCCAATATTACTTTACCTGGAAGAACAAAAGGTACATTGAGTAATGCAGAGGTACATTGTTGTCCAACTACTCCCACCTGAACATAATTTGCTACAGCCGTTGTAGCAAATGTGCCTACTTTGGCTGATGGTAATACATCGATGTTAAAATACATGGTAAATGATGCCCCAGGCGCAACTTGGCCATAATAGTTCCCTATTGCAGGATTGTTTGTGACTCTAGCTGCTTGATTAAAATTTTGTAGTAACTGTGGATTCTTGCTTTCACCGGTGGCAACAAATCCAGATGGAAGATTAAGAAATGCAGTGATTGAAGTTATTGAATATGCTGTTCCCCTATTGTTAAAAACTACAGCAAAAACAGATGGTCCTTCTCCTGGACCTATCTCTTTTTTGACAGGATTGCTAGTAACATCAGTGGAAGAAGATGTTCCTTGGTCCACCCAATACGAATCCACTACTACAGGACCAGAATAAGTGGCATCAAGTATGGTTGTAAGTGGTGCAAAACAATCTTGTGATTGTACTATTCCCAAATGACCATTACCAGACGGTACTACTGTAACCACCTGTCCATATGCATTAAAAGATGTAATTGCGGTAGGTGCAAACAACATTACAATCAAAATTGGAATTACAATTTTGCTTGTCAGTCTTTTTCCAAAAAACTTTGTAACAGAAATTTTAGTTGATGACATCTTTTTCTATTCTCCCATCTCTTAACAATATAGATCTATCAGTAGACTCGGCAAGTTCAGGATTGTGTGTTACCATTACTATAGTACGTTTGAATTTGTGTGAAAGCATTTTTAGCATGTCAAATACATCCTCACCTGTCTTTGTATCCAAGTTACCAGTTGGTTCATCTGCTAAAATAATAGTAGGATTATTTATCAAAGAGCGAGCTATTGCAACTCTTTGTTGCTGACCACCACTTAGATTGACAGGTTTTTGATTTTTCTTGTCAGCAATACCAAGTGCTTCCAGGATCTTTATAGAACGAGAGTTTACCTCCTCACTTGACATACCTGCAATTATTCCAGGCAGTTTTACATTTTTTAGAACAGTTGTCCTATTAATCAAATTAAATGATTGAAAGATAAATCCAATGCGACCATTTCGCATGGTAGCAATTTCAGCATCACCCAGAGAGAATATGTCTATGCCATCAATGTAGATTTTCCCGCTTGTTGGTCTGTCAAGTGCTCCAACTAGATTCAAAACAGTTGATTTGCCACTGCCAGATGGACCTACAACAGATACAAATTCTCCTTTTTTTATTGCAAAACTCACATTATCTAATGCTACAACTCGTCCAGCAGAAGAATCATAAATTTTAGAAAGATTTTCTACCTTCAAGGCAAAAGAACTAGCATCAACAACTTCGTTTTGGGTGCTTTTTTCAACTACCAAATCTTTTGTCATGTTTTTCAAAATCATTTCCCCTTTTAGAACTCATCTATTTGAATTTCGCATGTATTAAAAAAAGCGCCATATGAATTGCATAGATGTAAGAGGGTCATTACAATATTCTTTGTCCATTTTTAGTTTAAAACGATTATCAAACTATGTTCAGGAACATTGTTAGTGATTGTATAACAATTATTTGTAAATAAAAAACAAAGCAGATTACGCTTGTTAAAATCTACTCAATAAACTCGAAAGCACTCCTTGTGATAATATTTTGGAGGTCTTGCTCCAATTCGCATTACAATATCGCCTTCAATTAATTTTCTAGTACATTTCCTACACAAATTATTACCAAGCGAACTTAATCTTGCAATATCTCTTGGCTCTAATCTAATTTGCATCATATGAAGACCATTGTCAAAAAGTAAAAAAAGAGTTTAGGACCAGGATTGTGATCCACTTGGGGATGTCATGTCAAATGATGGAGTTGTGTTTGGAGATGAAGCACTTGTTGAATTCCATGCATATCCACCCACATGTCCACGCTTCATGAATCCATGACCCATGCCAAAACCGCCCATTCCAAATTGGTGACCCTGTGACTTGTATAACACTGCACCACTTGATGGATCGACAATTACGGTGTATACCATATTCTTGTCATCAATCACCTTGAAACTGTATACGACATAGCCTTGTGCCACTGTTAGGCTTCCGCCTATTACTTTACCACTGGCTGCTGTTGCTGCAGTATTTGCTGCATCAGGAAATGCTATTTTTACGTTATACAGTATTGTTTGCTCAAGGTTGACGGTACCTTGTATTGTTGGTGGTTGTGGATTTGGTGTTGTAGTTTGTGCAGACGCTGCTGATACTCCACTGTAGCAAGAATTGCTACACTTAGAATCATTGCAAGCATCTTTTTGTTCTTGACTAGTTCAGTTGTATTCATTACTCGTCAATAACTAGTTGTTTAATAAAAAATTGCGAAACTATGTCAGTGAACATTGTTAGTGAAAGGCAAAAGTAGCAAATATCCAATTTTTAGACTTTCGTTATAAATTTCAAGTAAAAGCTTAATACGTAATTTCTATGGCAAAATAACAATCTTGTCACATGAATATAGAGACCGAGTTTACATACGAAAAGACATCATATTAAAATTAACAGAACATGGAGAACTCAATCAGACATCACTTTTGAGTTATTGCGGTTTGAATTTAATGAAACACAAAGATATTCTTGAGAGTCTTGAGAGAAAAGGTTTCATAAAGCGAACAGAACAAGCATGGGGAAACAAGAAGATAATAAAATATGCAGTGACACAGAAAGGGCGAGAATTTTGTAAGATGATATTAGAACCATACGAAGACATATTTCCAAGACATGAGAAACATGATCAAGAACAAAGTTAGCGAAGCATTTTTAATGCAACAGGAGTGTTCTTAGTAAATGTCAGAACCAGAAAGTAATCCACCTGAAAATAATGCATCTCCACCTGACAAAAATGAGAAAAAAGAATCAGAGAACATTCTAAAAATTTTAGATGAACTTTTGTCGCATACTAATAGTTCACGTAGATTATTTTTAATTTTTATTGGAAGTGCATTACTTTTTGGACCAGTTGCCTTGATACTGGGAGGGGTTTTACTTGGCCATCCAGATTACAACATAAAACATTTAGAACAACAAGGTATTGATAACTTTACCAACATGCACCACATGTCTGGAATGCACATTCAGATTGTTGATCAAAACGGCACAGTAATCAAAGAATTACCAATGATGATGCCACCACCAGACAGATCTCATATAGCACCCATATTTTTCGGACTACGAACGTTCATAGTAATTTCAATAGTGTTTGCGATAATTCTGTTGATAATTGCGATAAAGGAATATCGATTCTTTTCGCATTGGAACAAGAGATTCAACAAATACAAGTCATTACAAGATAAAATCGACAAGGAACTTGAAGACTAGACACGTACAATACAGTTAGACAGAGCTAATTTTTTGTTAGATTATATACCCAAAAGCATTTGGTTATAACAATGGCAATACTTGAGATTAAAGACCTACACGTACAAAGAGACGGTAAGGAAATTCTCAAAGGGGTAAATCTCAAGACTGGCCCAGGAGAGGTTCATGCCATAATGGGTCCAAACGGATCAGGTAAGAGCACATTATCTTATACAATTCTAGGCCATCCCAAATACGAAGTTACAAAAGGAGATATTTTGTTAGATGGTGAAAGCATTTTGGGTTTATCAGCTGATGAGAGATCAAAGAAGGGATTGTTTTTAGCGTTCCAATATCCAACAGAGGTTGCAGGTGTAGGTTATTCCCACTTTCTTAGAACTGCATACAATGCACTAAGCAAATCACTTGCAGATGAAAAAAGAGAAGTTTTTCTCACAGTAAGAGAGTTTCAGAATTATCTAAAAAAGAATCTTGACGAAGTCGGACTAAAACATGATTTCCTATCAAGATATCTCAATGAAGGATTCTCAGGCGGAGAAAAGAAAAGATCAGAAGTTTTACAAATGGCAGTACTCCAGCCAAAAATTTCAATTCTTGACGAACCAGATTCAGGTCTAGATATTGATGCGGTGCAGGCAGTTGCAAAGGCAATTAGTTCAGTTTCAAGAAAGGATGCAACAGTGATTGTAATCACACACTATGCAAGAATCCTCAAGTTCCTAGACAAGCTTGACTTTGTCCATGTGATGGCACAAGGAAAAATGATCAAGGAAGGTCCAAAAGAACTTGCAGACGAGTTGGAACAAAAAGGCTATGCATGGCTTGGTATTCAAGAGACTGCCCAATAGAAATTCCCCACCACAAACACACTAGCTATTCTAGATATTTGATATGAAAATAGGCGATATTGCACCAGACTTTGAGCTAGAGTCAAACACAGGAGAAAAAATAAAACTCTCGGCATATTTTGGAAAGAAAAAGATAATTCTATTTTTCTACGTAAAAAACAATACTCCAGGTTGCAATTCAGAGGTAAACGGAATCAAGAGCCATTATCCAAAGATATCAGCCAAGTATGAGGTCATTGGAATAAACCAAGATTCGGTAGAATCTCATGCAAATTTTTGTCAAAAGTATGATCTTCCATTCAAAATACTTGCAGATACAAACAAGAGAGTAGCTGCGCTGTATCAGGCAAGAGGCGTCCTTGGCACATATACAAAAAGGATAACATATCTCATTGGACTTGACGGGAAAATTGAGAGTATCATAGAAGGAATGGGTGCCTCAAATCACATAAAATTTGTACAAAATATTGCATACTCGTAATACCTACAATTAATAAAAAAAAGACAATAACAGTGTCTAAAATTTCTTACATTGGTGTACAAACCCAATTTTTTTAACCACTAGACATGCAAATAGACAATCGACCAAAATCAAATGAATTTTACACACAATGCATGACATACTTTGAAGCATTAAGAAAGACTGGGAAACAAGACTATGGTTTTGAGGACGAGTTTTTCTACACCATGCCTGCAATGTCAGAGAAAATTGTAAGCGAACAGTAACAACGTCGGAAAAACCAAAGACAGGTACGGTTTCAGTTATATATTCAGTATAGGGATCTCTCGTTGCAGAGGTACCGAAGCCCGGTCAACCGAGAGGGACTCAAGATCTTTCGTAAGACATCCCTTCCCTTAGGGGTTCGTGGGTTCAAATCCCACCCTCTGCATTTTTCTCATCTTTTTCTCTCTTCTCTGTCTTTGTTTACGATTTGGTTCATCGTAACCTCGATGGTTTTCTCCCATGGAAATCAATACCAGTGTTTATTAGAAAATTTTTCTATTAGCACTATAGAAAATGAAAAGCAAATCAAATGGTACCATACCAGGTCCAAAAGCCATGCGTGTTATTGACACCATGAAAAAACATGCCTATGATTCTACATTTGTGTACTCTCTAGTTGTTTCTCATGGACACAATTGCATCATAGAAGACATTGACGGTAACAAGTATCTTGATTTTACATCAAACATTGGTGCATGTCCGTTGGGCTATTCACATCCTGACATAATAGAAACACTTGCCCAGTATTCATCAAATGGAGCATACAAGATAGCAGGTCAGGACTTTTACTGTCAGGAACATGCAGATCTTGCAGAAAACATTTCAAGCATTTTGCCATCAGGTTTTAAGACATTTTTCATAAACAGCGGTGCTGAGGCAGTGGAAAATGCAATAAAGATAGCATATAGAAAGATGGGCCCACTTCCTGGGATTTCTTGTACAGGTGCGTTTCATGGAAGAACATTAGGTGCACTAAGTTTTACATCTAGTAGACCAGTTCAGAAACACAACTTTCCAGAATTTCCGTCAAGGAGAATCAAGTTTTGTACAAATGACAACGATCCAGAACTTGATTCTATAGAAAAAATTCTAAAAGAAAATAAAGTTGCTTTTATCTTGACTGAGATAATCCAAGGAGAGGGAGGATACAATGTTGCAAGCAAGAAATTTATTTCAAACTTGAGAAAATTTGCAACAAAATATGGAGTTCCACTCATTTTGGATGAGGTACAATCAGGAATAGGGCACACTGGCAAGTGGTGGGCCTTTGAACATTATGGTATCAAGCCAGACATAATGAGCACTGCAAAGGCACTACAGATAGGTGCAACAGCTTTTAGCAAAAAATTCGATCCAGGACAAAGATCAGTATTATCAAGCACATGGGGCGGAGGAAATAGAATAGACATGGCAGTGGGTTCCAAAGTAATCCAAGTGATTAAACGAGACAGGCTACTTGAAAATGCAACAAAGATGGGTCACATGCTCAAGAAAGGTTTGATGGAAATGGTAGGAAAAAAAGGAGTGACAGATGTAAGAGGACTAGGACTCATGGTTGGCATAGAGTTTGATTCAGACATTTCTCGTGACAAAAAACTTGCAGATCTATTCAAGAACGGCTTGATGACTTTGGGGGCAGGTCAAAAATCAATTAGAATCATACCACCATTGATAATTACAAAAGAGCAGATTCACCAGGGTCTTGACATCATGCACAAAGTTTTGATGAAAACCTAGTATGCATCATACTTGGCACCCATTTCAAGTGATGCTATCTTTAGTTTGAGCACTTCGTTTGCACCCTCATAGATTACAATTGCCCTAGAATCAAGAAAATGTCTTGCAACCCGACTTGTTTTCTGATACCCATAGGAACCAAATACTTGAACTGCCCTGTTTGCACAGTCAAAGGCTGCGTTTGTAGCATGTAGTTTGGCAATAGCTGCAAGCCTGTCTGCCTTGTTGCGTAGTGCAGAATATTCCTTGTTCTCCCTATTGAGAGCATCTTGCCAATTTGCGTCCTTTTCCTTGAGGCCTTCAACATAATCATGGAGTTTTTGTCTTGCCATGCCTGCCCGATATACTAACCACCTAGAACTTTCAATATTTACAATCATTGTAGCAAGATGCTCTTGAATGAGTTGTTTTTTTGCAAGAACAGAACCATGTTGTTCTCTTTTTTGCGAATACCTAATGGATTCATCAAGACAGTCTTTCATCACACCTACAGCACCTGCTGCAACACTTAGTCTACCGTCAATTAGCGCACTAAATGCAACACTAAGACCATTTCCAATTTTTCCAAGAAGATTTTGTTTTGGGACAAGACAGTTTTCAAAAGTAATTTCAGCATTTTTTACAGTAAGCAAACCCATTTTATTGTGCATCTCCTGTGCATCAAATCCTTTTGAAGATGCATCTACAATAAATGCAGATATTTTTCCATCAGGGCCTCTTGCATATGTGGTAATTACTTTGGCAAATGTACCATTTCCAACCCAGTGTTTTGTTCCATTGAGTATGTAGTTACCCCCACGCTCCTCAAATGTGGTAGTCATTCTTTTAGGATCACTCCCAGCATCAGGCTCGGTCAGCGCAAAACCCATTATGCTAGTTCCATTTGTAGTATTTGTGAGATATTTCTTTTTTTGTTCTTCAGTTCCCCAATTCTGTAATACCATTTGACCAATGGATACATGTGCAGAGAAAAATGTACGAAGTGAATTTCCTTCTCTACCAATTCTTTCAATAGCAAAAAGATATGTAAGAATATCATATCCAAGGCCTCCATATTTTTTCGATATTGGGCATCCAAGCATTCCAATCTCTCCAAATTCGGGAATCACTCGATCGTTTATTTTCTCATCAAGATAACATCTTGTTTCATAATCGCGTATAGATTTGCAGACACGGTCTATCTTGTCAAGAAAAATTTTTTGCTCTCCTGAGACCTCAAAATTCATTTTTGATATGTTAGAGTAAGACATGGTTTTATTCAGTTGACTCCAACAAGTATAATCTAGTTTTAGTTTCTATACTTTTACTATCTGGATCTCTCTTACATTGTGTTTTGACAGATCTTCATGCAAAGCAGCGTGGGATTCATCTGTAAAAGTTAGGTTGCAGCGATAACACTTCCACGCTTTGGTGCTCACAGAATATGTTACGTAATTTTAATTTATAAATATATTGTAGTTGATGGCTATTTTTTACATTACTATGATCCAGGATCAAAATATTTGGAATTATTTGCAGTTTAGTACCATATTTGAGGAATTTTCACCCAGGCATGAAATAAAATCACAGGTCTCAATTTATAAAATCATCTTAGTATCATTAGACCAAATTGGAATTTGAAAAATTAAAGACATTTGTAAAAAACAAACTGGAACAAAATGACACGGCTCATGATTTTGAACACATTATGAGGGTACTCAAGAATGCAACAGTGATTGCAAGAAAGGAAAAGGCCAACATCAAAATCATAACTGCTGCAGTACTTTTGCATGATATCATTTCATACCCAAAATCTGATCCTCGCTCAAAAAATTCCTCAACAGAGAGTGCGCAAGAATCGCAAAAGATTTTAAAAAAATATAATTTCAGCCAAGATGAGATTAACATCATATCTGATGCAATACGAGATCATAGTTTCTCAAGAGGAGTCATACCTCAGACATTAGAAGGTAAGATACTACAGGATGCAGATAGATTGGATGCACTGGGAGCAATAGGAATAGCAAGAATATTTTCAGTCAGTGGTGCAGAAAAGAGGCCATTTTACAACAGCATTGATCCATTCTGCAAAAAACGTTTGCCAGATGACAAGAACTGGACTGTGGATCATTTTTACAAAAAACTCTTGCTTTTAGAAAAAACAATGAATACAAACACTGGAAAAATTGAGGCAAAAAAAAGAATCAAGATAATGAAAAAATTTCTAGATGAATTAAAAAAAGAGATCTAGCCATAATCTACATATCTTTTGTATCTTTTTTCAATCTCAGAATTATTACCAGTTAGAATTCTTCGAATTTCATCAGTGTGTTTGTCTTTGATATAGTCAAGCATCTCTTTGAAGTTTTCATCTTGTGGATATGCATTTGTAAGTGGCTCTAACATTTTGAAATATTCCGCAACTTTTTCTCTGAATTCTTCTTTTGTTGGTCTTCTTATCTTATTGATACGGAACCAAATTGATGCCCAACTTGCACCAACTACATGCGGTAGCAAGTCATATGCACGCGTTATCTCAAATGTTTGGTCTTCTCTCATTTCTCGTTGAGTGCTTTAGCTGCGCCCTTTGAGAAATATGTTACTATCATGTCTGCGCCAGCACGTTTTATGGCTGTAAGAATTTCCAATGTAACCTCTTTTTCATCAATGTATCCAGCCATAGCAGCTGCTTTGACAAGAGCATACTCTCCTGACACACTATAGGCTGCAATTGGCACATTGAATTTTTCTCTAGTCATTGATATCAAATCTAAATAAGCCAGTGCAGGTTTTATCATGACAATATCCACTCCCTCCTGAATGTCAGTCTCAACCTCCCTCATTGCCTCTTTTGGATTTGTATACGGCAATTGGTACGACTTTCTATCCCCAAACTGAGGAGCAGAATGAGCCATGTCTTTGAACGGTGAATATAATGAAGATCTGTGCTTTGCAGAGTGGGACATTATTGCAACATCATGAAACCCAGCATCATCAAGACCCTCTCGTATTGCCTTTACCTGTCCATCCATCATTGCAGATGGTGATACAACATCAACTCCTGCTTGGGCCTGACTTATTGCAACTTTTGCCAGAGTTTGAAGACTAGAATCATTGTCTATCTTGTCGCCCTTGACTAGTCCACAGTGACCAGAACTAGTATATTGACAGAGACACACATCTGCCATTATTGCAATATCATTTCCAATGTTTTTTCTTATTTCAGAAATTGTTTTTTGTACAATTCCATTTTGGGTAAAAGCAGATGTACCATGCTCATCTTTGTGTGAAGGTATTCCAAATACCATCACCGCTGGAATTTTTAATTCTGCTATAGCGTTTATTTCAGTTGTAACATCAGCAAGTGGGAGTCTCTCCATTCCAGGCATTGAGCTTCCTTGAATTCTTGATTTTAGATCTTCTTGTACAAATATGGGACAAATGAGATCCTTTGGAGACAGACGTACCTCTTCCAAGAGTTCTCTGATTTTACCAGTTTTTCTCAGACGTCGTAGTCTCAAATTAGGAAAAGACATTACACACAAGACATCCTATTTTAGCAATATAATTTGTTACTCTCTTGTTTTATAATCAAAGAGTCTTGTAACTGTTTTTAGAATTTCAGCATCACCTTGTTCTGAGGCCTTGCGTAGATTATTCATTGGAATTGACATTATATCTTCTACAATTGCTTGTGTGAGTTGGTCAATAATTCGTATCTTTTGCTCATCTTTTTCCCCTAGCATTTGAAGCGCTTTTTTCAATTCTTTTACTCGTGCTTGGTCTATCTCCTTGAAGACATTAGTTACAATTGGTTCTACCTCAACTCTTTTCATTGCGGCTTCTACTAGAGGTAATTCCTCATTAATTATATGCTCTGCTGATGATACTACATCCATTCTATTTTTCATGTTCTTCTCTACCATCTCTGCAATTTGGTCCAAGTTCATCACTTTGACTTGAGGTATTTCTGATACCTTGTCATCAACAGTTCGTGGATTAGAGAGGTCCATTATGAGCATCCCATTATTTCGCAAATCCATTGCCTCTTTGACTCTGTCATGTGTAACAAGAAAATATGGTGCAACAGTAGCAACAAACAGTACATCAATTGATTTGAAATTGGCAGTTGCTTCCTCAAACGGCATTGGCTTGCCACCTGCAGTCTCTGCAAAAGCCTTTGAGCGCTCAAAAGTTCTGCTTGTCACAAGAAAATCAATGTCTCTTTTTTTAAGCGATTTTGCAACAAGACTTGCTGCCTCTCCTGTTCCAATCAACAAGATGTGTTTTGATTTTAGATCATCAATGTTTTCTTCTGCAAGATTTACGGCCATGGAACCTATCGATATGCTTCCCTTACTGATTCCAGTTGCTTGACGTACACGTGTTCCTATTTTGATTGCCTTGTCAAATAAAGTATTAAGATTATCACCTGAAGCTTTTATTCCTCTTGCAGTACTGATTGATTCTTTGACTTGACCAAGTATTTGCTCTTCACCTATCACAAGAGAATCAAGGCCAGACGTAAGCTTGAGCAGATGTGTGTACGCATCAGTTCCTTTGCTAATCTCAAGATTTTCTTTGAATGCATTTTCTTCTAGTCCTGCAACAGATGCCCAAGTTCTTTTTATTTTATCAAGATCAGTAGAATTGGCACAACCAAAAAGTTCAACCCTGTTACAGGTTTGCAAAATAACACATTCGTGTAATCCAGAGTGCTGTAGAAATGATTCGTATGCAGAATCTAGATCTGGAAAAGTGAATCTTTCAAGCATATGAATAGGCGACTTTCTAAAAGTAACTCTAGCGTTGATTACATCACTTGTCATATGATATCACCTAGCATCTCCATAACCCGCTTCTGTGCTTTTTTTAGGTTTCCGTCTTGTATTAATTGTTTAACATGATTATCATTCATAACGCTATAGAGGAACTTTTTTCGCTCAGGAAATGTCTTGATCTTGTCCTTTACTGCCTTTCTTGCAAAGTCCTGTAGTTTTATCTGATAAATGTCCTCTTTTGTTATCACTTTTTTGAAGATCTGCTCAGCCTGAAGTTTTAGTTTTCTTGCCATGGCAGGACTTCGACCCCCTGTGGATACTGCAATTTGCACAGTGTCTGCTATGTTGATTACAGAACCAAATGCAAAGTCACTCACTTCAGGATCGTCGGCAGCATACGCATAACAACGCATAGACTTGGCTTGCTCTACAATTTTGCGATTTAGTGCCTTGTCATCAGTTGTTGCCAATACCATGAATGGTTTGTATTTTTTTAGGAAATTTGCATTGGCAAGCCTCATTTTCTTGAAAGAGATTTTCTTTTGTTTGACATAGTTTTGAATTTGCCTGTTTGTTGAATCGCTGATAAGAAGAATCTTGCATTCTTGGGTTAACAAGGAATTTACTTTTTTTAGACCCTCGTTTCCTCCGCCTACTATAATCACCAAATCCCCTCTAAGATTTAGATCAACTATCAATGGATCTTGGCTGACTGGAAATGATATTTATAGATTCCATGAAAAACTAGGTAACGTTTTTAATTGTAAGACAAGGTTTTCAGCTTGACATGGATAAGATGGATAAGGAAATTTTAAACGAGATCCAGTGGACTTTTCCGCTAACCCCAAAACCATATGAATCCATGGCAAAAAAATTTGGCCTATCAGACCAAGAATTGATGCAAAGACTTCATACCCTCAAAGAGGCAGGAATTATCAGACAGATTAGCGCAATATTTGACACACGAAAACTAGGATACAAGAGTGCGCTAGTTGCAATGGCAATAGAACCAGAAAAACTAGACCATGTTGCAAATCAAGTAAACAAACATCCAGGTGTCAGTCACAATTATGAGAGAAATCATGAATACAACCTATGGTTCACACTAGCAGTTCCTCCAGGGTCTGATCTAAAGACAGAGATTGACAAATTTTCAAAGTTATCAGGAATTAAAAAAACAAGACTACTTCCTACAATCAAGCTATTCAAGATTGGAGTAAAACTTGAGATGGTAGAAGAAAAAAAATCCGACATTAAACCATCCGAAGAGAAGAAGAAAATTATTGATACCAAGTTTATTGCAACAGAAGAAGAAAAGAACTACATACGAGAACTGCAAAAAGATCTTGAAATAACTGAAAGACCATTTTTAAAATCTGCCCAGAGACTTGGAATAACCGAAGAGCAACTTCTCGAAAAGATAAAAAAATATGAAGAGACGGGAACAATGCGAAGGTTTGCGGCCATCTTAAGACACAGAGAGGTTGGCTTTACTGCAAACGGTATGATAGTATGGCAGGTTCCAGAGGAAAGAATTGAGGAAGTTGGCTCAAAGCTTGGGTCATTTCCACAGATAAGCCACTGTTACCAGAGACCTGTTTACCAAGACTGGCCATACAGCGTATTCTCAATGGTCCATTGCAAATCAATCAAAGAAGCAGAAGACATGGCAAAAGAGATTCAAAAACAAGTTGCAGTCAGCGATTACAAGATTCTTTTTAGCTCAAGAGAATTCAAAAAGACTCGAGTTGAATATTTTGTAGAACACGAGTTTAACATTGAAGATCTAATTACTGCATAAT
>JAJPEA010000123.1 GCA_023252335.1 Nitrosotalea sp.
TTCCCTTTGGAATCACTCTTTTTGTTGCAGACAAGAGACCTGAAAATGATACATCATTTCCTTTTACAACATAAGGCAATGACAAATATTCAGTAGATTGCAATGCAAGTTCTTCGATCTTTGGGCCACAAGGCGATGCAAAACCAGCATATCGCCCAATTTGATCAAGTAATTGACCCACAGTAATATCTAATGTTTCACCAAAAACCCTCCATTTCTTTGAAAGAAATGCCAAGATCATTGTATGCCCCCCTGAAACAAGCAATACCAGTGGATCTTTTGCACCAGTCAACATTTTCCCAAGTTCGATATGACCCAGTGCGTGGTTTACAGGATATATCGGAATATCATAATACGAGGCCAGAGACCTAGCTACAACTGCACCAATTCTCAAACATGGTCCAAGTCCAGGACCTGCAGCATATGATATTATATCAATATCATCAATTCGCACATTTGCTTTTTTGAGACACTCTGAAAGAACCTCTGGAGAATTTTCGGCATGGTGACGTGATGCTTCCCTAGGATGAATTCCTTGTCCTGCCAGAGGTCTATAGATCTTTCTTACATCAGAAAGAAGTTTTCCTTGTTTTCCGTTTCTTTCTGTTATGGCACAAGAAAATGTATGAGCAGTACTTTCTATTCCAAGACAGAGCATTTTATCCCCTACTCAAAGTTGATACAATCTTCAAGACATCCCCATTTTTGAGTTGATAGTCTGCACCCACGCGTTGTTTTGTCTTTGCATCTATAGCAAAAAGAAATCCTTTTGCAAGATCTTGATGGATGGACTTGGCCAAGTCTCTTGCAGTAGCACCCGCACGCAAGAGTTTTGCATCTGGCAGCACTTCTCCATTTTTGTTAGATAGTTTTGTTTCATCTTCTACCGGAAATACAGTAATCAATTTTAAAAGATCAAAACATGCAAAATCAAGAGATTGTTGGATTCCAGTTCCTCCCAATTTTGACATGACTCTTTCTGCCAATTCCAATGCCTTTTGTTGTTGAGGATTCAAATTTATTCCATTTTTTATCTTGAAGGACTTGGCTCCAGGCAGATATTCTATGATTCCATTTTTTGCCGCTTTTCTGAGAAGAAGTTCGGTTTCTGCACTACATGCAATAGTGGGATGTATTTTGCCAAACTCATCCAAGATGCCAAGATCATGGCAGAGATCCGACTTATTTGCAGAGATCAGGATTGGTTTTGTTCGTTTTCTAAGTGTCTTGACAAATAATGAGAGATCATCTTCACTCCAATCATGCGGCTTTTTTGATTGCAAATTCAAGACATGTATGATAGATTCTACATCATACTCATCTATTCCTAGTCCGCTAAATCGTTGCGCAATAGCCTGAATTACCTTACCACTTTTGCTTTCTAACTCTCTTGCAAGTTTTTGCCATTCTCGTTGAAGTATTTGTTTCATCCATTGATCAAACTCTTCTTCCACAAATTTAACATCTTCAAATGGGTCATGAGATCCTGTTGGAACAGATTGACCCTGTATATCAGTAGAACCTGATGCATCTATTACATGAATTAAAACTTCGGATGTTCTTGCATCGTCTAGAAATTTGTTACCAAGCCCTTTGCCTTCATGAGCTCCTGGGACAAGACCTGCAACATCAATTAACTTGATTGCAACATATCTAGTCCCATTGATGCACAATGGATGATTATGTTCTATAGCAAAATGCTTGCATGCACAATCAGTCTTTACATAAGCAATTCCTACATTTGGTTCAATAGTTGTAAATGGATAATTTCCAATTTGAGCACTAGTCTGAGTCGCTGCCGAAAAGAATGTAGATTTTCCAACATTGGTTTTTCCTAAAAGACCAATTTGCATGCAAAAGAGTCCGAAGTATGCTCTTATTAGTATTCCAAAAGTGTTTAATTTCAATCCATTTCAGGATATTTATTGAAAATAATAACTGGAAACCCTGGCACAGGTAAACATACCATAGCAAAGCTGATCTCAGAAAAGCTAAACCTTGAGATGATTGATATTAATAAAATCGCAATAGCACAAAGACTAGTCCAAAAAAATGATGGCACTCTCAATGTGGATGTAAACAAATTGAAGAAAATAATAGACAAAAAGTCACAAGAAAATTCCATACTAGTAGGACATCTTGCGCCATATGTAGTATCAGCAAAAAATGTCAAAGTCGCAGTTGTATTAAGAAAAAGTCCATACAAACTTCAATCCACATATAAAAAAAGGAGATATTCAAGCAAAAAGTCACTTGAAAATCTTGGCAGTGAAATACTAGGTATTACATATTATGATACCATACGTGAGTTTGGACAAAAGAAGACCTTTCAAGTTGATACAAGCAGTAGAACAATTTCTGATACAGTAAAGAAAGTAGAATCAATCTTCAAGAAAACTAGAACAAAGGACGATAAAATAGATTGGTTACAGATGGTTCTCAAAAAAGGAGACATGCAAAAATTCTTTCCATACTAGATTCAAATTACGTCATATTAGGTCATAATGTAAAATGTTTGAGATAAAAAAATCAGATCTTGCTGGAAGAATAGGAGTTCTTCATACAAACCATGGTAAAATTGAGACTCCTGCGTTTGTTCCAGTAATTCATCCAGTCAAGCAAAAAATTCCTGCAAAGAAGTTAAGAGAAATGGGATTTGATCTTGTAATTACAAATGCATACATCACTCTGAAGAGATATGGAGATGAGGCAATAAAACAAGGTATCCACAAGATAATCGATTACGACGGTGCAATCATGACAGATTCTGGTGGGTATCAGGTATTGGAATACGGCGACATTGATGTAGATTATAAAAAAATTGCAGATTTTGAAAAAGGCATAAAAACAGATATTGCAATTCCTTTAGACCGCCCTACTGGACTTGGACTATCAAAAAAGAAGGCAATAGAATACGTACAACATACACTCAGAGTATCAAAAGAGACTCTGGACTCTAGAGATGACAATGGTCAGATATGGGTGGGACCAATTCAAGGAAGTGAGCATTCTGATCTAGTCACAAAATCAACAAAAGCACTTGTTGATTCAGGTTTTCAGATGTTAGCATTAGGCAGTCCAGTTGAATTCATGGAATCATATGAATACAATTTGCTTGCTAAAATGATAATAACTGCAAAGAAAAGCATTCCAGATTCCATTCCACTTCATCTGTTTGGAGCAGGACACCCACTTACCATACCTCTTGCAGTATCCCTTGGTTGTGATACCTTTGATTCTGCATCTTACATGCTATATGCAAAACATGATAGATACATCATGGAAGATGGCACTGCACATCTCTCCGAGGTAGCTTATTTTTCCTGCAATTGTGAAGTCTGTACCAAACTAAAGCCAAAAGAGATGTTATCTCTAGACAAGGAGGAAAGAACCAACAAGATAGCACTGCACAATTTGTATGCAATAAAGGCTGAAGTGGACAGGGTGAAGGAGGCTATTCACGAGGGACGATTATGGGAATACACCATAAGAAAAGCAAGAGCACATCCCAAGTTATTTGAAAGCATATCCATTTTTACCAAGAATACATCATTTTTCGTAGAAACTACTCCACGATACAAGGATAATGCAGTATTTCTTTTTGCCAAAGAAGATCAATTTAGACCCGAAATTATGAGGTTTCATTCGCTTGTACGCAACTTTAGAACAAAGAAAAAAACACTAGTGATCATACCAGACGGCGGAGTAAGGCCATTTTACACTTCATCAGAGTATAACAGTATAAAAAAGAAATTTTCTTCAAATCTTGATGATATACAGTTTTGCCAATACAACCCATATCTTGGAATAATCCCATTGGAATTGTCAGACATCTACCCTGCTGCACACTATGTCATGTCTGACACAGATTATAATCAAGAGGAATTTCCAGAATTTAATAAAACTTGGAACATATTTCTTGAACACAACAAGTTCAAAAACATCCATACGATAAAGAATGAATTTTTAAAATATCATTCTAAAGGTTTGAAAATAAAAACTAAATTTTTCAATATGAAAAAATAATAAAAAAGAAGATAGATTCCGCTTTTTATAGTGCGGCGTCTTCTGCCCAGCCTTTTACGAATATACCATTCTTGTGCAAAGGTACTGGTTGGCCTGGAGTGTAAGTCATTGGTCTCATCCAGAAGATTGCTTTTGTTGGGCAAACTCCGATGCATGCTCCGTCTGAGATGCATCTTTCTGGATAAAATACAAATGCTTTA
>JAJPEA010000124.1 GCA_023252335.1 Nitrosotalea sp.
GTCAAGGCAGTTTTCGGGTTTGAAAATTCGACAAACATAGGCATGATTGGATTTCCACCAATACAAGCAGCACCATGCTTTTTACCATCAATAATTGAGGGACGTCCCACCCCTGTTCTCATACCTGCAGCAATAGACCAGGATCCTTATTGGAGAGTAACAAGAGACATTGCTGAAAAGATGGGATACCCAAAACCTGCGCAAATTCATTCCAAATTTTTGCCAGGGCTTGGCATGCAAGGAAAAATGTCTTCATCAATTCCAGAGACTGCAATATTTACTACAGACGATGATAAAACAATAGACAAAAAGATCTCAAGTACATTTACTGGCGGTCAGCCCACTGTTGAGCTTCAACGAAAACTTGGTGCAAACTTTGGCATATGTCCAGTATTTTGGTATCTACGATATTTCTTTGATACTGAAAAGGAATCAGATGAGCGGGCAAGAAAGTGCAAGAGTGGCCAGTTGTTGTGTGGAGAATGTAAGGGCAATCTAAAAGACGCTACCAAGCCTTTCTTGTCAGAGTTTAAAAAACAAAGAGAAAAGGCTAAAGATCAAGTAGACAAGTTCATGTTTGACTAGAATGAAAATAAACATTACATGTGCAGATAGTTATGAAGCACAAAAACTTGCCAGCCTGATATACATAAGAGATGACAATGAGGTTTTCATCAATGGAATTTTAGAGATAATTGAAAACGAGATAGTGATATCTCTAAAAGACAAGTCTGCCCACAGCATACTGTTTAAAGACAAATCTCAGGCAGAATCTTTTGCAGATTTTATCCAGTCTGTAATTGATGCTGTGAGCAAAATTACAGAGACGACAGTTCATGAAGATGTTGTTGAAATAACCAAGGTATGATTTCAGACAAGAGACTTGTCCATTTCTTGGCTGACTAGTTCTTGTACTTTGAGAAAATACAGCCTAGTTGTATACGGCATGTCATCGAGGTTATCAGATATTGCCATCATGAGATAGCGAACTGCTCGCTTTGAGATGTTGAGATTAAATTTCAAGTAAAGAATTGGATCTTGTTTGACACCAATTTTATCCACAAGCCACGGTGGAGCCATCTCCTTTGCTTCACCAATCACTTTGTTGTACCAAAGGGCAATATTTTCAGGATCAAGGCCCTCCTTTAGGCCTGTAATGTCAGAAGACATTTTGCTAAACATTCTATCGGTTAATTCTTTCAATGCCTTACTTGGAAATTTTAGAGTTTTAGGGAACCTACTCAAAGATTGAAAAGTTGTTTGTCAAAGTATATTTCCGTCAGCATCAATCTCAGAGTTTTTTATTCGTGTGGTAGAGATGCGCGTGCCATCCTGGGCAAGAGCCATTGGAACAACAATCACGGTAACAGGAGGAGAGTGTTTTTCTGCTCTCAGCTTGTTCAGATCTTGGCCCTTTGGAGAGGTCTCTTCACTTACTACTAACGCTTCTACATCTTTTTCCAACACTGCAGGACCAAAATCATTGTCAAGTTTGCTTATCATATACTTGGAATTTGGGAAATTTTCTTTTATGGCATCCTCTAATGCCTTGTATCGTTTAGAATAGTCATTGATTGGAGTTTTTCCTTTTTTTCTTGCAAGCTCGTCACTTGTAAGACCTATGATGACTTTGGATGAGATTGAAAATCCATTTCGTAAAAGTTCCAAGTGTCCCTTGTGGATGATATCAAATGTGCCACCCAAAGCCACAAGTTTGAATCTAGTCATGATTTTGTATTTACGATATCATCATTTAACAAGTACTAGGTTGATTGATGGTACTGATGAAGATAGAGGAACAGAATCATAATTCCACACATATGTCTCTACAAAATAGGATCCTGCTGTGCTTGGTATCCAGTTTACAGATACATTTTGATCTCCTGGACCAAGAAATACTCCCTCTGATTTTCCAATGAATGCCACTTGTCCATTAAATTGTTTGACTTGAACATAGTATACAAATGACTGGGTAGAATTGAGAAGATATTTTGCATCACTTGTTATTTTTACAGATGCATTTACTGGAATTGTAGAATACGAAGTACCATTAGGATTAGTTACCATAGTATTGCTTAGAATCACAGGTAGTGTTACCTTGACACCACTTACAGGAATTGGTTTTGATTGATAATTATCAGATTCTGCAATTATCATGTAAGATTGTGCTCTAGTGTTGGAGTCAGAAGTGATACTAAATTGAGAGTTTGTTCCAGGGCCAATAGAAATTGGATCAGATATTCCTATTGCAACTACTCGTTGAAAGGCATCATATGATATCAAGTAGAGTTTTGTATTAGTAGATTGTTGAGCTCCATTATTTGTAATATTACCAGAAATGAGCAACTTGTCAGAGACTTGAAGAGAGCCAGGAGAAATTTGCAAGACTTGATCTTTTGCAGATGACGATTGGAATCCCGCAACTTTAACTTGGACTTGGGTAATAGATGGATCCGCTTTTGTAGACGATATCATGAAAGGAGCTTTTCCCCCAGGCTGGATTACCTGCAACAGAGTTGTTCCAGTTTTGTATTCTATCTGATTAGAGTTGACATCCATGAATGTAACTCCAATTGTAACTGAATTTACAGGAGAGCTGAGGTCATTTTGAATTTCACCGTATACCACAGTAGTACCATCACTTGCCTTGTTAGAATATTCTGTCTGGAGTACTTCGACACCAAGAGTTGTTGAGGGTGGAAGATCAGCCCAAGCAAGATTTGTTGTAAATAATACCAGAATCAAAAAACCTGAAAGCAGTACGGTTTTCATGCTAATAGTTCCAAAAGGGGACTTATCATATACAACATATCATAATCTATACAACATAGTTTAGAAGGTTCTACTAAACTTGCGTTAGGAGATAAAAATTATAAAAAGAAGATAAAGATTTGGTTAATCTACTTGTGTTTCTTTGCGGTAATTACACACCAGTAAATGAATCCTGGTATCAATCCTACCATCAATGGTATGTATACGCCCGCTTGACTCCAATCTTGCATATCTAAATTACCTAATCTCCAAAAAACTTGCATAGTATTTAAATCCATCTTTCATGCGGCAGATTTTATCCAGATCGCTCAAGTTCTCAGGCAAATCCATGGCTCTTTAAATAAAACTTGAGCGCGATTTGTAATCAAGACATGGAAATAGTAATTGAACCATGGAATCAGCTTGTAATTCACGAGGTACTAGAATTAAGATTTGAAGACTGGATAACCCAGATAATTGCTAGTGCAAGGTCAGCGGGAGGTGGAATACCAACCATTTTCTGGGCAAGTGGAGTATCATTTCATTTTGCAACATTTCCTGATACAGACACCATAGTGCAGGAGAAACTCAAAGGCAGAATACACTATTCATCAGTCACATTTGCCATAAAAGAAAAGTTTGAAAAACAGATCATACGCGAAACAGGAGCCGTCAATTTTACAGATGTCAGCCATAACGAGATATTTAGCAAATTGACAGAGAAATTAAGATCCCAGTCAAAGTTTCAAAATAATCACTAGTGTTTTCTTGATTTATGAAAAACCAAAAATCCACCTACTCCACAAAGTGCAGTGCCTATGACTTGGTAAAGATATGGCGGGTTATCAGACCAAAATGGAAAAATGAAAATCCCAGCAGTTATCATGCCAAGATAGACAAGCATGGTTTGATCTATATCAAATGGCATTCAATAGCTGCTTATTTTTTCCTTAGTATAAAGAATTCTAAATGGTGTATTTTGTAAAAAATCGAAGAAAAATGTCTAATGCAATCTTGTTCGTATTTCAAATCCACAAGCATATCGTCTTTTCCTCAAATGGAAAAAACAATGCATGAAACTAGGTACGGTACAGTTAACCTTGTTACTGCACAAAGTGCCACAATTCTTTATATTGACTTTTAACAAGTCGTACCATGAATACACACGACCTGATAAGAAACAAGGGCCTGCTTGCTATAATATTCGGTGTAGCAGTAATTGCTTCAGCCGGAGGATTATCTGCAGTATATGCAGACACTAGTTCTAATCAAACACAGACTGTGAAACCAAAAATCCTAGGTACAATACCATTGGATAACGAGAGCCTCACAAAGGTTACTGTCAACTTTTCAGTTGCTGCAAACACAGCAGCATCTACACCAGGAATTACTGGCGGTAAAGTTGTCAGTGGAAACCTAATTGGAATGCAAGGAT
>JAJPEA010000125.1 GCA_023252335.1 Nitrosotalea sp.
TCACAAGTAATGTATCTTCATGTGATTGTTATACACTGCCTCAAATTGTGTGACATAGCCACAATGAATGCATGAGAAAAACTGGTCCGTTGGCTGTGCAGGTTGTGGCTCTACCTTATAATCGTCTATTGCCACTATTGAGATCAAGTTTCTGTTCTGAATGACTGCAAAATGTTTTGCAATTGATAATGAATCAAGAAAATCCTTGATTGCTTTTATGACTCTGGCAGCATCTACTTCTTCATCGCTTACAGAATCTAGTACAAATTCTCGTATCTTTAGTGCGGGTACAGCTCCTACTTGGTCTGATGTATAAACTGCAAGAGGGGACTTGAGAGGAAGTATATCTTTACAGTCTACTGTGATCATGCTTGTCCATCTTTTGCATGATATTTGAGTCTAACAATGATATCTTTTGCCAAGTAAAATTTATCAAAATTTGTTTATGGTTCCAGTTGGCGTGAGATTTGACTAGTAAGATTTACATAAATACTTTGAACCAAATGTACCGTGGGTACAATTTATGAAAATGCTGCAAATGATTTTCTAGAACTTGCAAGTGAACAGCGACTCAAGATAATATTCAAACTACTAGAACAAAAATCAAAAATTTCAAACATGGCAAAGGAATTGCACGCAACTGTACAAGAGGTGCATAGAAACTTTGAGCGTCTCTCAAATGCCGGACTTATTATGAAAGACAAAGATGGATACTATGACCTAACTACATATGGAAAGACAATGTGTACCCAGGTACCATCTCTGTTATTTTTATCCAAAAACAGGAAATATTTTGAAACTCATGATTTTGGGGACATTCCAATGAAATTCATACAGCGAATTGGTGCACTTGCTGGGGGACAACAGATCAAGGGATTTGTCAATGTGCTAGAACAATGGAAACTTGTGTACAAGAATGCTGATGAATACATCTATGAATTGTTCACCGAGGTTCCATTGGATCTCATCGAACCATTGCTTTCACGAGTAAAACGCGGTACTACATTCAACTACATATTTTCCAACACTGTAATCGTACCAAAGGGAAGAAAAGAACTGCTAAACAAACTGGGAATGAAGGCTTTGCTTGACAAGGGATTGATTGAAAGAAAGATGAAAGACGATGTCAAGGTAGTTGTTGTGCTAAACGAGAAAGAGGCATGTGTATTGTTTCCAACTCTAGAGGGGGATGCTGATATGAGGGAGATGTTTTACAGCAAAGATCAGCTGTTTCACGAATGGTGTCTTGATTATTTCAGATATTGCTGGTATAACTCTGGACCATTCCAAGAGAACAAGATTTCCGAGTAGACCGTTATAGATTTAATCTCTTGTTGGCTGTTGAGCCTTGTTGCACGAGTCTAGTTTACAGTATATCAGATGTGTCAAGTGTGCCCAATCTCTGGAACTGGAAGCATTTGAAAAGAAAACCGAGATTGTGGAAGGATTACTTTCTTGCACATCTTGTAATGGCACGTATCCTATAATTTTGTCAATCCCTATTCTAGTTGAAGATCTTTCTTCTTTTTTCTCTATTAGGGCAAAGCTTGGGGGATATATTTTACTACACACGAAAAATCAAAAAATAAAATCTCTAATAAAAAAATCATTACATGATATCAAAAAAATAGGAGATGACACAACTGACTTGGAAAAAAACTGGGTACAAATTTACAAGAAAAGCAGACATTCTGTATTTGAAAATAAAGTAAAAAACATTGTTCAAAGACTTGCAAAATGTAATTTTATAATAGAACATGGATGCTCAATAGGTACCATGTCTGATATGCTAGCAAGGTACCATGGTATGGTATTTGGAGTTGATAAATCATTTTTTGCACTGCTTGAAGCAAAGAAACACAGAACAAAAAACATGGATTTCTTTCTAGCTGATTCCCTATCAAAACCATTTGGTTCCATGAAATTTGATCT
This sequence comes from Nitrosotalea sp., assembly GCA_023252335.1. Classification (GTDB taxonomy): domain Archaea; phylum Thermoproteota; class Nitrososphaeria; order Nitrososphaerales; family Nitrosopumilaceae; genus Nitrosotalea. The sequence continues at coordinate 1,933 of JAJPEA010000125.1, forward strand.
TGTCGTGGCACTCAATGTTTTAGAACTGATTGAACCACTAAAATTTTTAAAAGTTATTGGCATGCAAACTAGACAATTTTTACTCTTGTCTGATCCTTATGATTATGAGCGGGGAAAAAGTTCTGTGAAAACAAGACTGGATGAAAAAATACTGCGGACCAAACTAAAACAGATGAAGTTTCAGTTAATTGGAGGTACTGGAAAGCCTAGTTTTATTTCATGGAAATTAAACGTAAATTCACGACTTGAGCTAAGTTACAAAGTGGATCTAATTCTTGCAGTTGTATGAGAACCCTGCTCCTTAATTGGTGTAAAAATATTTACCGTACTCATTACGTTATGTTCTTCTTTTCGTTTAAATAGTAATCAGAAAAACTAAGTTTGTTGAAAATTAATTCCATGCTAATAGTTACAATAATTCTTGCTAGCGCCTTAATCTTACCTGTTAGCATGTCATATGCACAAGGCTCTAACGGTACAATGACCATGCCTGGCAATCAAACCGGTATGAATCAGACCATGACCATGTCAACTAATTCTACTAATGAAAATTCAACCATTGGCATTAATGATCACGCAACGGTAACTATGCACACCAATTCTACAGGTACAGTTGCAAACATCTCTCCAGTCGTGAATTCTACAGCTACCCAGTCCAAGTATGTTCAATCTGCTCAACAGGTATCTACTTTCATCCACTCTGCAGTTGCAGACTTTAAACAACAAGGTGATGACACCCGCAAAGTCATGTTGGACTGTGTGGCTAGAGTCCAGTCTGCTGCACCTAGCGATATTGATTCTATAAAACAAGATTGTTCAATACAGCTTAATGCTATTACAGCAAAGTACCAAAATGAAAGAGCACAATATCATAACTTGATAAAAGAATATAGATCAAGTGTAATGGTTTTCTTAAATGATGCAAGAGGCGTTTCTGTTAGTCCTACAGCAGTTGACAGTGCTGTCACACAACTTGGCATGATGATGATGCAAAATGCAGTGATGACAAATAGTACAATGACTGCTGGCTCTAACTCTACTGTGAATAATACTCGCTGAGTCACCTATCTGGTGGCCCAAAATCTGCCAAGCTCGTATCTGACAACTCCACAAGATATTTTACTAGTCTGTAAATTTTACAAATAAAATGAAATCAATTAATTTTACACTTCTTGCTGATGAATCGCTTGCCAAGGATTTTGGAAAAAAAGGCACGACTACTGATATTGCAATTTATGATAGGAAAGAATCTGGCGTGTTACGTACTTGGACTGTACCAACTTCGTTTCCAGATAAAATCCAGTCCTTGTTTCAAGCCATGAATATGGGCGAGTATGTGATATTTCATGTAACTAAACTTGATAAATTTACAGGCGAGCAAATAATTGCGCTTGATGTGCTTGGTAAAAAACAAGGAATTCTTTCCCATTCATTTGATGTTGACAAGGACAAACTGCTTTTAATGATAAAAGGAACTGTCGTGGAACAATACAAACTGGTGGAACAAGAAGACCTCAAAAAGGAAATTGATCTGCTAGAACCAATCTCAAAAGATGGTAGTCCACAAATTGTGATAGACCATTGTTTTGATGTAAAGGGTGTTGGTGCAGTAATTCTTGGTAAGATAGCACAGGGGAAGATCAAAGTGTATGAAAATCTCAAACTATTCCCAAAAGGGGCAGATGTTGTAGTAAAATCAATTCAAATGCACGATGATAGTGTGGATGATGCAGTGTGCCCTGCTCGAGTTGGCCTTGCAGTAAAAGGTGTGGTTCCAGATGATGTTCAAAGAGGCGATGTACTTTGCATGCCAAATACCCTGTTGGTTTCACAAGAAATCGAGATAGATTATGTACAAAGCAAATTCTTCAAAGATGCAGTTTCTGTAAACCAAATGTTTCTTGCAAGCATTGGATTGCAGATACGACCTGTCAAAATTGCTTCATTGAATCCCATGAAACTTGCACTTGGCAAATCTACAGTGTATGAAAAAGGAGATATCTGTGTAATCTTAAAACCAGAATCTACTTCCATTCGTATAGTTGGCAGTGGAAAAATCACAAAATAGTTTTAATTTTTCTCTACGATCTTTAAATTCACTAAAATAGGTCCATTCAATAACAAATCATACGATTTGACTCATCTTGATACTGTTGCCCTCACATCATGGTCTATTCTTACTGCTGTCTGTATGGTATCAATAGGTCTAATCTATAGGCGATTTACCAGAGTAAAGAAAAACCAATCACC
>JAJPEA010000126.1 GCA_023252335.1 Nitrosotalea sp.
ATAGCAACTAGAGCCAAGAGACCAAATAGTGCGCCAAATGGTTTTGACTTCATTGGCATAAAGATCATGTTCATTATATAAAAATGTGCTCTAGATTATTTTATCGGGTATTTTTCTTGATAAGAATAAGTCAATTGGTTGCAGACAGATTATTTTCATTTAATATCTTTGTAGAAAACATACCAACATGTTTTGCAATCAACGTACCTACAAACATTGCAACCATTAGCATGACTATAGTCCCTGCAGGAGCCAAATTGAAATAATATGATATAGTGATACCTGCAATTACTGCTGAAACTGATAAGGAGATAGAAATCATCATTGTTTTTTTGAATCCTTTGCCCATCATTATGCTGGTTATATTTGGTAGCACTATTAATGCAGATATTAGTAAAATTCCAACTAGCCTCATTGTTGCAATTACAGTGACTGCTGCCAAAGCTACAAAGAGATAATTTAGTTTTTCAATAGGTATTCCATGTACCTTTGCTTGTTCCTCATCAAATGTAAAATGTATCAATGGTTTTCTAATTGCAATTAATGTTACAATGACTCCACAACTTACTGCAACAATGAGCAACGCATCTTGCATACTTGTCAATAGGATACTTCCAAAGAGAAAACTAAAGAGATCAATTGTAAAACCATGAGATGCGCTAATGAGTAATACACCCATTGCAAAACCTGATGATAACAATACTGCAATAGCAGCATCTCCAGATATTTTTGTACTCTTTCTTAGTTTTGTAATACCCAGAGCAGTTGAAACAGAAACAGCAAATGCAGTCCAGATGGGATAGATGTTAAAAAAGTATCCAAGAGCTATGCCACCAAATGCTACATGTGAAAGAGCATCTCCAAAAAGAGAATATCTTTTCAACACCAGAAACAAACCTATCATAGAGCAAGTGATTGAAACTACTATGCCAGTAAGTAGAGCTCTTTGCATAAAACCATAAGATAAGATATCAAGATTCATTAAAATCACATATCATGTTTATGCATGTGTAACTGCATAGCTGACTCGGAATATGTTTTGAGCATGTCCTTATTTGCAAAAAATTCTTCTTTTTCACCATGGAAAAACAATTCTCGATTCATGCATGCTACTCTAGTAGCAAGATCCGAAATTGCAGTAAGATCATGTGAAGACCACACTATGGTTATTTTATTTTCCTTGTTTATTTTTCTAAGTACTGAATAGAATTTGTTTTGCACATCCATGTCTACTCCAGTAACTGGTTCATCCAATATCATCAATAATGGTTCTTTGACAAGAGATTTTGCAATGAAGGCGCGCTGTTGTTCTCCTCCAGATAATTCACTTATTCTTCTGTCCTTGAATGACTCCAATCCAACAATTTTTAGTGCTTCTTCAATTTTTTCATGGTCTTTACTAGATGTTGAGAATATCCTGTTCCAGCAACACCCACAACTCTGTATCAATGAAGCACCTTTCACCAATCTCTTTTTTGATAGAATTCCCATTGCAACTACATCATAAACAGTTGCAGGAAAATTTGGTTCAAAATTTACTTTTTGTGGCACGTAGCCTATCATTGAAAGTAATGTAGTGTATTGGCTTCCTTCATATCCAAACAACTTGATCTTTCCTTGATAGGTTTGTAACCCAAGAATTGCTCTGAACAATGTAGTTTTACCAGCTCCATTTGGTCCAACAATTCCCAAAAGGTCGCCTTCCTGAACATTAAAACTAATTTTATTTATTGCCAAAGCTCCGTTATGACTTACTGAAACATTTTCTACGTCTAATGCGTTTACTGACATTCTAAAGCCGTCCTCAAATTGTGTAGGTTTTGATACCATTTATCTAGGTATGTCTTTCCCTCTTGTTGCTCGGTTTGATTTATTCCCTCAAGAGGACTTAGCACCAAAACCTGCGCACCCACCTCACTTGCAAGCGTATCTGCAAGTCTTGGATCTACCAAGTCTTCGGAAAATATTATTTTGACACCCTTATCCTTTGCAATTTGAATTACTTTTTGGATATCTTGTGGAGGTACATCTGCTTCTGGTGCCATTCCACTTATCCAGACATCATGTATTCCATATCTATTTGAAAAATAATTAAATGCATTGTGGAATGATACAAAAGTATCTTTTTTGCAGTTTGATAATCCAGTTTTTATGCTGTTATCAAGTGCAGCTAACTTTGCAATGTATGCGTTTGCGTTATCTTCATAATATTGAGCATTTGTAGGATCTGCTTTTTGCATTGCATTTTTGATATTTGTGACTTCTTTCTCTGCATATATAGGATCATTCCAAACATGTGGATCCATTCCACCTTGTGCTAGAATTTCCTTGTCATCCTCTGCGGAATCTGCTTTTAGTAGAGTTATACCATCTGAGGCTTTTACAAATGTCATGTTTTGAAATTCTCCTGACTCCATGAATTTTGAAATGTATGCCTCCATACCAGCCCCATTGTAAATGAAAAGATTTGTTCCTTGTAATTCTTGAATTTGTTGAATACTTGGTTCCCATTCATGTGGCTCTGAACCAATTGGAAGAAAGCTGTAAACTTCAGCTTTGTCGCCACCAACATTTCTTGCAAATTCGTACAGCGGGAAAAATGATGCAGCTACTTTGAGTTTATTATCAGATAGATTTTGTATAGAATTTTGTTGTAATTGGAAAAAGTTTTCGTTTGCAAATACAATAAAAATTGTTATTGTGGCAATAATTATGCCTCCAATTATTGCTGCCTTGAATTTATTCAACACCAATTTTGTTCATAAGTTATTAATAAAGTTATAAAATCTTAATAATTATTGTTGTTAAACTTATAAGATACTTAATAATAATTATATCATGCCCATAGTCTCAATATCTCTAAATGATGAGATCCTATCGGAGCTAGACAGAATACAGAAAACAATGGGATTTTCTGGCAGGTCTGAAATTATTCGAGCTGGCATAAGAAATCTAGTGGCCGAAGAAAAACAACATGGTACATTATCTGGACTGATTCATGCTATTCTCATGATTGTTCATGATGAAGAGTCAGAACAGATCGTGACAGGAATCAAACACAATCATGAAGATTTAATCGGCACTCATCTACATAGTAAAGTAGATGGTAACAAATGCATGGAGCTTTTCTTATTGCATGGAGATGCTGAAAAGATTAGTATCATGACACGAGACTTTCAGACAAACAAGAAAATGGATAATGTCAAACTAGTTACCATGTAGAAATTTATTTGCCTATATTCCATTTTCATTTAGAATCAATGCTAGTAGTGCAGCACGTGTATCTTTTCCATATTGTGCTTGTTTAAAATATTTGGCTTGTTTTGTGGAATCAATTTCGTGTGATATTTCGTCAAGACGTGGTAAAGGATGCATTATGATGGCATCATCGTTTAGTTTCTTTACTAATTCCTGATCAATTTTATAACTTCCTTTAACTTTGACATATTCTTCAATGTCTACAAATCTTTCTTTTTGTATTCTTGTTACATAGATCACATCTAGATCATCAAGATTTTCTTCTAGATCACTAGTTTCAGTGTATTGAAGCTTTTTTCTTATTTCATACGTTGAATCAGCGCGGATTTTAAGTGACGGTGGGGATATTAATTTTACATCAACATTGTAATTGCTTAGTGCATACAAAAGTGAATAAACTGTTCTACCATATTTTAGATCACCAACAATTCCTATTTTAAGACCATCAATTTTCTTTTTCTCTTTTCTAATGGTATAGAGATCGAGTATTGCCTGTGTGGGGTGTTCTTCTGTACCACTTCCTGCATTAATTAGTGGTTTTTCTGATATTTCGGCTGCAAATCTGCTAGAACCATCAAGTTGATGCCTGAGAATTAGAACATCAGAGTACAAGGACATGATTTTTACGGTATCAGCAAGACTTTCACCCTTTTTTGCAGATGAAGAAGAGGCATCAGCTATTCCAAGAGAAGTTCCACCTATTGATGCCATGGCTGCTTCAAAGCTTAATCTAGTTCTAGTACTAGGTTCAAAAAACAAGTATCCGAGTGTTTTTCCACGCACTATTTCCCTTCTTTCATTTTGATTCATTTCAATTATTTTGTCTGTTGCTTGGAAAACGGTTTCAAACTTTTGCTTATCAAAATCTCTCACTGAGACAATATCTTTTTGGAAAAAA
>JAJPEA010000025.1 GCA_023252335.1 Nitrosotalea sp.
TGCTAAAACCTGTGTAGTTGTTGGCAATTTGACAGATGAAGACACAATTGGTTTTGGAATAGATGCAGTCTTTGAGATTGACACAATCTTTGACACTGATGTAACAGGTTTGATATTTACATGATCAAGTCCTGCTATACCAGACAGAGTTGTAATTTGCATATGTTTGGATTTTACATAATCAATTATACTTGAGAGTTCATCAAGCGATGTTTTATCAACGGTATTAGCATACTCGCCATTTGTAAACACTGCAAAATTTTGAGGATGTAAAAGAATTACATCATAGCCATATTTTGAGATATGAGAATTTATGTTAGCAATTACAGTATTCTTTGGTATATTTGCCCAGTATGACTCGTTTCCAAGATCAATTTGAAAGTCAGTCATTGAAGGCACATGATAGAGTCCTAGTGAGTCCTTGTTTCCTACTACTTTTCCATTTACCGTAACAAATTTGTCCTCGTTCCACACACTGGAACTTATTACATTCATTTTCAGTTGCTGCAATGCCTTCAATGTGTCATTGTCATACAAATCAAAAGGTGCAACAAGCACGTTTGGTTTTTTACCCAGTATTTTTTGCAACACTTGATTTGTATTATTCATAATTGAGATCTGTGCAGAGAGAGTATGAGTAGCAAGATTCTCATCTCGCCAACCGTTGTTTGCTAATTCTATTGTAGCATGATGTGGTTTGAAATTATTTTTCAGATATGACACTAGTTTGGAATCTGAGGAAAATCCAGATCCTATGACCCCTATTGTCAAACTGGCATTTTCTTTCTGGAATACATCCATAATTTTTGTTTGAACAGCTGACAGGTACGATCCTTTGACATCATCCAGCCTGAACACTATACAGGGGCAGGAATTTTTAGAAGAAACAGTGCTTATTTTTATTGGCGTATGATTTGTGGGCGTGAGGAAAGCAGGTTTGATCACAGATGAGGATACATGAGATAGACCGTTAGAGGTCGTAGTATTAGCAGGTTGAACTGCCAGTACAGGTGATATCATACCAAATGCCAAAAGCAGTGTAAAAATACCAAAAAGTATGATTCTTCTGTTTCTATAATCCATATTTTCTTTCACTAGTTCCATTTTTGGAATAATTGATATGCATTTGGAGGCAGATTGAGTCAAATGGTGTCAAAATTTTTAACGGGTAGATCAAATTTCAATCCAAAGAAAACCCAAAACGATTTCTTGTGCATTAATTATATTTACGTCAGTTTTTTAAGCCATAAAATTAAACAAATCATTATTTGAAAACGTTTTATCTTCCAATAATGCTTTTTCTTATCACATCACTGCTATCAATCACTAATGCCTCTGCGCAAGATGAAGTTTCAGATAAAAACTTGCATAACCTCATACCTACATGGCTAGCAGATCAAAGTCCGTCAAAACAATACATCTCAGGAATTTCTGCAGACAGTGTTGTTTGTCAAGCAGATCTACAGCTAATTATAAAAAATGAGTCTAGTTCTCCTGCGTGCGTAAGACCTGAAACTGTCAACATATTACTTGAACGCGGCTGGACAAAAAATATTACTTCAGCAATCTACGGAGTTTTAGAACAAAATTATAGTAAAACAGAATATAGAAATGGAACCATGATTGATTCGTACGACATTATGGTACAAACAAACATTACTAACATGTCATCCATACTACATTTTCAAGTTTTTTTCCCTAACGGAACATTGTACAAGAGTGATGATGTACCAATTAACAATGTACAACCATACGGTTACAAATATCATGTTGATATGAAACTAGATGAAAATAACAGTCAAGAAGGATTCAAGACAATTATTTCATACAATAATGATTCAGCCACAGTATACATGCCACCACCAAACGAACTACAGGATGTTTTTGGAGTCAATGAGGTATATCCAACAAAAAAAGACGGCGCTCAATGGTACATGAATGAATACAACATTACAAATGATACATTATTTTCTACAATCCCGGATTCCAATAGTAGTTGCGACAATCCAATGTTGTGTACACTACTTTACAAAAATCCAGACGGAAATTCATGGCATGTAAAAAGAATGGACGTACCAGAAAACGAGGGAATTAGACTTGCAGTACACGCTCCACCAGGAACACTTTGGTTAAATACTGAAATGACAGGATATTACAAATTAAAAAATAGTACGCATTATCCTCAAGAATTTACTCATGTAATAAGGAGCGGCAGTCCGCACTCTTCAATTTGTCAAGGGTATTCGTATTACTTGAGCATAACTTATGATGGAAATTTGGCAGAGATTCAGAAATCGCTTTATCATGCAGGTGACATATCAAGTTACTCTGAGACATTTGTTTCTAGTGGAATTACAACCCCATTAAACGAGCGTTGGTTTGGAATGAAGACCATAGCATACAATCTAAACGATACTGCAGTGAAATTAGAAATATGGATGGATGATCAAGATAACAATGACTGGCACAAGACTTTTGAACAAATAGATACTGGATGGCCTGTTCCGGGCAATCCAGCAGAATATGGGTGCAAGAACATTCAGACCGGACATCCAATGAGCAATAATGATGTAATAACATGGGGTGGCACCGAACAACAATTCAGAGCAGACAATGCAGAAATTGATTTTAAGAATCTAAGCATAAGAGAAATAGACCCGCCTGTATCTTGAGTTGATCACGTTACAATGAATTGTTTCAAGTCAATAATGATATATGAAGATAAATGTTGATTTTTTATCAATAGAGAAATGCAGTCAAAACTAAATCAGATATTAAAATCCATTAGCAGCAGATCTGTTTTTATGCAGAGTTGTAAATCCAATTGTCAATAATACTGACAGCATCAATGCGATAGATTCCATTCCATGAAATTCAGGTATGGTTTGAACAGGTGATGACGAAATTGGCATAGCCAACCCAGTAACACCTGCAAACGTAGTAATTCGTAGGTTTTTTGATTTTATAGAATCTATCAGAGTGGATAGATCTTGGATTTCATTTTCATCTACCACATCAACAAATACGTTGTTTTCCAGTTTTGCAAAATTCTGAGGATGTAGTAAAACTACAACATAACCATACCTGTTTACGTACTCATCTATTTGATTCAAGAGTGTAGGTATTGGAACTTTTATCCATGTTCCATTCCCATTATCGCTTTTGAAAGTTGTCATGGCTGGAAGATGATACAATGTAGGATTTGGTGTGATTACGTTTTTTCCATTTCGTACAAAATAAGAAGCCTTGTCACTAGATGTATCTGCACTAAAGATTTTAATTCCAACAGATTTTAAAATCCCGATTGTATCCCCATCAAATTTGTTATAAGGCGGGATAAAGACTTGCGAATACTGTCCAAATATCACATGCATTTTGCTATCAGCCTGCTGTAATGTTCCAAGTTGCTCCTCTTGACTTAGTTGTGCGTAATCCACATGATCCCATCCATGAATATCCAACTCAAATAGCCCTTTTTGTTGCCCTTCTGCAATTTTTTCAGTAACCGGTGACACTTGGTTTATTTTGTGCATTATAAGTCCCAAAGAAAGACTTTGATTTTTTGCGATAAATTGGTTCAGTATACCTAGTTGTACAGTTGTTAGAAAATTACTGTTGGCATCATCCAATCTAAAAATGACACACCTACATGCGCCCTGCGTGGCTTTGTAAGTTGTGGAATTGTCCATTTGTGCATTTGCATTATTCATGAACAAATAAGATATCGAGTTAGACGACAGGATAAAAATTACTAGCACTGTCAAGAGTTTTTTATTTTCTAGAATTTTCATATGTCTAACCTCGAATCAAAAAATGTCATATATACACATGGTCAGTCATGGCAATCTAAAAAGATTTCAAATTTGTACATATTATTTATTTTGTAACTTTGTTAAGATACAATGATAAGAAAATCCTAAATACACATTGTATATTCGCATTTCAATCAGAATTTATTGAGACCCATGATTGGAATCAATAATTTTCTTGTCTTTCAAATAATTAATGTTAGCCAAGACCTGTTCATCAGATATAGTTCCATTCTCATTTCCTGCAAAAACACCATTCAGCCAACTAGGATATGGTTTACTATTCATGTTAGATGGAATCTGGTTAAGAGGAGTTATTTTGATACCGTTATTTTTTATGGTGTCAATAAGCGATTCAAGATTTTTAATCTGATTTTTATCTACTTCATTAGTATAGTGTGAGTGGATTCTAAGTGCGTACTCAGGAGGATGGAGTACCACTACAGAATAACCATAGTGTTGTATATCAGACATTATCATGACGAGAAGATGTTGATTGTCATAGTGTCTCCAAATGTTATCATTATTGGTCAGATTACTAGTCTGTAGGTTCCCAGGTATGTGATAAACTCTAGCATTAGGGGTAAAAACCGTGGAGTCGTCTTGAGATACATCTGCTGAGATGTATTGAAAGTTATTTTCAAGAAATGCAATCATGGTATTTGCGTTAACGGTATTAAAAGGAGGAATAAATGTAGAGGGAACAATGCCAAAAACACTAGAGATTTTATCATTTGTATTTTTCATGAACATGTTTTGCTCGTCTCTGCTAAACTGGGTAAAATCTTCATGATTCCATCCGTGATTTGCAAGTTCTAATTGTGGAGTTTTACCTAGCTTTGATTTTATATCATTTGTTAATTTTGAATCTAAACCTATGTGGTTTCCAATTATACCAATTGTTAGACTAGCATTTTTTTGTTGGAATGTATCAATTATTTTTGTTTGTACGCTATCTAACCAATAATCTTGAATATCATCCAATCTAAATGCCACACATTGACATGAGGATGTAGAATATGCAGGAATTGAGTAGACAGGTATGAAAATCATGGATAAGATCAAAAGTAATGCAACTAGTTTTTGAAATGTCATTCTACTCTGTCATACTCTCTTCTTTCAAATTCTGCAAATCTAGAAAAAATTTCATTGTGATATCCTCTTTTGCGTAAATATTTCATTAACATGCAGAGTCACTGGCCCCGTAGAATCATCATTAAGTCTTATCTGAATCCTATTGATTGTTGACAAGTCAGGAGTGCCAGTAATAATGGACTCTTTTGGATCAACAAGAATCTTTACCCATTCCCCAGATTTTATTTTGTTTGAGATTGGAATTTTACAAGTATACCACGATGATTTAAAACCATCATTTGAAAAATACATCCAAAATTCTTTTACTTTTGACGAATTGTCTATTTGTACCCAAGTACCAATTACATTATTACGCAGATCCAGAGCAGGCGAAATAATATTACTACGAGTAACTGTAAAAAGACCAGTTCCAGCAGTAACAAGCTTCATACTCTGTGAGCCGTTTATGAAATCTTCTTTATCATATGACTGATTCCCGCTTGGCGATTGTTTAATCCATCCAGTCTTAGATTGGAAATTTGAAATCATCACACTATGCGACAATACGTTAGAATGTAGTCCACGTATTGATTTAATTCCAGAAACAGTGGTAATTGTTTTTGAAAGATCTACTCCAGTCAAGTTTGCATGCACCAAATTGGTTCCAACAAGAATGGTTCCAGTTAGATCATCCCCAGATAGATTTGCACCAGAGAGATTGGCCCCAGATAAGTCAGCATTGGTTAGATTAGAGTTGTGTATTGTAGCATTACGTAGATCACTATGAGACAGATCTGCATCAACTAGATTAGTGTGAATCATCTTGGCTTTCACCAACACATCTCTTGCAAGATCAGATCCCTGTAGACTAGTACCTGTCAAATTTTTCAGTTCAAAGTTTATGCCAGTCAATATTGCATAATCAAGATGTGCACCTCTTAGATTTGCACCAGTCAAATCTTTGCCAGACAAATCAACGCCAGTCAGATTGGCATTAACCAGATTAGATCCTGTGAGAATTGTTCCTGTTAGATCCTTGTTTGCAAGATTAATACCAGGTAAAATAGCATTACGTAAATCCGAACCAATCAATTGAGTTCCAACAAGATCATTATGTGACAAATCTGCATTGTGAAGTTTGACATTGTTTAGATTAGTTCCAGTAAATATTGTCTTTCGCAGATTATCATCTGACAAATCACTCCCTGTAAGGTCTGCATCAATAAAGTTAGTCTTATAGAGAAATGCGCCAGTTAGATTTTTGCCAGTCAAGTCATTCCCGTGAAGATTTGCGTATGCAAGGTTAGAGTCAATTAGAACGGTGCCAGTCAGATCCTTACCTGACAAGTTAACTCCTTTGAGACTTGTTCCCGTCAAGTTTTTACCTGCCAAGTCAATATTTCTAAGATTAGAATAATCCAGGATAGCCCCTGCAAGAAAAGCGCCATCTAAATCAGTGTGAGCCAAGTTAACACCACTAAGATTTGTACCAGCCAAGTTCTTGTTAGACAGGTCAATACCAGTCAGATTGGAATGCGCTAAATTGGCTCCAACAAGTATTGTCCCATCCATATTAGTACTTGAAAGGTCAATGCCACTAAGATTTGTACCAGTCAGGTTCTTGTTAGACAGATCAACGTCATCAAGATTAGCACCAGTCAAATCAGCTCCGACCAGAATTGTGCCAGCAAGATTCTTCTCAGACAAATCCAAATCATGCATGTATGCGTGACTCAGATCTGCCCCTTTGAATATAGTCTCGTTTATTTTTGCGTTATACAAATTTGAATATGAAAGATTTGCACCAGTCAAATTTTTTCCGGACAAATCAACTGATCTTAAATCAGCGTCAGAAAGATCTTTGTAACTTAGATTATTTGCACTTGTATCAACAGTACGTAGAGTTGTAAAGGATTTTAATTCTTTTAGAATAATTTGTGCAACATCATTGCTGTAAACTATCACTTGTGGATTTTGTGCTACATGTTGAGGGTCTGCCCAAATGTTAAGGTCGACATATCTATCATGCAAGTCATACAACTGCAATCCATTTGTATTAGAAAAGTTTTCTAGCGCTGAAAGAAATTGTGTGGTACCTGCAGTACCTACCGCATTCAAATAACTACTTGCAAATGGGGGCACAAATAAAATAACCTTGATATTATTTTTCTTGAACACAGATACCATTTCACTTAATTTTGTCATCTCATTGTTCATGTCATCAGGACATACGCGGACCACATAATCAAGAGGTTTGTTGACTTCATCCAAATTTTTAATGTTGATAAATTGTGGATCTCTTTTTTCAACAAAATTTTCACCTAGTATGCTAGTAGATGTAGAATTACCCACTCCGGAAGAACTGGAATTTTCTTCAAAGTGCGATTTTAAGAGATCAACTGTAACATGTTTAGGATCAGCAATATTTGAGAAATAGCTTGTTTGTCCAGGCATCATCTTTTGGACATATGCAATAGCATCTTGTACATCAGGTGTACTAAATGAGGTTTGATTAGCCCCATATCCTGTAGCCACCGAGGCACATTTAGGAACACTATCAGTATATTGGAGATAGCCTAACTCACGAAATCCCAATCCATAGACAACAGCTGTAGGATGAGCAGACACCATTTGTTCTAGAAATGCGCTCTGCTGAGAGGGATTGCCAGCACCATTTTTTGCTATGTTATACACCTGAAATTGTTGTAGACCATTTTCAGAAAGATATTGCTTTATGTAAGTTGCATTTAGACGTTCAACATAACTAGAACCAATTAACAAAACTCTTTTTTCATTAGAGATATCAGGAGAGATATTTTCATTGCTTGCATTAGCTGTGTTTCCAGGCGAATATAGATCAAGATATGCAAAAAGCATTGCAAATGAAACCATCAGAGCCACAGATGCTGCAATGCTTGTTTTCATGGTATTATTCATATCAATCACTTAAAACCTGAAGTAGATGAAATCCTCCGGCTTTCCATCATAGAGAATCAAGATAGAAAATGTTACACCAGTCAAAAATACTATCCAATATCGTAATTTCAGACCAGAAATTCTTTCTATCAAATTACCCTTTCTATAAGATACATAGTGCAATACGATGAAACTTATGATTAGTATAATTGGTAATTTATTTAGCGAAATTACATTCAGAGTTTTGTTAATTGCAAAGTCCCATACAACATACTTTGAAATTGCATAGGTCATGTTATCCACATCCTTAACTCTAAATGGAATCCAGGTTAGAAACACAAGATATTGTGTAACAAATATTGAGAGAACAATTCCCAGTTTTGTTTTGAAAAATTTGTTGTTTTTTAATGACGGGAATCTATCCAAGATAACTTTGTGTATAGCAAGATACGAACCATGTAACATGCCCCATATTACAAAATTCCAAGAAGCTCCATGCCACAGACCTCCCAAAAACATTGTAATAAACAGATTGAGATATGTTCTTAGTTTTGATACTCTATTACCCCCCAAAGTAATATACAGATAATCTCGTAACCAAGAAGACAATGAGATGTGCCATCGTCTCCAGAAATCAGAAGGCGATGTGGCAAAATACGGTCTTTTGAAATTCGCAGGTATTTTAAATCCCATAATCATTGCAGCCCCTATTGCAATGTCAGAATAGCCTGAAAAATCACAGTAAATTTGTATGCCAAAACCAATTGTTGCAAGAATAATTGTAAAGGACTCTGCGCCTACAGGATAATTGAATATATCATTAACCATTGGTGAAATGTTGTCACCAAAGAACATTTTTTTGAGAAATCCAAATGCCATCATGGTCACACCAAATCGCATATTTGATTCCTCAAGAAGAATAAGCTTCAATTTCGTGCCTACCTCAGATTGGGAAATTTGTTCTCTAAACTGGGGTAGAATTTGACTTGCTCGTAGGATTGGCCCTGCTACAAGAGAGGGGAAAAATGTAACAAATAGTGCAAATTCCCGTAGGGTTTTGCTTGGTACAAGATGCCTCCTATAGATGTCTATCGTATAGGTCATTGTATGGAATGTATAAAACGAGATTCCAATCGGCAAAACTAGATTAAGCAATGGTATATGATTACCAAGACCTAGCTGGTTTCCCAACGCATTGAATTGCGTGATTGCAAAATCCGCATACTTGAAAAATCCCAAGAGGCCCAAGTTTCCTGCCATGCTGCAAATCAAGAGCATTTTTCTTGTTCTAGGATTATCAGACTTGTATATTGCGCCTCCAAGGTAGAAATCTAAAAGCGTGGAATAAAGTAAGAGTACAATCAGATAGTTGCTAGAATAATAAAAGAAAAAATAACTTGCAAATAAAAGAAACAAATGTTGAAATTTTCTTTTTTTAATGATTGCAATAGATGCAAGTACTATAACAAAAAAAACTATAAACTGTAATGAGTTGAAAAGCACCTACTCATCAAATCTCCGATGTGAATCAATAGTGAGCATCTTATCTCGTAAGCCATTCATTTTTTCTAAAATTCCATAATGCTGGAAAAACTAGCCATGACAAAATAAAAGACGCCACGAGATTCATGATTGGTTTGTATTTCCAAGTTGTTGATGCGCTATCTCTGAACTTACAATCAAGCCCGTGTGACATTCCCGTAAGAAGTGATCCACATACAAAAATCATTGGAATCCAAAATTGATGAAGTATTACAGGTTCATAGAATAATACTATTAGAACTATGAGCGGAGAGGTAAAAGTTGTCATAAACTCCACATAAAATATCAAAGCCATCAAAGGATTTTTTTTCCAGAAAAATGAACTGACAAACAGGTTGGATCTCACATAACCTTTTTTCCATCGTTTTTGTTGCTTGAAATATCCTTTTACATTATCAGGAACATCAGTGTAAACCAATGCCGATGCAACATAGACAGATTTCCATTCAACAATAGCTTGAGCAGTTAAAATCCTATCTTCGGCATCATCATAGTTTGCGGTTTCCTCCATCATTCTCTTTGAGATAGGAGCCAACTCTGTCTTTGCCCACGGTGTCGCTATTGCATAAGAAGTAAGATCTCTATCATCGCTGTTATGGATTCTTGCTTTTATCCAGTAGGGGATAAAGTTGGCAATTGCCTCACGCCTATATCCTGCAAGACAACCTGAGCAACACATAACACTTCCAAAAACGCTTTCTGTTGTTTTGTGAATATTAAATGCATAATCATACCATACGTCTTGGCATTTTGTGAGGAAATTCTTTTTGGAATTCCATGCTTTTGCATATCCTACAACCGCACCTGCTTTTGGATCTGCATAAAATGTTTTCATGAATTCCTTGATTGCATGTGGATCCACCACACTGTCAGAATCAATGAGTACAACATAATCTCCTTTTGAGGCATAAAAACCGGCTGCTACTGCCTTGCGTTTTCCCTCATTTGCTTTATGAATAACTTTTAGCGTAGGATGTTTTTTTACAAGATCGTCCAAGATTTCTTTGGTACCATCTTTACTCCCATCATTTACTGCAATTACCTCGATGTTAGAATATGTGGAACAGTAAATTGCATTAACCACTATCTCAATCATTGATTTTTGATTATAGACTGGAATTATGACTGACACTAGATCATTTCGAGCCCTCCCTTTTGCAGGATTTTTATAAAAAAACCAGCCAACAAATAAAATTACTAATGCATGCAAGGGCATCAAAGTCGAATATATTATCAATGGGTCATTTAGATCTACACCCTTGAACACATTGAATGCTATCACACATGTGATAGTAACTATACTGCAAATTCTTAGAACCCATGCCAATTTGCGAACTTGGATCCTATCATTTTGTGAAAATTTTTGATTACACTTAGGTATTTGAATAGATTTAACAGTGGCAGATTCCAGTTTCTTTTCCAATTCTACTGTCATGTAGCATTCACCTCATGCACTGTAAGATCAAGTGAAGTTAGATCAGTTGCGCTAACAAAATGAAAATTCTGAGATTTAAAGTCTGAAATAAATGCATCAATTTGACTAATAGGAGTAGAATTATCAAAATTGACTAGAACTGGCTCATCTTGTGGAACATGCCTAAAGAAACTGGTATAATATTTTGTTCCGTTATATGTGACTAGATCAAACTTGAGAAATTTTCCATCATAATATTTGTTGTATTGTTCATTATATGAAAAATCAGCTAGAAGATTTGATCTGTTCAACAATGAATAGATATTGACATCAGTGGCACCATATGGAGCCCTAAATAATTTGGTATCCAGGTTACCAGCTTTGTCAACTGCGGATTTTCCATTTTTTATTTCAACAAGCTGTGTACTGTAATCAGAGATGGATGGGAGTGATACATAATCATACGATTCGCTTCCAATATCAACATCATTCGAAAAAGCTGTGACACAATCAGGATGTCGCTCTGCTACCTTACCAATTAGAAATACTGCAGCTTTTGCATTATATTTTGTTAGAACTGATGATAGTTGATGACACCAATTGGGAAGATTTTGTTCATTTGTTATGTTAAAAGAAAGCAGTATTGGCTGAGTTGGACTGGGACGTAAAAATTCTGGCACAATTAGTAGAACACCTAGTACTATTACTATGCCAGTGATTATTGACCCCACATATACTATTTTCATACAATGTCAACTTCGTGCAAGTGGGACTTCCTGTGCAGCTCTCTGAATCAGGTGGAATCTATATTGAGAATCCACCATCTTTGCAGCTCTTATCATACTTGTTACCACCGAGTTTCTTGAGAAATCAAGAAACATTTGACTGTCTTTTGGAAGACAGTGACCACCAATTCCGTCCCTTGCATCAAGTACCTTGATATTCCATTTTGTGTTGATAGATTTGCGAAGTTCTTCAAAATCAATGGATGTGTTGTCACAAACCATTTTGAGCTCTTCTGCAAATGCAATCTCAAGATACCTATACGAATTCTCTACAACTTTTGTCATCTCTGCAATGTCAGGTGAACTTACTTGATGGAGAGGAATTTTCAATAGATCTCCGTAAAAGTTCCTACCTTCTCGCAGACAACATGGCTCGCATCCTCCAATCACTCGGATTTGTCGCACTCCGTGTTCACTTTTTTCATGAACAAAGAATCGGTGTGGTACGTGGACCACATGCAGTCTATGACCAAGAATTTTTTTGACTTCTTGTGTGGTGCCTCTTGTTACTGTAGAATCAATTCCAACAAGAGCACCTGTTTTGCCTTCATGTGAGAGTCGATTTGCAATGTCAATTAGCCCATCAAGATAAGGGGCAAACATGTCTTCTGGTCTATGTGTTGAGATACAGATAACATAGTAGTCATACCCATGAAAATCGGTTGCGGCTTTTTGTATTACTTTATCTCGCAGGGCCCGTGCGACTGCATCTTTGCTTATGTCAAATCCATCCACATTGAGGCCAAGGGATGTCATGTACTCAGCATTGCTGTGCCCTATCTGACCAAGACCTATTATGAGAATCTTTTTTTCAGAGTTGGTAGGATATAATTTTTCAAACAATTTGTTTATCCTCCCGGGTAATTTTCCAGCATTTACCATGATACCAATCTTCACCATAGATTACATCATTTTCCACAAACTCCATTTGCATACCACAAGTACAGCACGATGCGACATTTGAAAAAACCATCGCGGATTGAAATTCTGTTTTGGTTCCATGGTTAGGAACATTGTTCTGATTTTCAGTTTTGTAACTTTGTTCTATCATTTCAGGATTTGTAATGAAATAAAATTGCTTATAGGAATTTAGGTTCGTTCTGTGTCAAACTGTGTCAGAAATAATTTTTATGAGTAAACTCGAAAACAATTATTCCGCCATGATGTGATTCATTTGAAATTATTATTTTCAACGATTCCAATATAGTGCGTACATATTTTTGCACAAATATAGACCATTTAGAATTATTTCCAGTACAAAATACTAACCTATAATTATTTCCCATTACCTTGTGCGAAAACTCAAACCAGCTACAGTACTTGTCAAGTATTGCAAAATAATTGTAAATCACATGATCAATATTATACTGCAATCCCATTATGTCAAAAAGTTTCTTGACAATACTTGGACCCTCCTTTGCAATATCATCCATACCTGATTCTGGTATTTTTGACACCATAGAAAAAAACAAATCGTGCGGTACAATCATGTGTGGAATTACGTTTACAGTTTCATCATATGCAACATTTTTGTGCAAGATGTTTGTTATCATGGCATTTATTGTAAGATCTTTTTTGTGTGCATTTTGTTTAAGAACATCCAAGAGGTCACTTTGCAGTCGCAAGGTGAGCCTATTAGTAGAAATTTTTTTCAGTATCTCCACATTACATGCAACTCCAAGCAGGGATTTGTTGCAAACCAAATTCCGCATTGGAGTTATCTACAGAAATCTCATCCCATGATTTCACGTATTTTCCAGTCAAGTTACTCTCCATAGATCGGACATTTTTAAAGAGGATGTGCGTCAACCTGCGTCTATGTGCGTCAAATAATGATGTTTTTTGCCCAATAAATGGCAAAATTGCAATCTCAAGTCTCATCTTTACAGAAAAGCCATTTTAATTCTATTAAAAATTGCGTATGAATAAGATGAATGTATCATACTCAATAAAAAAAGTCACAATCTAAGAGCAGACATTAAGCAAGGGAAAAAGATCGATGACAAACCAAAAACTACCAGTTACATGTTCTGTCATCACAGAATTAAGAATATTAGATATCAGCGATTTCTTTGGTCAGGTACAAATCATGTCGTAAATTTAAAGATTACAACATTTCCATGAACCAATTTTGAGTCTATCTTGATTTTTAGAGATTCCAAAATATTTGTCACGTATAGCATAAGAAATTCTATCCATTTTGTACCCAATTGTGTCTCAAAGACCAGCCTGTGATTTTCGCCAGTTCCCGTATTTGTAAAGCTATACCAACCACAATATTTTCCCATTATAACAAAATGTTTGTCCATGATTTCTTTTAGCGTATAGTTGATTCCTTGTATTACAAAGATTTTTTTGATTATATCAGGCCCTTCCTTTGCAATCTCTTGCAGATCAGACTCAGACAATTTTTCAATTATTCGTGAAAATAATACATCGGATACTGTTACTGCAGGAAGTGTGTTTACTTGCATGTCATATGATACATTTTTAAAAAGAATTTTTGTTATAAGTGCGTTTAATGGAAGATCTCTCTTGTCTGCTTCTTTTTTGAGTATATTTGAAATGGAATTGGGTATCCTAAGCGTCATACGTTGTGTACCAAACACAGTACCAGTTTCTTCCATGTATCTACCCTTACTTACACAAACCAGACTTTCTATTTAAGATCGTGTGATTTCACAATGAGCTAATCCTTCACAGTTCAATTGCATACGACAGTTTACTTGTTTTACTGTGGAGTCATTTGTTCAATTGTAACATGGTAATAGAAATTATCTAGTTTGAACTCCATTGAAGATGTATCCGTGGTAAAATTTACTCCAAAATTTGTGTCATTGGTTTGTGTTTCAGGTAATTGTTCCACTTTGCCATCTGCTAATTTTAGTATAGAATCAGCCTCACTTTGACTAAGGTCAGTTGTAAAGGTATGCGCACTTGGAAATGGTGGAGGAGTAAATTTGCCAAAGGCTTGGTCAATTGCATTTTTTAATACAGGAATTGCATCAAGTGTGGAATTGTCAAGAATGATTGTATCTTTATCGATATTTGATAGGTCTTGTTGCGTATGAATTTTCACATTACCAGGAGTTGTTTCAGCCGTGACGCTTAGTCTGAGTATGACATTGGTAGCAACCTTTGGCATGTCTAGATAAAGTATAATTCCAGATACAGTGATGCATACAAGAATTAACCCAATTACCAGAGCCTTCATGCATTATGATACATAGTATCACCTGTTATAATTTTGGCTTTACAAATATCAACAAACCATTGACTGTCACTGTTTTTTTATTCGTGGTAAAAATAAAAGCACAGTCCCAAGTACAATGAGAATTCCAACCAGTGCAGTGTACATCAAAGCCAATGGTAATGATTTTACATAGTCTGCATGAATATTAGAAATCAAAAAGTTGAATCCTGTAGATAAAGTCCATATCAAAAAGAAACATCCAATCAATACGATAACATCAATAATTACGATCTTTTGAAAAGGCCTCATAGAATCATAACAGGAACCAACCATTGTTAAACAGATCTTTCAAGCATAGAACAAATGCATCATGACATCTTGTGTGGCAATCATGCCAACATGTTGTATTTTTCTTCTCACACATTAACTGAGCATAACTTTCAAAAAGTCTTCTTTGATTTTACCCATGTCTTCCAACCTGTCAGATTCCAGCCTAATTTCTTCTACGACAGAATAATACTCATTGTGGTATACTTCCTTTAGTATGTCTCGCAAATGTTCCGGGTTATCAATGCATTCAAAGATCCAAGAGTCGTGATAAGACTGGAGTTTTGCAAGGACAGTATTATAATTAACATTTCCCCGTCTCATCAACACTACCTCAACACAAGTCATAAAGGCAATCTTGTTCTCTTTTTCTTGTGAATCCACATTCACGTTTCCAATTATTGTTTTATAATAGTTACCGGACAAGTACCGGAAATTAGTTATAATATAGAGTATTTTGTGGGATTTAAAATCACGATCAGTGCTGCTGCTTCATTTGTTTCATGAATTCGTCTCCTGCTTTTTTGAGCTCATCAGGAGTCATGTCTTTTTTGTGGGTTGCAATACTCCACACATGCCCAAATGGATCCACAATTGATCCAAATCTATCACCCCAGAAAGCATCCATCATGGGCATCTGTGGCGTTGCCCCTGCAGAAACAGCCTTGTTAAAAACATCGTCTGCGTTTTGGACATACAAGAAAATTCCGCTGCTTGTACCGCCCACAGATTGTGGTGACAGACACTTCATTTGAGGATACTCATCATTTAGCATGACTGACGAATCGCCTATTTTTATTTCGGCGTGCATTATACTTTTTCCATCAGGCCCTAGAAATCTCGTTACCTCGTGTGCTCCAAATGCCTTTTTGTAAAACTCGATTGCATCTGATGCACCTTTTACAATCAAGGTCGGAGTTACAGTATGATATCCATCCGGTATGGGTTTTACCATGACGGCATTATCTGAAAATAGACTTTAAACTTTTCTTTATATTTATGTCAGGGATACATCTGGCACGACATGCATCAAAATAATCTGTAGACCGTACATTTTGTATTACATTCAAGATAAAAATGAAAAAGAGATGATAAGGCGTTACGCCTAGATCTTATCTACGTCTTACTGCAGTCCAGATTCCAATACCTGTCACAATTGCAAATATTACGATTCCAGCAACCCATGCAGCGACTTCATCACTTGATGGTCCAGGTGATGAGTTAATCTGAGCTGGAGCATATTGTGAAGTTGTTGCAACTGGTGTTGTTTCAGTTGGTGCTGTAGTATTTGCGATTGGTGTTGTAGTTGTAGTGTTTGCAACTGGTGCAGTTGTTGCAGATACAGTCATGTTTGATACTGTAGCTGTTGTAGTGTTTGTAGACGATGTTGTTGAAGTTGGTGTACTCGTTGTCGTATTGGACATTGGAGTTGTCATGTTGGACATTGTACTTGGAGTGGTACTAGCGGCTCCCACAATTACTTGACCAGTCATCCATGGATGAACAGAGCAAAAGTAATCGAATGTGCCTGCATTTGCAAAAGTAAATTGGTATGTACTGCCTGGTTTGATCAAATTACCGCTATCAAACACAGATCCGGTTGTTTCATCGGATGGCTTGCCGCTTGTCACATAGTGACTTACGGTATCAATATTTTTCCAAGTTACCGTTGTTCCAGGTGCAACAGTCAAAGGATTTGGAGAAAAACAGTTGTTTGCAGTTACACAATCCGCTGATGCGGAAGCGCCTGCACCCTTTACCATATCAATTTCATTTGCTGTCTGTCCAAATGCTGGTGCTACACCTAAGATAGCA
>JAJPEA010000026.1 GCA_023252335.1 Nitrosotalea sp.
ACCCAAGTAGGCCAGAGATTTGCTTCTGCTGAACTAGTAGAAGGTTCACAATAAAATAAGGATCTTCAGACTAACATCTGATTCCATATTTTTCTCAATTTTTATCTAATATCTTCATTTACTACCCGTCAATTCCATGGTTGGTGTGTTGTACCTGATTTGTGTTTGTTCATAATGTCTTGACTGTTTCTTATATGATGATTTTTTACATTATTTTCTAACTGGATTGGAAAACAAACCCTTGACTAGAAATATGATCCCAAATCACCAAGAACGTGTATCGGAAATACGTTCCTTAGACGTGTCTACGATGACACATGATCTAAAGAATCATCTTTCTCCGATTAGAATGTGTGCAGAAATGTTAGAGTCTCAGGTACCTGGACCATTGACTGAAAAGCAAGAGAAAATGATTGGAACCATTCATCGTTGTGTGGATAAAGTAGAATCACTGATTAGAGACATTTCAGATGTGTACAAACTTGAATTGCAATCATTGGACTTGTCAAAAACTGAGTTGGATGTGCAACATCTCATGGATGAATGTGCAGTTTTATTACAATCATTGATCGTGGGAAAACAAATTGAATTAAAAATTCAAGTAGAAGCAAATGGACTGATTTATGCAGATAAAAGTAGAATTGAGCAGATCATGGTAAATCTGGTGAAAAACTCTGTAGATTTTGTTCCTGAAACTAATGGTAAAATTACAATAGTGGTAAAAAATGATGAAGCATCTAATTTGCTGTTCTTTGTTAAAGATAACGGAGAGGGAGTGAAACCTGAAGATCAAGGAAAAATATTTGCCAAATTTTACAAGGGTGTGTGTAAAAAGCCTAGGATATACGGGGGTTCTGGACTTGGGTTGGCAATTTGTAAGGGTATTGTTGAAGCGCATGGAGGGAAAATATGGGTTGATCCTGGGCACCAAAATGGCTCTATATTCAAATTCACTATTCCGATGTGTATGTCATCTAGCTTTAGAAATGGCGTCTCTTATTTCGCCTGATTTCTCAAAGATTGTTTTTCCTATCTCGTCTACTTCTGGGCCAGTTGGCTTTTTTCCTGAATGTACAACAAAATAATATGTCTCAAACTTGCCTATGATGGAACCATGTGTATATCCATAAACATATTCTGATTCATTTCCTATCTGAAAGACTTCTTGAAATTGAGGGAGACGGAGATTTCTGACAAGTCCTGGGATCTTGAATATTTCTTCTTCTATCATTGTATCAAGAATTTTTTTATCTTTTTTATCTAATACCACATCTGAACGACAATCTAGTTCAATAAAAGTCTGATATTGGACAAATTTCTCAACTTGTTTTGTCTTTTTTCTCGTATGCTGTCATTACATGTCTAATCTCTTTTGCCCTCTCTTCTACCATTTTTCTAATCTCTTTACTCTCTTCTGAATCTGGTATCTTACCATGTCTTCCAACTATGAGGCCTGCGATATACCCCTCCATTTGACCAACAAGATAACCGTATATGAAATCTGAACCGCTTTTGAATTTCCAAATCTTTTGTAAACGTAATTCACCTTTTTTCAATAGGGTCACATTAGGACACCAGTTCTTGATGGCGCTCTCTATCTCTTTTCTAATTTGTGGGCCTAATACCATCAAATCTCTTCTTTGATTCAACTCTAAAAGGTTTATTGAATTAATTCTGGCCTATTTGTACTAAAATTATTGAAACACAATAGGTCGTAATCCGTACAATGTCACTATGTCATTGATTCCGTTTACAAGTCCAACAATACCTGGAATTTGGATCTTGTTTTTAATTAGATCTGTTTTAATCACATTTAGATAGTATAGTTTCTTTTTCATTTCTTTTGTTTTTCTTGTCTTTGAAAGCGATGAATTTTTTAAATCCTTGAGACTTGCAGATATGCTACATAGTTTGATTAGCTTTGCCTCAATAGGGGATTCTTTTAGTTGTTTTACGTATTGTTCTTCTTGCATTGATCTTGGAAGGCTTTGGTCTCTTGATATTGATAAGACAAGGACTGCTATTTTGGAATTAAATCTCTTGTCTAACTCATCAAAATTTGTCTTGGCATTATCAATTGTATCGTGAAGCCAAGCTGCTGATAATACTTCATCATCTGTTATTCCGAGATTCTTCAGTCTTGCAACTACTGCAGCTAGGTATTCTTGATGTATGGTACCGTCATTTTTTATCTTGCCTAGATATCGTTCTTTTACAAAATTTTCTGCTGATTGCGTATGGGACATGTTGAGTTTTTTCTGAGAATCAACTTAATCTTTCTGATCTGACAATATGGGACTAGATCAAAAAAATTTTTTTAAGCGTTTTTCAGCCTAAAATCTGCGTGCTGGACGATGTTTTGGTAAACATTCTTTGCAATATACTGGTCTTCCTTCTGCTGGTTTGAAGGGAACCTGTGTTTCTTTTTTACAGTCTGCACATGTGGCAGGAAACATTTGTCTGTCTTCGGTTGACATGATTTTTGTTGATAAATGCTACATAATAACTGTTCACTCAGGATTTTTAGACCTTTATCGCACGTTTGGCTATTCTGTAGCCGTAATTCCACAAGTATTCTAGTATTAGTCTATTATGTGATTATGCGTGACTTGTTATTCTTGTAATACCTTTTATCCTAAAAACGAAAATGGCTGAAAACATTCCTGTTATCAATATTGCAAGAGCTATTGGAAATTCTGGAACTGGGTTGGTTTGACTTGCTACAAATGTATTTACCGAGTCTTCAAACAACTGGGAATTTTTGTCAATGTTGTCTGGATTGCTTGTTAGATCAAATGTGTATTGATTTCCATTATCAAGAAAATAAATTATGTTTTCACTCAGTGATGTGGAATTGTCTACCGAATAATGTGTGGCAGAGCTAACCGCAACACGTACACCATCGGTGTATCTGTCAACTACTCCGTTGTATACTATGGTCTTCGAGTCTGTATCATTATGTGTCATTTCTTGAGCGATGGTGGAAAGAACATCGTTATCAGAATGACTGTTTATGGCGTCTATTACATTTGGTGCTATGTATCTATGATAAATTCCAAATGTGGCCAACTGGGTTTTGTCATTATTTGAAAATGTTACTATTGATTGATTTGATATGCTGGGAGGCAAATTGGTCAGAATTATCCAGTTGAGAGGTGGCTGGATGGAAAAACTATAGTTGGAATTTTTGTAACTATTTGAATCTGTATATCTGAGGGAGTTTGAAAATATGGATACATTGTGATTTGTTGCATATGCCATGTTTGTAGAAAACAGAGTTATCGTAATCAAAACTGCAATAATTGGTATTGTTTTATTCATGATTTTTCTTGATTGTACCGCTATTTATTGTTCCAGATTTTCCTAGATTTGGTTATTTTGTAAAGTGTTTTACTATTGGCAAGCAATTATCTATTATTCTGAGCACTTCGGAGCGAATTACTTTTTTATCAATTGAAACCCAGACAGTGTTTTTGCCTACTGCAAAAGATATGGTCTGTACTTTTTCTCTTTCCTCCCACATGAATTGTACGTCGCCAAGTTGTTTGTTGAACTGCGATGCCATACGAGTCTTGATTGCAAGATGTGAAAACTGATCAGTTGTATTCTTTATGTTAAGTAATGGTTCATGCCCTGGTCGTCTCTCCCATGCCATGATCTTTCCCTTGTTATCTATTACACCGGCAAATCTGACGTACTGACTAATAGCTCGTATCTTCTTTACTATCCCTTGAGCGTCTTTTTTATTCAACACCACATGCTCTAATTTTTTGCTATATAACCATTGTTTACTTGTTTTTGATATTAACCTGGTTCTCTAATTGGTATTTGCTACACATTTGTATCTTGTAATTAATGGTATGCAAGAACTATTGAGAAAAATTTTGTCTCATGCTCTTTACAGCTTGCTGTCGTAGCTGCATTGCAAAAAAATTGTCTGGCTCGTAATCTAACACTGTATCAAAATATGCGATAGCTTCATCATACTTGCCAAGGTGAGAAAGAGACAAGCCTTTGTTTATGATTATGTTTACTTCCTTTGGGTTGGTTTCAAGAATCTTGTCAAAACAGTCTATTGCTTCTCGATATCTACCAATATTATCAAGTGAATATCCTTTCAGTGATAGCGCTCCTGGATCATTTGGTGTCAGTCTTAGAGCCTGATTAAAACACATTAGGGCATCTTCATGCTTGTTTATGCTTGGATTTGAAAGACATAGTCCTTTGTTGATAAATGCGCCAAAGTTGCTTGGATCTAGCTTCAATGACTTGTCATAATATTCGATTGCGTCATCAAATCTTAATAGCATTTGAAATGATATTGCCTTGTCGTATAATAGCTCAGCATTATTGGGGGATGTCTCTAAAGCCTTGTCAAGGTGTAAAATTGCCTCTTCTTGCTTTCCGTCTTTTTGTAGCCTGAGTGCTTTTTTGTGTAACGATTCCACGGAATCATTTTTTGATGTAGTACCAGCTCTACCCAATGAATCTAATTATGTGATCCTGATTGATAAGGATTAGAATTACACATGTACACCTGTACATTGAATATTGTTGCTAAAGTTGACAATAACCTTGACAATTATAATGATCTTCTACGAAATTCACTATGTTGGATTCAAATCGTAAAAAAACGATTAACATATTTGCAATTGTTCTTGTATTGTTGGTTGCGATACCTGAAATTGTAGGCCATACTTTCTTTGACAAGGCTCATCCTGAAAACTCGTCTGTTGTTGCGGCACTTGCACTTGCAAATAAATTTGAAGCAGATAAGCATCCTACCAGTCCGTCTTGCACACTTACAATTCAGAATGACACTTCTGGGGCAGAGATTTCAAGGGCCGCAGGTCTACATGGACAATATGGGAACTTTACCTGTACTAGCCCCTAATGTTTGTCTGATGTACTTTCTGATTGAATCTATTTGATGATTTTACAATTGGATGTAATGTCTTTGGTTGATACATAATATGTGTAGCACAAGATTGCAATCGATACTAGTCTTAATGGCATTTCGTAATTTGTAAGAAATGCTGTAGCCGTTCCTCCTATGGTTCCAAAGATGGATACTGCAGAAAATCCAAGTGAGCCACAACTACATGCTCCAGCACTTGCCCCTATGATAGAGCCTGCAAAACCAATTCCTGATCTTTTCAAACCCTTGTTTGCTACACGCATACGGTAGATGCTAAAACTTGTAACAATTCCTGATAATAGTGCAATTGCAATGATTAACACAAAGTCCGCAATTGAGTTTATTGGTACATTGAACACAAAGGCTGGGGAGAGGAAGATGAACTCTGAAACAATGGAGAGAGAAACAAACAGTACTAGAAATATTGCACTTGATAAGTAAAGATACTTTTTATTCGAATAGACAAGTTTGAATGCTTCTTTGTGCATTATATACTACAATACTATTGGGAATTATTTAATCGTGTTTTTCAAAATATGCGCAATCTGTGAAAGCATGAAAATGTTATCTGACCTGAATTTGTAATGGTAATGAAGGTGATAGTGCATTTGGACTTGATATGCTCTGCCACACAAATATTTGAGCGGTATAAGTTCCTGCGGCAGTTGGAAGCCATGATTGGCCAAGATTAAGAGTTTGTCCTGGTTCCATTGAACCTGTTATCCAAGATAATGAAACTGTAATACCGTTATTGTCTTGTATTTGTACAAGGTATGCAAATGGTTGATCTTTATTTTGTTGGTTTGTAACATCTGAAACAACTTGTATCTGTTGATTGACATGGACTTGGCTTAATGATTTTCCAGTCGAGTCTACAATTCTTGCATTGCTCAAAGCTGCTTGTTCAAGCGGTGCAAGAACTGTACCTACAGTTGTAGTTGCAGTAAGACGCATTTGATCAGATGGTGGATGCGGTGATGGAAGTGTCCTGTCTATGTATTCTGCAGTTACAGTATCACCTGATGATACATGTAATCTATTTCCTGATGAACTCAAGTCTGTGGTAAGAGTTACAGCCCCTTGAAATATTCCAGTGTTTGGACCAGTTTCAGTCATTGTTAACTTGATGCCTCCTGAATCAGAATCTGACCAAACACTTGTATCAAATTTGTCAATGGCATCTGGGTTGAGATTCATGTCTGGATCTGTTATCTGTAGTATTGCCTGACTGTTTACGGGATAATTTGGCTGTAGCCATTGTATGTTGCCTTGGTTCCAATTGATTGTACCTGATCCTGTTAGAACCTCATTGCGGTTGTACTCAAACGAGACTGTCACTCCATCATTATTACTGCTTGGAAGAAATCCGTTTGTAGGGCCACATGTGGGGTTGCATGCTGACTGGATTCCTGTTGGATTTGTACCCTCACCATCCACACCAGTTGATCCCTTTAGTGTTGGATCGCCAGTAAGTGTGACATATCCACTAAATATTCCGGTGTTTGGACCTGTCTCGGATAAACGATATGGTATACTGTGACCGCTTGTGGAGACAGTTATTTTGTCATCTGCGGTGACACCTATTTCATCAACTATGTTGGGATCTGAATTGAAATCTGGTGCATAGGCTGTAATGTATACACGGTCAGTCCAACTGAATATTTTTTTGTTAAGTTGTATGGGAGTTGATATTGAAAATGCGTTTTGGGGTATCATGGAAAAACAGATTATAATTATTGCAACAATGATAATTTTTTTCAAACGTTATCTAGTACTGTAAATGGCAGTCATAAACATTGAGATGAAGATGTTCCTATAAATAAAATACGTCATGCCTACGATAAATGATTGTATTGATACTGCAAGTTTCTTATTAGGCACTTTGAAAGTTTTTAACACTTGGCAAAACTATTGTTGGCGCGTGGCCCTGTCATTGCGGCAGTTGGGTTGATTGTAGTTGTGATTGGGGCTAATCTTTTTGATACGTCATACCAATCTGTTGAATCTGTCATTGGAACAACATCTAGTATATTTACAGACAAGGAACTTCTACCAAATCAATCCATCAATTCCACTATAGCCTCATCCCGTTTGGCAGAGCATAACGTAATTGTTGCTCATATTGTACCTTCATCGGGTTCTGTCAAGTTAGAAGGTGTAGATCCAAATGGCATGACTTTTGAGAAAGACAGCAGTAATGGTTTTCTATATCATATCATACAACGAAGCACCCAAGGAGGTTCATACAATCTTACTATACTTGATACTGGAAGTCAACCTGTAAGAATTACTGCTGTAATAGGTGAGGATCCGTTTCTTGGTAACAACTGCAATGCAGCATATGGGATGAAATGCAGCATTGTTCATCTGGCCGTAGGTATGGTAGCAACTGGTATAGTTGCATTTGTTGTTGGAATTGGTATGGGAATGTATGATTTCAAAAAAGAGCAAAAATTACAAAAGAAATAAGGACTGAACCTCTTAACTATGATTTGTAAGTCCAAATGTTTCTGATATTGGATGTGATTTAATTCTACGTGTGTCAGCAAGTTTTATCAAGTAATGCGATGATATGATTTCATGTCAAAAGAACGTGCTCCAAAAGAAAGTACTCCAAAAGATTGGGACAAGATGTGGGTTGAATATAACAAATCACTCAAGGCATGGATGCACGCCTTTGAATCACTTCAAAAAGCAACCGCTGATGTCCAATCAAAATACAATGATGTCATGACAAAGGCACTCAAAGAATCCAGTGATAAAACAATGGGTCAATTTACTGAAAACTGGCAAAAATCAATGAGTCAAGCAGGACTTGAGACATTCAAACAATTTGGTAACAACTGGCAAAAATCCTTTAGTCAATCTGGAATGGATCAAATGAAAGCATATGGTGATACGATGAATAAATTTGCCGAAACTTGGCAAAAAATGTGGAACAAGTAAAATCACCACCGTTCCCTACTTTTTCATGCCTTGATTCTGTGGAAAGAATTTTTTCTAAAAAAACAAGATTCTTTTTGTTCCAAGTCTGATTTCTTTAGATCAAAAAAATTCAATTGCTCATTTTTGGATCGAAAATGGATCATTTTGAGCTCAAAAATCGATTTTAAGATAAAATTTGTTGCCAACTTTCTTAGCGATCCTAGCTAATAGTCCATTTAAGAGAAAGGTTTTTAATATTCGAAAATTTAGAACACACAAGTTGAATTCCAAAGTACTTTTCTCAATATTAGCAGTTATGTTGTTCTCCTTGGCAGTATCTTCGGTTTCTGCATATGCACAAACTGGAACCTCTTCAACTAAAACTAGTGAAGCTACTGTAAACGAACAAACTGTTGTTACATTATCTGGTGAAGAATCAACTGATCCACACTTTCAAGCTATCTCTTACCATTGGCAACAATTGTCTGGTGAATCGGTTACTTTGTCATCAACATCTGATCCAGATATTACTTTCACAACTCCATCCGTTGACCCAGGTCAAGTAAAAGATCTCAAGTTTTCATTAATTGTAACAAACCCACAAGGACTTACAAGCATTACAGCATTTACACTACATGTTATTCATCACAATCATCCTCCAGTAGTAACTACTCAACATGAATTGACTGTTATGGAAGGAAGTGCTATGACTTTGATGGCAACTGCCACTGACCCAGATGGTGATGCCCTGACTTATGCATGGACACAGGATAATGGTTCTAATGTAACCTTGTCAAATCCACACGAACTTACTACTATGTTTACTGCACCAACAATCACTGGTAATAATACTGACTTACACTTTACAATTACAGCAACTGACCCATATGGCGGTGTAGGTTCTGATTCTGTTCTAGTTCATGTTATTAGTGCATCTGTATACAAACTTGCATCACTTGACTGTAGTCCAATAATTAGATCACATGAGGGTGGCAGCGCAACCCTTGTAGAAGCAGTTGAGAACCCATCAAATGCTCCACTAACATACGGATGGAGTCAAATATCTGGAATGCCGATTTCAATTTCATCTACAACTGATGCTTCACCTTCAGTATCCCTTCCACCTGGCTCAGGTGGTAGTGTATTTGCATTCCAATTAACACTTAGTCAAGGCGGTTCAGTTGTAGGAAACTGTGAACAATATGTTTATGCAGCCTATCCAGAACCAGGTGCTCCACCAGCAGCAGATGCAGGTCCAGACCAAACAGTTTCTGCCGCAAGTCAAGTTCAACTTGATGGTACAAACAGTACTGGCGGATACTTGAAATTCTCTTGGGTACAAGTCTCAGGTGAACCAGTACAGTTGCTTTATGCAAACAGTGCAAAGCCAGTATTTACAGCACCAGATGTATCCCTTGGAGACTCGAAGGATCTAGTGTTCTCTAATACTGTAAGCAATACCTTTGGAAAGGATTCTGCTACAGTACACATTACAGTGGTCAACCCATCATCACCACCAACAGCAGTAATCACAATCAAGTAAATCTGTAGTGTTTTTACTACATCTCTTTTCAGTCTTGGATTGATTTGAACAAATTATACTATATCCATTTTAACAGATGTTTCCTGATAATTCATAAGAATGAATATGACTGATTTATTTAGAACGCCATGACTGCCTTGAATATGGCGTATAGATATGTTCCAATTTTTACAATTATACTAGTTTTAATTGGAGTATTTGGTATTCATCTGGCTCAAGGGGCTCCACCTCAGGTATCAACCGCAACACCCACTGGGTTGTCAGCTACTGCAGTTTCTCCTACTCAAATCAACTTGTTTTGGTCTGCACCCACGCAGAATTATGGGAAAACAATTGTCGGATATAAAATTGAACAGCAACTCAGTCAGGGCGTATTTGATGTCCTGGTATACAATACTGGCAATACCATTACTGCATATTCAATGACTGGCCTGAAAACTGGAACTGCCTATACTTATCGAGTTTCAGCAGTTTATTCTGATGATACCTCTACCGACCCGTC
Source organism: Nitrosotalea sp. (assembly GCA_023252335.1). Classification (GTDB taxonomy): domain Archaea; phylum Thermoproteota; class Nitrososphaeria; order Nitrososphaerales; family Nitrosopumilaceae; genus Nitrosotalea. The sequence continues at coordinate 9,889 of JAJPEA010000026.1, forward strand.
AAATATTGCTACCGCTATTCCGTCTTCAACATCTTCCCAGTCTTCAACACCACCAGTTTCGCCTGCAATAAAACATGTGAAATTTGATTTTGTACCTTCTGATGGGACTGTTTTGTCTGGTGTAATATTTGATCAAAATAATTATCTAGCATTACAGTACAAAAAAGACCCTAGAAGCATAATACTTGATGTAGTTCCTACCGTTGATCCAACAAATAACAATCTTGATAATTTGTTATCATACCAAAACAATCACCTAAATGATGATACAGTTCCTGCTCCCCTGATTGCAAAAGCTGTTTCTCCTACGCAAATCAATCTCTCATGGCTTCCACCATTAAATCAATATGGACAAAAATTAACGGGATATGAGATTGAGCTAAAAAATGCTCCTGGAGATTACCAAGTAATTGATGAGAATACTGGAAATGGTACCACGCAATATTTCTTGGATGGCCTAACTCCTAATACCACCTACACTTATCGTGTCTTTGCAGTATATCCAGGAACTCATAGTAATCCATCAAATGAGGCGTCTGCGACAACCCTGGAATATGTCCAGCCGCCAATACAAAAACCAAATCAAAACACATCATCTATATCTGCACCACCATCTTCTGGTACTACATCTACCTCAAATACTGTATCGCCTGTTACAAATGTACATCTTGATTTTACTGCCCCAGATGGGGTCTTACTATCTGGCGTAATATTATCACAAAGTGATTATCAACAACTTGTTATCATTAAAGATCCGAGATCTATTTTATCAAATGTGACACAGACATCATCAACAATAAACAACGTTCTCTCAGGAATTTTGAGATATCAAACATTGCATGCTGCACAGGAATCTGAAACTGTTCCACCGCCTGCACCTGTTGTGAATTCTAGTCAACCATCGCAGCAACCTGGTAAACCTCAACCTGCTGATAATACTTTGATAACTGGTGTGGTTACCTCTGTTGTCGCATCTGGTGTTGTTGGTATAACAACATGGTTTGTCAGGACCAAGATAGCAAGAAAGATTGCAAAAGAATATCATTTCACCCTAGAACGTGTGTCATCTACCATGTCATCGCAAATTCAAATACGAAATAGCGGTGAAACCATAGAAGATTGTGTAATAATTTGTGAAAGGGATACTTGTGTTTGGATTGACACAAACCTGGACAAACCAAGGCATATCTATGAAGGAAGCGTTTCATCTGTAATAATTCCAAAAGAATTTGAAAACAAAAATCCATTGATAATTGTCAAAAGCGGTAAAAAGACATTAAGAAAAATAATGCTCGATGATATGGCTCATGGTTAGAGCAAAAATAAATTAATAAAAAGTTTGGTCTTTAAGAAGACCCATATTTTTTCAGATTTCCGTGCTTGTCAAACAGATCTTGTACTGTTGCATCTGCAAGATTGTGTTTGATGTTTGTCTCCTTGTTGACATTTACTAACTCTGTCATTTGAGTTGCAGCTCCTCCATAGTATGCATTTAGTGCCTCATCCATCGAGCCACCATTTTGCAAGACTTTGCTCATGGCAAGTTTTCCTTCTGCTACTTTTGCTTGCATGTATGCAAATTCATCTTGAAAGATTCCTTGAGTTGAGTTACTCACTTTGCTTACAAAGCCTGAATATGCAACTGTTGGACTGTTCGTGTTTATGTTGTTCAAGCTGGTAAGATCTGCTTGCAGGTAGTTATTTGCAAGTTTACGTTGCTGATCAATCAAGTTTTGTTGTTGGTCTTGCAATGCTTGTCTTTGTTGTTGTGCTGCATACTGTTGTTTGAAGAGTTCTATTCTGTCCAATATCTTCATCATTCCAGGATCGCTCTTTATTGCATTAGTTGCCTTGATCTGTGCATAATCTACGGAATTACTTTCTGCATCCGCCCATGCCATTCCAAAGTAACTTGCGCTCAGTAGCAGTGATCCTGCACTAATTGCAAGGATTGTCTGTATCTTGGTTCCATTCATTCTATGTTTCACCTCCTAGTTTTCTCCCGACAAACTTGTTGTTTCGTCCGGGTTTCACGGACTCATCAGGGGATTTAGTGTTGGTCATATCGTTTTTAGCATTGTCTCCATGATCTGCTTTACAATTTCTGTCAGGTCATCCTCTTGCAGTATCTTATGGATGATGGCCTTGTACCAACTACGATTTTCAGTGTGTTCAACTATGTGCATTGCACAAAAGTTTCTTTCACATACAGTACATTGTTTTGTACAGTCGCAGTCACAAGTGCGACATTTTGTTGTTCTAGTTCTTTCAACTGTTGGTATTGCTGTCATGATTCCACTTGTCAGAGAAATTATAAATCACTTAGAGCATATTTTGCTGCATAAATGTGGCCTAGTTTCGCGAATGACTCTGACTTGGTGCATGCCTGACACATTGAAATTCTGACATTTTTGCGACAAAAATGTAGTAAATGTTTTTAATAATAGTATGAGACTTTGTCATCATGGTAGGCAGAGGAACCGAAAATCCTGAAAGGGCAATACCTATGAAAAATCTTACAAAAAATGACATTAGCCCACTTGATGTGTTAATACTGCAAGTTTTACAAGGTGGTGCTACGCCTGATACTGCAAACAAGGAACTCGAAGAACGTGGCTATGTCCTATCACGAGATAATGTAAAAGGCAGGATCGATGACCTGGTAAAAAAAGGTGTCATAATAGAGCATAACAATACTGGGGACAGCAAAAGAGACGATAAAATAAAATGGATTCTAGTTGATCCAAGCAAACTATTTGACTATCAATGGTATACTTTTATCAAAACTCAAAATCCGCTCTTTGAGAGACGTGTTATTCCATATTCTGAAATGTACAACAACTTGGTCGAAATCAGTAGAGAATATGGTATTGTTACAACAATTGATGTTGTTCAAGGGGAGGGACAGAACTATGACTTTATTCTACGAATTGTAACAAATGAAACTGGCCATTTTGAAGAAATGGTGGAAAAAATTAGGTCCCTTGGATGGGTTCATTCAGTTGACAGCAAACCAATTCATGTGCTTGAAGGCGTGGGGATATCAAAGAACAATCTGACAAAAATTCACATGAATTACTACTATGAACCAATAAAGCTTCCTGACTTTGAGTCTTATCTTAAGACGATACGACAGGTGTATCGTACTTATGATGTCTACATAAAAGACGAGGGCTCATCAAAACAAAAAGTAGTCAAAAAGAAAAGCAGCGAGAATGCATATGACAACACCAAGTAATCTTGTCCAGCTTTAAACCAATAATTGCAAATTGCTCTGTATGTGATTGTGAATTACAGTTTGATAAAACTTCTAAAAAACGAGAAAATTTGTTTTGCGCAAACTGTTCATCACAATATGCATTCAAAAATGACTATCTGAATTTACTAGTCCCAAACATAAGACATGAAATATGTACAAAAGGAACACTTGCAAGAACGATAAAGGAAAAGCTACATGTAGGAAAACTCTCAAAAAATGATCACGATATCATCAAAGGTATCATTGCAAGCAAGTACATGGCAAAACAGTATTTTAAAAACGTAGTACACCCAACTGAGGCTGTTTGGTCTGCCAGGTCATATGAAAGATTTGAAGAGATATTCATAACAAACTATCTTGATTCTATTTTGAAAAAAAAACAGGTGACTTTTGTTGATGTAGGATCTGGGCCTGGAAGATATCTGATTTTATTGGGATCCAAAATCGGCATACATTCCTGTAAAGATTTGAAAAAAAATCCTGAAACAGGCAGACTATATCAATATGATAAAAACTATGAGAAAAATCTACGATATGTAATTGGGATAGACTATTCAGAAGAAATGATTTTACACTCTACACGATTGCTCAAGAAATATGGTCTTGGTCAATTCCTAAACAAGAAAATATTTCCAGTAGCGGGAATTGCGCAGAACTTTAATCTGAATAAAAAAATGCTAAGTGATACTCACAAGGTAATAGTTTGCACATTTCAGACACTTGGAAACCAGGAAAATGTGGAATTACAAGTCCAGATGCTAAAATCAATGAAAAATCTTGCATCACCACATGGTACAATTCTGATTTCTGTCTTTAACAAGAAACTTTTCAAAGATTTTGGGCTAAAAAAATTCTATGGCAGGGAGGTCAAAAGAACTGTGGGAGAGATAGTTGCTTCAAAGAAAGATGTAGAGAATTCTATACTTCGAACATCAAAAGGTGTATACTCCAAATGGTTCTCAAAAGAGGATCTCGAAGACCTCTTTTTGCGTGCAAAGATATCCAAATACAAGATAATGGATGTCAAGTCCTTGCAACCAATTAGTGGATATGAGGAATATCTCAAGGAAGAAGAACAAAAAAAAGATGTCTTTCCAAGGGCCATTGTGGGAATCGCTCAAATCTAAGTTTTAGTGCTATCGCTTTTATCTGGGCAAACGTTGGTTCAAACTATTGTCAGAGGATCTAATCGGTGCAATTCAACAAATCCTAATTCTTGGAAAAGGTGACCAAGGTAGGCTAGAATATCTGCTTGATACATTGCAAAAGGGACGACAACTTACAGCCTCTGATCAAAACTATCTGAAAATTATGATACCTCTCTATCTGAGTCCCAAAGATTCCTATCAACAAAATGCCGAACTTGCAATAGAGAAATTATCTAACCAAGTAAAGGAACTAAATGAAAAAATCCAGAAAATACAAAGAAAAGGATTTGAAAAATATGTGGGACGAAAAGCAACTTTGTTCTTTTTTACGGTATTTGTGGGCTGGAATGCTTGTCAAACCTATCTACAACCATTACTTTCTGGCTTTATTCCTGATAGTGTGATACAATATGTATTTCCATTGAACTTGGCTGCAAATTACTTGAACTATGGCATGACTGTCTGGTTTGGATTTTTGATATTATTGGCATCATGGCCATTTATTGGTGCAATACATCTTGCCAAGTTTATCATATCTAGAAAAATCTAACTATTGTAGAGCTACACGATAATAGTCCCAGCGCTCTGGGTCAAATTGTCTGACAAATTCAATTGGTTCATTTCTTTTAATTCTACTTGCAATTACATCACGTAATGCAAAACTTGTAAGATACTTGTATCCTTTTGACTGTGCTTGCATATTAAACAATAATCTCATCTCTCTTCCACCTCTTTGTCCCCAATATCCCATCCTGATTGCAAGTGGTTCCATAAATGCAGTATTTTTGAGTCCATAGTTTACATCATTTATTTCTGGTCTGAGTTTGTATGCTTCCAAGGGTCCGCCTTTTGTAAATCCAATTACTGGACCGTTGTCACTTCCAAGTCTTAGTGTATTTAGTATGGTATCTTTTGCCATGACTGATTCTACAAAATCGTCTTTTTTGAATTGGAGTGGTTTTGGTAATTGTTTATGTATTTCTGATAATATGTCTATGAATCCAGGTTCTTGTCTACTTGACATGGATTCTATTACTGCAAAGAATTTAGTATTGTCATAAACAAGTGATCCTTCAATCTCTATCTCTTGCTCACGCAGTTTCATAAAAGACAACACATTGTTTGTAAAATATTTTCTCATATCTTTTGGAAGCGCTTGTAAGACGCTTTGATACATCTCTGCATCGTTATTGAGAAGATCTTCAAAATATGCAACAGATCTTCTGACAATGTAATATGGGTGCCATGCTAATGCATGGGCATTTTTTTGTGCCATCTCTAATGCTTTTGCAAAGTCGCCAAGAGTATACCCTGCAATCCTATCTGTAACTGAAAGAAACCAACCAACTTTCTTGAAATGTTCTCTTTTGGTTTTGTCATCTCTTGTAATTTCTGACAAGTTAAGACAGTCTTCAATTTTTCTCTCTGTAACCTCTTTTGTCTCTCCGTTCCAGGGATATGTAGTTCTGTGAATTAGTACTGCAATCAAATTTTTATCAATACCTGCATCTCTTAGTAGGGAATCTAATTTTTCATCTGTCATGACAAATTTTACGGCATCTTCTTCATGTGGCTTGTCCACCTTTTTTTGTGGGTCATAGTCGTGAAATAATGATGCTACAAAAAGATAAGGAAAATCCTCAGGTCTGAGAATGCCGTGGGCACTAGACTGGGCCGCAAGCAGTGTAACATAGGTTACTTCTAATTCGTGAACAATGTTATGGTATCCGTAATAGTCTATGCCAAGACCCTTTGATTCAAATAGGTTTATTGTATAATCTAGAATCTTCGAGTAGCATTCTCGTTTAAAGCCATTAGCTACCATGATTCTTTGAATTTCTTCCCGCAGAGCTACTGGATCCTGATTCTGTAGCAATATGTTGCTAATTGAAACTGATAGTTTTAAGTTCTCGCTCGAATCTCAATCATGCTTTAGCAGGCGTTTTCCTCTTTTGGTAGATTACAAGAAAAACTAAAACTGCAACTATGACTATGCTAATCATGGATACGTTGGTATAATCTACGTACCAGTTGGCCACCAAAATCTTTGGCATATCTGCCACCGTCTCAACCGATTCTTGATTAGCATTTCCTATGACAGATCCCTGCCATCCAGAAAATATGTGATTTACAAGAATATCATTTCCTGGTATGACTGACACATCTACTATTGCGCCTGAATCATACCATCCCGTTCCAAGTGCACGTCCAAAATTTGAAATGACGTTGATATAATATTGAGTAATGTACTCTAGATCAATTTTGTGCATACTTGACATGTGAATTGAAGGCGACATGAAAGTACCTGATTCTTGTCTTGAGATGTTGTTTATGTCTGGACTGTCAAGTGACCATCCGTCAAGTATCTGCCTTGTATGTGGCATGTCTGATGATATCATGTTAGGTACAGAAAATTGCACATCGGTGCCAGCGTCAAACCAGTTGTCACCTGTGGGCGATGGTGGGAAAAAAGTTACATTGTTTGTTCCATGGATTGTCATTTCAAATTGGGGCGTTG
>JAJPEA010000027.1 GCA_023252335.1 Nitrosotalea sp.
TTACCCGTGAGAAGATGCTAAAGATATTCGAATTGATGAATTTGATGAATATAGAAGAACCAGAGGGGGGAGTGGCCCAATTGGATTCCATAGGAGCCAAGATATGGAATGTTATAGACAAGAATTTCCCCATAGGCAAATTTACCTCCTCCATGATATTGGAAAAATACGAAGACGAGTATGAGGAGCCAATTAAGCTGAGTGTGATCTCTACATATCTATCCAGGTTTGCAGTAAAGGGTAAGGTGGCAAGAGAAAAGCAAGGAAAAGAATGGGCCTACCAGATACTAAAGATAGCCCAGAGAGAAAAGAATGGGCCTTAGGAGATTACTACCTTTTTGACCACGAGGTGATCCCCATCTATTGTGATCTTAACATAGTCTCCTTTCTGAAGTTCCAAAAATTTTCTAAAGTCTTTAGGGATGGAAATCGTTCCTGCTGTAGTAATTTTGATTAATTGCTCATTAGGCATGTTATTATATTATAAGAACAATAATTTAAGAATTTACAATTAACTAAGATTATTAAAATATGATGATTTTTGATGACTTTGACAGAAAACTGGAGAGTTTGTGGATTAAATTAATTGGAAAATGACTTGGGACAATCCCTAATTCTTGATCTGAAAACTAGCTGTGTTCTAAAAGCTATTGGGCTGGGGCCATCTTGACAACCCCTATCCTTGTGAGACCTTTGTCAGTTATTTTGTAAGAAAATGGCTTTGTTGTCATGTCTCTTTCTACCAAACCCTCCTCAAACAACTTCTTTAGCGTACGTGATGTATGTTCTCTAGTCCTTCCTAATGTGACTTGAATGTCACGTGATGTCATAGACTTTTCTGTGATTAAGCGTAGGACATGATCTGTGACATTTCCAAACTGCATATTCTGGATTCTCTCCTTTGGCTTTTCCTCTTTGACTATTACTGGAGGCTCTTGCTGTATCTTTTGCTCCTTTGGCTTTGGAATTTGTGCCTGGGGAACTTCCTGGGTTTCCTGTGCCATTTCTACTGAATCTAAACGAATTTTCATATCAATTAACAAATTTTCATAATACTGTAAGCGTTCTGTTAGAATTTTTGCATTTTCAGCATCTGATTTTAGTCGTGGCTTGACCTTGTTGTACACCCTAATGGCGACTAGTCCACCAACAAATGACAAAAATATACCTAAAATGACTCCTACGTCTGGTATGTCTACTAACATCACGATGTAACGTCAAGTGATGTGATTTATCATGTTTGGGTAAAATTATTTCACATCTTACACATCAATGTCAAACATATCTTATCACATCGCATCACAACCTTTTGCCAAAACATGCCTATTTTTGAAGCCAAATCATAGATTGCAGGTCCGTTTTAGTACTTCCTGTATCACAGACATGATTTGTTCCTCACGTTCTGGGAAAACATCACTACTTTGTATCACAGAAACCTGCTCAGAAAGGCGATTTATCACATCCACATCATCATTACCAAGCACGCCTAGGCTCCTGAGCAGGATCCATGAATAGCACAATGCAGTCAACTTGTCTTTAGATTGAGTTACCTGTCGATAAAATGCCCCTTTACTGATAGTAAACTGCGAATCTACAAGGTCCCTACGTTTTAAAATAATTGCAATTTGTCGTTCAGTAAACAGTGATTTTTGTATAATTTGTCTAATAATATTACTAAAATTATCATCAGGAGGATTGCTCATAGCTATACAAATCTGTATAACTATATTCAATTAAACTTTTAATCAATAGGTATTCAACCCTTCATATGCAAAAGACAGAAAATTATCTTCATGCTACAAGAAAGAAAAAGGGAACACTTCTCTTTGTGTTAATAGATTCTGAGAATTCTGCAGGACGTTCTGCCTCAACATTGGCCAAAGACGCAGAAAAAAATGGCGCCTCTGCAATCTTAGTTGGTGGCTCATCGGCTGTTGATCAACTTACAATGACTGAGACTGTATCTAGCATCAAAAAAGCAGTCAAGATACCTGTAATTCTCTTTCCTGGAAATGTTACAGGCGTAGTTCCTGGCGCTGATGCAATACTTTTCAGTTCACTTTTGAACTCGGATAATCCATACTTTATCTCACAAGCACAAGCCTTGGGAGCACCAAGTGTTCTAAGATTTGGCCTTGAACCCCTTCCTACAGCCTATATCATCATTGGTGAGGGAACTACTGTCTGGCATGTAGGCTCGGTGAGAACAATTCCCTTTGACAAGCCTGGCCTTGCAGTCATGTATGCCTTGTCTGCTCAATTCATGGGAATGAGATTTGTGTACCTGGAGGCAGGTTCTGGTGCTAAATCTAGCGTGAAACCTGAAATGGTTGCAGCAGTAAGGAAACTTTTCAAAGGATTTCTCATAGTCGGTGGAGGCATTAAAAGCCCAGAAACTGCTGAGCAGATAGCAAAAGCTGGTGCAGATGCCATTGTAATTGGGACTTTTATTGAGAACGGCGGAAGTTTCAAAACAATTTCCGATATCGTAAAAGCCATCCAATCCATTAGGAAATAGCATGTCTGAGAACCTAGCACTGCGACTCAAAGAAGTCCCAATGCCTCAAGACTATTTTGAATACTACACCAAGATATCAGAAGAAGTCTTTACTATTTTTGAACAAGCCGCATCTGCCAAGGCAACACTCTCAGATTCTTCTGGAATGGTAGAGCCCAAGATCGCTTTTGATCTTGCAGATCGTGTATCTAAAATGCACGACATTGACGTAACTGACAATCTAAGATCTCTCATTCAAAATACCACAAAAGAATTAGCTGCTCTAAGGCTTGCAGAAGATATAGCACAAGGCAAGTACTCTGGACCTGACACTGATCTTCAGGAAAAACTTGATCTTGCAGTGCGTGTGGCCTTGGCTATAGTTACAGAAGGAGTCACTATTGCTCCCCTTCAGGGCATAAGTGAGGTTCTGATAAAGAAAAATGCAGATGGCACTGAATATCTCTCTGTGTCATTTGCAGGTCCTATCAGATCAGCAGGAGGAACAGAGGCTGCCTCTACCATGCTCATTGCAGATCATGTGCGAAAGATAGCTGGGCTTGCAAAATATCAAGCAAATTCATTTGATGATGAGACTGGCCGGTTTGTAGAAGAGCTAAGGGTATACGAAAGAGAGGTTGGAAGCTTTCAATTCCACGTTCCTGACCAAGATGTGATAAATGTCATCTCTAATCTTCCAGTAGAACTTGATGGTGTAGATACCGACCTAGTTGAGATTGTAAGCCACAGGAACATGGTGCGAATAGGTACCAATAGGGTTCGAGGTGGTGCCCTTCGTGTTCTCAATGATGGCCTAATTGGAAGATCCCGTAAACTACTCAAACTCATTGAATTGTACAAGCTCGATGGTTGGGACTGGCTCAAAGACCTCAAGGGGGCCATTCAAACAGGTGATGCCGATGCTGCAGCACATAGAATGAGAGAGGTGATTACAGGAAGATCTGTCCTTTCCATGCCTAAGAAGCTTGGAGGGTTTCGACTACGGTACGGCCGTGCCTGCAATACTGGATTTGCCTCAATTGGTATTCATCCAGTGGTTGCAGAGATACTTGATCATGCAATAGCTGTAGGCACCCAGATCAAGCTTGATGTGCCTGGTAAAGCCTCAACTGTGGCCTTTGTGGACTCGCTTGACACTCCTATTGTCAGACTGACAAATGGAAATGTTGTAAAAATCAAGAATACTGCACATGGAATTTCTCTGAAACCGCACATTTCAAAGATTTTGCATCTTGGTGACATTTTGATAAGTTATGGAGACTTTTTAGAAAATAATGCCGAGCTTGTGCCTACTGGATATGTAGAAGAGTTTTGGGCCCAAGAACTACAAGACAAGGTAACAAAATACGAACCAAATGACACTGAACTTTTAAGCTATGTATACAAGACACCAGATCTAGAAGAAGCCTTTAGGATATCATTGAATTTTGGTATTGGTCTTCATCCACATTATCTGTACTATTGGGATCAAATTACAATTGAAGAATTTGAAAAAATTCTCAAACCTACAAAATCTGATCCAGACCTCATCATTTATCCAATGGATGCAAAAGATATTTTGGAAAAATTGGGCGTTCCACATGAAGTTGCAGGAGACAGTCTTCTTCTAAAAGACATAGAGGCCAAGGTCTTTTTCTATTTGTTATTTAGAAAACAAATCCAACTTGAAAAAGATCTCTCTGTTCCACAAATCATAACAAAATCATCTGGCATAAAAATACCAAATAAATTTTCAACCTCTATTGGAGTAAGGGTTGGAAGACCAGAAAAAGCTGCATTGCGAAAAATGAAGCCCCCTGTACACACTTTATTTCCAGTGGGAAACAAGGGTGGGGCATCCCGTGATTTGCTCAAGGCAGCAAAACAGCCAAACTTTTACTGTAACATATACAATAGATTTTGCAAAAAGTGTAACACTCCTTCTATTAGCATAGCATGTCCCAAGTGTAATACAAAGACAAGTACAATCTACATATGCAAAAAATGCAGAGATGAAATTGAGACAGATTATTGTCCAAAATGCAAGTCTAGGGCACATGGTCACTCGTATCGCTCATTTCCTCTCAAAGATCTCTTGTATGCTGCTCAGGAAAGGACTGGATATAGGGCCCAGGAGCCATTCAAGGGCGTAAAAGAGCTCATAAACCAAGATAGGGTACCAGAACCGCTTGAAAAGGGTCTGATAAGGCAAAGTCTAGGACTAAATGTCTTCAAGGATGGAACAATAAGATTTGATACAACAAATGCACCTCTCTCCCACTTTAGACCATCTTGGATTGGAGTAACACCAGAAAAACTAGTTGAGCTTGGATATACGCATGATACAAACGGCAATCCACTAGAAAACTCTAATCAGCTTGTTGAGCTTCGAGTACAGGATGTAATAATTCCCAAAGAATGCGGAGACAGTCTTGTTTTTGTCTGTCAGTACATTGACAGAGAGCTTGCAAAACTTTTTGGGCGACCGCCATTTTACAATGTGAAAAGTACTGATGATCTTGTGGGCCATCTTATCATTGGTCTTGCACCGCACACATCTGTTGGAATTGTGGGAAGAATAATTGGATATACCAACACCCAGGTATGTCTTGGGACTGCGGTATGGCATTCTGCAAAAAGACGTGATGCTGATGGCGATGCAGATTCTATCATGTTGCTAATGGACAGTCTACTTAATTTCTCAAGATTATTTTTGTCTGATAGAATAGGTGGGCTGATGGATGCTCCACTACTTGTTCAACCTATTGTGATTCCACAAGAGGTACAAAGACAAGCTCACAACTTTGAAGTTGTCAAGGCATATCCACTCTCATTCTTCGAGTCCACACTTGTACGAGAAAAGGCAAGTGAGATAAAAGATGTCGAGATTCTAAAATCAAGACTGGAAACAGAAAGACAATTTCTTGGCCATGATTTTACACACATGACATCTACACTGACCACATCAAAATCAAGGAGTGCCTATTCTACACTTGGTTCATTGCTTGAGAAACTTGACATGCAGATAAGAACTGCAGACATCATAAATGCAGTTGACCCAAGTGAGGTAGTTTCAATGGTGATGACCACTCACCTGCTTCCAGATATAATGGGAAATCTCAGGTCATACTCTGGCCAATCTTTCCGATGTACTACATGTGGTGCAAGCTATAGGAGAGTTCCTCTAGTTGGTAAATGTCTTGACTGTGGCAATAGATTGATCCAGACCATGACTAGACCATCTGTACAAAAATACCTCAAACTGGCAAGGAGAATGCTGAACAAGTATACAATATCGCCCTATCTTAGAGGACGTGTACTTGCACTCTTGGATGAATTAGAGCTAGTCTTTGGTAAAGAAGAAAGCAGTCAATCTATTCTTACAGACTTTGCCTAGCGGATCTTTATGTAATCATAGCCGCCATGTTTGCTTTCAAAACAATAGCGAACCTTCTGGAACTCTTTTCTAAATTTCTTGACATCTAGTGCCACCTTTTTCTTGTCTTTTTTGTCTATTACTACTTTTTTGATAAACTTGGCCACTTCTTTCATGTCTGATTCTTTCATGCCAAGTCGTGTGAGTTCTGCAACACCAAGTCTCATTCCACCTGGATGGAAATAATTGCGTCCGGCCTTGATATCTCCTGGAATGAGTTGTCTGTTTACGATTATGTTTGCTTTTTCAAGATCTGCTTCAATTGTTCCACCATCACCAAACGAGAGTACGTTTACAACTATCTGATGAGATTTTGTAAATCCCCGTTTTTCACCAAGTACTGAAAAACCATATGAGTTAAGGGCCTCTGCAAGTGCCTTTGCATTCTTTATGACTTGGACTGCATATTTTTTACCAAATTCTAACATCTCTGCATAAGCAATTGCCTTTCCTGCCATGTGATGCAAATGATGATTGCTGGTCATTCCTGGGAATGTAGCCTTTTTGATACTTTCACCATATTTTTCAAATGAGCAGACCATTCCACCCTGAGGACCAAACAAAGTCTTGTGTGTGCTCATTGTCATTGCGTCTGCACCTTCTCTTAATGGATCCTGGAACTGTCCGCCTGCAATGAGACCTGCAACATGTGCACCATCATAATTGACAAACATATTGTAACTTTTCAGAAAATCTGCAAGCTCTTTTACTGGATGTGGAAACAAGAAAACTGAACCTCCAAACATTGCTAATTTTGGAATCTTTCCGGCTTTTTCAAGTTCTTTGACCTTGTCTTTTGTCTTGTCAACATCGATTGTCATCTCTTCGGCATCAAATGGATAAAATTCAATGTCTAGTCCATGGACAAGACCTGCAGTACCTGCATGTTCTTTTTTACCATGTGATATGTGACCACCTGATGGAATAGAAGGAGCAAGCATTACATCTCCTGGATTTGAAAATGCAGAATAGATAGCCAAGTTAGCAACAACACCAGAGATTGGTCTTACATCCACAAACTCTGCCTTGAACAGTTTTTTTGCAAGTTCCATGCACTTGAATTCTACCTCATCAATGTAGATGCAGCCAGCATAGACCCGTTCACCTGGCCAGCCTTCTGCATACCTGTTGGCAAAATCTGAGACTGTTGCCTCTCGTACTGCTGGACTAGTTACATTTTCACTTGCAATAAGAGGAATTGAATTTGCAAACCATTGATTATGTATCTTAAGCTTTGAAAGCACTTCATTGTAAGCAGATCGCGGTGAAGAACGAGACATGTTTAGTCCCGACAGTTTTCCTAATTTAAAAACATCGTTCAAAGGGTGTTGAAAATTATCTATTTCAAGTGTAAATGATTCTTATCTCATAAGACATAATAAGGGAAAATTGACCTCTTGCAAATATGTCGATTCAATCATCTGCTGGTGGAATACCAGTTGTTATTCTAAAGGACGGTGCTCAACAGACCAAGGGTCGTGATGCACAGAAAAACAATATTGCAGCAGCCAAACTAATTGCTGAAATCGTTCACTCTAGTCTTGGTCCTCGTGGAATGGACAAGATGCTTGTTGATTCTCTAGGCGATGTTACAATTACAAATGACGGTGCTACTATTCTCAAAGAAATTGATGTTCAACATCCAGCTGCAAAAATGCTAGTTGAAATCTCAAAAGCAACTGATAATGAAGTAGGCGATGGAACAACATCTGCCGTAGTCCTAGCAGGCGGATTATTGGAAAATGCTGAAGCTTTGATTTTGCAAGATGTACACCCAACAATTATTGTTGATGGTTATAGAAAGGCAGCCCAAAAGGCAGTAGAACTCTTGGAGAAGATTGCAGACAAGGTTTCTGCAACTGATAAAGACGTACTTGAGAGAATCGCAAGAACATCAATGCAGACAAAACTTGTTCGAAGAGATTCTGCTAATCTAGCAGACATGATTGTAAAATCTGTAATTGCAGTAGCTGATAGAAAAGAAGATGGTTATCTAGTTGACATTGATGATATCAAAGTAGAAAAGAAAGCAGGCGGTTCTATCAAGGACTGTGCAATTATCAAAGGTATAGTACTTGACAAGGAAGTTGTTCATAGTGGAATGCCAAAGAAAATCGACAATGCAAAGATTGCTCTAGTCAATAATGCACTTGAGATTGACAAGACAGAGTTTGATGCAAAGATAAACATCACAAACCCACAACAAATGAAATCATTCCTAGATGAAGAACAAAAAATAATCAAAAACATGGTAGACAAGGTAATTGCTTCTGGTGCAAATGTTCTGCTCTGCCAAAAGGGAATTGATGACATGGCACAGCACTATCTTGCAAAGGCTGGAATACTTACAGTAAGAAGAATAAAAGAAAGTGATATGACAAAACTTGCAAAAGCAACAGGTGCAAGAATTATCAGTAATTTCGATGACTTGTTTGAAAAAGACCTCGGCTCTGCTGAACTAGTAGAGGAAAGAAAAGTAGAGACTGACAGATGGGTCTTTGTTGAAGGCTGCAAACATCCCAAGGCAGTTACACTTCTTCTAAGAGGCGGTTCTCAGAGAGTAGTCGATGAGGTAGAAAGATCAGTCCACGATGCATTAATGGTTGTAAAAGATGTAATGGAAAAACCATTGATAGTAGCAGGTGGCGGTGCACCAGAAACTTATGCTGCAACAAAGCTACGTGAATGGGCAAAGACACTTGAAGGCAGAGAACAACTCGCAGTAGAAAAATTTGCAGACTCTTTAGAAATAATCCCAATTACACTTGCAGAGAATGCAGGAATGGATCCAATTGATACATTGGCATCATTGCGCTCAAAGCAACTCAAAGGAAACAAGTGGACTGGTATTGATGTTATGAAAGCCCAAGTTGCTAGCATGCACGCTAGTGACATCTTTGAACCATTATCTGTCAAGATCCAAATAATCACATGTGCAACAGAAGCAGCATCCATGATACTAAGAATCGATGATGTTATTGCAACTGCAAAATCTGCAGGACCACCGCCAGGAGCTGAAGGCATGGGAGGTATGGGTGGAATGGGCGGTATGGGAGGCATGGGCGGAATGGGTGGTATGGGTATGCCACCTATGGATATGTAAAAGTCCAGTTTCGCTCTCAAAGTTTATTTGACTAATCTAGATAGGAACTCTATGCAACTAGGTGCAACCAAAATTCTAACTGGCGCAAGATACATCTATCTTGTAGCATTCTTTGCATTGCTTTCCGGAATGTTCTATCCTGTAATCACTCACAGTAGCTGGGATCTAGTAATCTCTGGTACTCTGATCTTGTTTGTAGGTCTTGCAGGAACTGTTTCTATGTACAAAGCAACCACTGCTGAAAGACACAAGAAAGCCTGGCTCATTATCGGTCTGGCTATTACTTCACTTGCATTGTTCCTTGTGTACGGTGCAATAGGAAAAATCTAGAGTACACAATTAGATATTTATCAAAAATTTTCTAGATATCAAAATAAAGATAGAACTCGTGTGGATGAGGTCTTATTGAAACCTCATGATCATCTGCTCTTTCTATCTCAATTAGTTTATCAATTGTATCATTTGCAAATATTGGTGCAAGGAATTTTCTGTCACTTTCTAATTCATCAAGTGCCTCTCCCAAAGTTGCAGGCAGGTCCTTGATTCCTTTTGCAATCCTCTGAGCTTTTGTCATCTTGTAAATATCTTCATAAACTGCGTCTCCAGGATCCATCTTCTTTTTAACTCCGTCTAATCCTGCTGCTTGAACTGCTGCAAATACTAGATATGGATTTGATGACGGATCAGGTGCTCGAAATTCAATTCTCTTAATCTTGGAATATTTTTCTCCCTTGAAATGGGCAGGAATTCTAATTATTGCTGATCTGTTGCTTGGGCTCCATGCAATATACACTGGTGCCTCATAACCTGGAACTAACCTATGGTAAGAATTTGTAGTGGGTGCAACAATTGCAGACAATGCCCTTGCATGATTCATAATTCCTCCGCAATAGTATCTTGCAATTTGACTAATTTCCTCCTTGTCGTCTTTGTCATAGAATATGTTCTTGTCGCCTTTCCATAAACTGACGTTTGTGTGCATTCCAGAACCTGCGTCCATTGAAATTGGTTTTGGCATCATGGTTGCAACTTTATCATGTTTTTTGGCAATGTTTCTTATGACATACTTGTATGTCTGTGCTCCATCAGCAGCATTTGTCAGATTATCATATCGAATATCAATCTCACACTGTCCTGCTGTTGCTACCTCGTGGTGATGGTTATCACATAAAATTCCAAAATATTCGTTCAAACACTCGACACAATCATTTCTAAATTCTGTCAAAGTGTCAGCTGGTGTGCTTGGATAGTATCCTTTCTTTAATGCCATTGGATATCCCTTGCCCTCTTGGTTCCAAGGAGCCTCTTTGGATTCTATTGAATATGACTGACCTTTGTATGGAGTGAGAACATCCCAAGTAATTTTATCAAATACAAAGAATTCTACTTCTGGACCCCAGTAGCTATTGTCAAATCCTTGAGTCTGTAGGTATTTTTCTGCCTTTTGCGCAATGCCTCTTGGGTCTGATTCTGATCTGCCCTTGTTCTTACCCCAGTATACATCACAAATCAATCTAGCAGTCTTTGCAGTTGGCATCCATGGAATTATTGCAAAAGTGGTGGGATCTGGTTTTAGGATCATATCTGAATCCTCAATTGATGCAAATCCTACGATTGAAGAACCATCAAGTTTTGGCAGACCATCTTGCATTTGTTGTGGAGTAAACAGGTTTGCAGAAATTGTAGTGTGATGGAATCTTCCTCTAAGACCTGTAAATTGTAAATCGATAAATTTTATCTGATCATGCTTTATTTTTGAGAAAACATCTTCTGCAGAATAGGAAACTGGTACTGGTTCCCCACCAATCACTTTATATGGCAATTTTGCACCTTGATCATAACACAAAGAGGTCTATGATTTAAGTATTGTTGGATATGGAAATGTCAGAAACAAAA
The DNA here is from genome assembly GCA_023252335.1 of Nitrosotalea sp. GTDB lineage: Archaea > Thermoproteota > Nitrososphaeria > Nitrososphaerales > Nitrosopumilaceae > Nitrosotalea. The sequence continues at coordinate 10,933 of JAJPEA010000027.1, forward strand.
AAAATTGATTTAAATTTATTGTATGCTATTCTTCTTCGCGAAGTAGAAAACGATACGGTTCAGGAGGTAGATCCTAACTTGTATCATAACATTGCAGAATTCCTTGGAAACATAAAAAACCATGATTATGATGGAGTCGAATCCAAGATTACTGAATCGCTTGTCAAAATGATAACCGAGATGACTTCGATTCTTTTGAAGATAAGAATTGAAAAGGCAACATCACTAGATGAAATTGATTATACTAATCTTCTTGACGAAGAGAGATTCATCTTAGATTCTGAGGATGAGCTGCGACAAAGAAAGGAAACCATTCTCTCTGCTACACTCAATGGAAGACTGAAACTTTTAGAGACTGTGGGTGAAAACCACAGAGCAAGATCAATTGTGGTTAGGTTTCTCAAGCCAATAGACCAGATAATGGGCACTGATCTCCAGTCCTATGGACCGTTTGATGCAGAAGATGTTGCTACACTACCCTTTGAGAATGCACGCTCATTGATTGGAAAGAAAGTGGCAATAAAGGTAAGCTGGGAAGACTAGAAATTAGACAACTGGTATTGTGATGTATCTATGCACAATGGAATAGATCTTGATGTCTATTTTGAAATCATACTGTATCCAGTTGCTGGGTTGTTTATCATAGAAATGGTCTGCAGACTGGCCAAGATTAGAAACTGGGCAAAACTCTTGACCCAGGCAGTAATGTGTGTGGGGTTTGGTGTGGCATATCTTACAATGCAAGTTGCTCATTGGCTGACAGCTGGTGTATTGCTTGCACTTGCAATAGCTCTGTTTTACCAGGCAAGACTCTCAAAGCTTGATCCGCAAAAAGCACTGTACTAGCCGAACCTTCCAAAAATTCGCTTGATGAAACTTTGTCTACCAATCCCCTTTGTTCTTTGGATCTTTTTTTCTCCAAATTTCTTTGCTCTGATTTGAAATAGTTTTACACAACGATGTGACTCGGGTAGCCTGTGCTCTGCACAAAACTTGTCATTGCAATAATTGCACTCAAAAGGCAAATCTTGTGTTTGTCCACAATATGCACAGTCAAATTGTTCCATAATTGTAATTAATTGAGATCCTAAATTAGTGTTAGTGAGAAAAAGTACTTTATAATTAACAAAACTTATTTACGCAAGACAGCGTGATGAAAAATAGTTTTCAGTATGATAAAAGACCAAGTAGCAATAGTAACAGGCGCTAGTAGTGGAATAGGGTATGCAACTGCCATTGCAATAGCAAAGGCTGGTGGAAAGGTTGCAATTGGTGCCAGAAGAGTTGACAAATTAGAACAGCTCAAAAAAGATATTGAAAAAATTGGTGGAGAATGTATTGTTGTATCATGTGATGTAACAAAGCGCAGTGATTGTGAAAATTTAGTTAATTCTGCAGTAAAAAAATGGAATAGAGTAGATATTTTGGTAAATAACGCAGGATTGATGCCCTTGAGTTTTGTAAAAAACCTCAAAATAGATGAATGGGAACAAATGATTGACGTAAACATCAAAGGAGTAATGTATTGTACTGCAGCAGCAATTCCTCACATGCTCGCGCAAAAATCTGGTCATATTGTAATCATTTCATCGATTGCAGGAAGAGTTGTCTTTCCTGCAGGAAGTGTCTATTGTGCAACTAAATTTGCAGTACGGGCTTTTAGTGAGGGACTCAGACAAGAGCTATCTGTTAGAAACAATATTCGAGTTACAACAATAGAACCTGGAATAGTAGATACTGAACTTACAAATACCATTACTGACAAATCACTTGAAGCATTTGTGATACACTCAAAGACAATCCAGTCTCTCAAGGCAGAAGATATTGCAAATTCCATAATCTTTGCACTCCAGTCTCCGTCTCACATGAATGTAAATGAAATTACAATTAGGCCAACTACACAAGAAAAATAAATTCTACACCTTGCCATGAGACCAACAAACATTGTAATTTTAGGTGGAGGCTTTGGGGGTCTTGCAGCTGCAAATGAACTTCGAGATAATCTTACACAAGATACACGGATCACAGTAATTGACAAAAAAGACTGGTTCATGATGGACCTAGTCAAGTTATGGATAATCAACGGAACAAGACAGTTTGAATCTTCCAAGAGACCACTTGAAAATATTATCAAGAAAGGTATTGAATTTGTAAATGAAGACATACTAAAGATAGATCCTGTCAACAAGTCTGTTCGAACAAAGTATAGACAATTTCATTATGACTATCTGATAATAGCACTAGGTGTAGAGCTTGCACCAGAACAAATTCCAGGTCTGAAGGAAAATGGTTTTGTACTTTATGACATTAACGATGTTCCAAAAATCAGAGACACACTACGACAGGTCAAGTCAGGCAAGATTGCAATGGCAATCACTGGTCTTCCATACAAATGTCCCCCTGCACCATTTGAGGCAGCACTTTTGATTAGATCTGTACTTGAGGAGACAGGTGCAAGCGATTCTGTCCAGATGGATTTCTACAGTCCAACTCCAATAACACTTCCTGCAGGAGGCCCCCAAGTGAGTGAAGAAATATTTCAAATTCTAAAATCAAAAAAGATAGAGTTTCACGGAAACCACAAAACTATTGCAGTAGAACCAAACAAAATAAAATTTGAAAATGGTGAGACAAGTTTTGATATTTTGATTTCTGTTCCTCCCCACAAGGTTCCTTCAGTTGTAATAGACGCAGGTTTTGCAGAAAATGGCAAGTTTGTTCTAGTGGATAAAACCTGCAAGACAAAACATGAGCATGTCTATGCAATAGGGGATGTAAACCAAATAATGGTGACAGACAAGATAGCAGTACCCAAGGCAGGAATTTTTGCTGAAGCCGAGGGAATAACTGTTGCCAAAAATATTATTGCAGAGATAAAAAATGAGTTTGGAAATACAGTCTTTGATGGAAAAGGTGGATGTTTTCTTGAAACTGGCAAGGGAACTGCAGGATATCTTCAGGTTGACATGTTTGCAACACCAGATCCTCTGACTCAACTAAAATCTTCGTCAACAGAACACTTTGCAGAAAAAGAAAAGTTTGAGCAAGAAAGACTGAAAAAATGGCTCTAGATTTTCAAACACAAATTTCTTGGCATCAATTCAATACTATAACTTAATAATTTCAATACTAGTCAGCACCTTGAGGGGCCGTAGTCTAGCTTGGTATGATGCTAGCCTGGGGTGCTAGAGGTCGCCGGTTCAAGTCCGGCCGGCCCCACCATATGAGATATAGTTAAGACTAGATTTTGCATAGATACATCAAGACAGGCAATTCATGAAAATATCATATCTGATAAATCCTAATTTGAAACCAAAGGAGGTAGTTACACTGTTTGTTGATTCTGGAATTAAAAGACCTGTAAATAACATTGGAAGAATAAAGCGCATGATTGAGAATGCAAATCTGATAATATGTGCAAGAGATGACAAGAAGCTAGTTGGAATATTGCGTGCTGTAACTGACTATAGCTATTGTTGTTATGTATCTGATTTGGCAGTTGACAAAAAATATCAGCGCCTTGGAATTGGAAAAAAGCTACTCAAATTGGCACGAAAAACACTTGGAAACCAAGTCATGATACTTTTGTTATCTGCCCCAGAAGCAGACGCGTTTTATTCCCATATTGGGATGGAAAACATACAAAACGCCTGGAAGATTGCACGAAAAAAATAGAATTTGTGAGACGAGGTAAAACCTGTCTCATCTCCTCTCATGTCTCATGCAAAGCAAATTTTGTCATAATTTACAATCTACTTGCTAATCTCAAATTGTCAATCACCTTTTTTGTATAATTGGGATTGTAACAGGCCCATGGGAAAACGAAAATTCACTATTGATCTTGGCAACGAGAAAATTGAGGTAGAAGGTCACCTACACAAGAATGTTGCAATCAAGTATCTCATGAAGAGGCGACGTTCTCTGCTTATGACAAAGGACAAAGAAAAGGTAGAGAAGCTCTTTGAAGGTGTACCAAAAACAATCTCAATAGTGGGTGGTCACCTGATAAAATCTTACAAAGTAAATTGGGAAAGAGAAGGAACAACTGAGTTTGAGGGTTCTAGATTTGTCTTTACCTTGACTGATCTACCTGACAAATCAGTGCATGCAATTACAAGTTGATTTCCCATATGTGCTTTTTTCGAGTCAGAAAACTTTACGCAGTAGATCTCATGCTTGATTCATAGCTTGGAAATCCAAGTACATCTTGATACGATTTTGGAATCATTGATTTTGATTGAAGCAAAAGATCACTTGCAGCAGAATCAAGAACATATGTTACAGCCCAGTCCTCTTCACTCCTAATTGATCTGCCAAAACCCTGTAGTAGCTTTGTCAGCGTCTGTGATTTGTACCATAAAGGAAACTTTTGCATCTTGTTCTTGGTTCTTTTTTCACTTAGGTTTGGATATGGAACCTTTGCTATTATCTGAAATCTTGACAAGTCATCTTTCAAGTCAACTCCTTCCCATAATGACGATGACAATAACACACCGTCTTCATCAAACGAGTGTTCCTGCAATACCTCATCTTGGGTCATACCGTTCTCATTTCTACTGTGACATATCCTGATTCGCTGCCTATTTTTTTCAGATAAATTATTTTTAATGTCCAAGCATTTCTTCTCTGACGAAGTAAGTATCAGGCCTCGCTCTGTACCATGCTGTGACATTATGTCATCAATTTTTTTTATGACAGCAAGCTCGTCATCTCTACTTGAAGAATAACTTAGTTTTCTTGTATTAAGAAAATTAATTCTTCTCTTATCTGGAGGAAATGGAGATCTTGGAGTGTCCACAAATCCAACTTTTGATGGATCAAGTCCTGTATTTTCACAAAAACTATCCTTGTCTATTGTTGCAGACATGAAAACTTGGTTTTCAATGTCAAAAAAGGCCTTGACATATTTTGAGATGTCAAGTGGCTTGATAGAGACTGATCTGAAATTTCCTCTTTCATCTTTGAATGGATCATTTACCACAAAATTATTCTTGTTTGAATTTATTTCTACATAGGAATTTGACATCTTTTCATATCTTGATTCTAATTTTGCAAGAGTGGCATAATCTGGATTTAGCATAAATGCCCTGCTTTCCTGCAAATCAAGTATCTGTTTTGCATATGACTTTGCCAAACCCTCAAGCAACTTTGCTATTGTATCAATATCTCCAAGATCATCAAACTTTTTTGCATCGATGCCGCACTCTGTAAAATACGCATTGTAAATGTCTACACCTATGAACTGGATAATCTGGTCTTCTACCTTGTGTGCCTCATCAAAAATTGCTATTGGTTTTTTGACATATTCTTCATAGGCCTTTCTGTTGAACCTCATCAACTGAAAATATGCGGCATAATTCCAGATAGAGTGAGGCGAAGTTAGCGCACGATATTTTTGTTCATAATAATGGCACAATTCCTTGGTAGTGTCTTGTGGTTCGCCAAGTTTTGGTTTAAACTGGCAAATCTCCTTGACCTTCTTTCCATTCTTCATTATCGTCTCTTCACAGAGACCCTTCTCACAAGTAAGGCCTTTCTGGATTGCATTTCTAGTGTTTGATTTTTCAATTGATTCTTGCTCCATCAGTTTAAGGCATGCAAAATTTGATTTTCCCTTTACTGGCATGAGAAATTTCAAGTCTTTGGAATATTGGTCCTGTAATTGTTTTGATGCAGTAACTACAAAAGAGCTACCAAAGTATCTTGCAAGCGTTGCAGCAATGAGTGATTTTCCAACTCCTGTTGGTGCAGACAAGATAATTGTCTTGTATCCTGACTTGATCTTTTCCTCTATTCCCTGCAAGATCTCTTTTTGTAT
>JAJPEA010000028.1 GCA_023252335.1 Nitrosotalea sp.
TTGATTCAGGAATCACTCCAGCCAGCTTTACACTTGACAGCAGCCAGACATATACAGTACACGTTGGAAATTCTGCCAAGTTCAAGTTCAACCACTGGCTTGACACAGGTTCCACAAATGCAAATCGTACCATATCTATTACATCCGATAAATCCATAACTGCAGTGTATGCTACAATTCCAACACATCCCTCAAACCTTGCAGCAACTGCAGTCTCACCGTCTGAAATAGACCTAAGCTGGAGTGCTCCATCAAGCGACGGGGGCTCACCAGTCACAGGGTACAGGATCCAAAGTTCCACTGACGGCACCACCTGGACTATCATAGTAAAGAATACCGGAAGCACAAGTACCACGTACTCTGATACCGGGCTCTCACCTAATACAACATACTATTACAGGGTGTTTGCATTAAATGCAGTAGGCTCTAGCTACCGCTCCAACATTGCCTCTGCAACAACTCCAGTGCTTACGGTTGCTGGATCAGGCATTACACTAGGCAACGTCCAGTCAACCTCTGGAACAACATCCTCCTCAAACCAGATGACACTGTCAGGATTTAATGCGGGAACCGGTAACAACCAGCTGCTTCTAGTAGGAGTTAGCGCAAACAACAACAATGTCACTTCAGTTACCTTTGGCGGAGTGCCTCTGACTAGAGCAGCAAACTCGTTTTACAACAACGACGCCGAGTTCTGGTACCTTGCAAATCCTGCCGGTTCAGGGGATATCACAGTTACAATGAACGGTCCAACGCAAGCTGTAGTTGGCGCATATTCGTTCTCTGGTGTAAACCAGACTCTTCCAATACCGACACATGTTGTAAAACACAATGTGAATCCTAACAGTCCAAACATATCGTTAACAACCCAGTATGCAAACGATTGGGTGCTTGACCTGCCGTCAATCTATGGTGGCTCTACACTTGGCTCTCCAACATGCACACAACAGTGGGATGTCAATGTACCTAATGCCATAACAGGCGCATCAAGCTCTATAGCAGTACCAACACCAGGAACAGTAACATGTGGCTGGACTGCATCAAGCGCTGATTTCTGGGATGATGTCGCAGTAGAACTAAAGGCGAACTAGACATCCGTTTTTAGATATTTATCATGGTATCATGAAAAAAAATAAAATAAAAAAATGGTTAACCCAAAGCTCTTGAATGTTTCTGGGTGTGAGGTCGCTCTCCTGAAAACTTTCTTCGCATGTGGCCTGATGGTCTTGAATAAAGCAATTCCAAAAACCATGCCTCATGCTCTATCTCCTCTCTAAGGATGTCTTTTGCAACATCATAAGTGGCAGGATCTTTTCCATGTGTCATCATACAAACCTTGTTCCAGTTGACAATTGCACCTTGTTCTGCCTTGAGACATTTTTCCAAGATTGCCTTTGTATCTATTGGATTTGTTGGAAGCTGCAAAAACTCACAACCTGACATCTTGATGAAATCTTGTGCCTCTAGTGGAAGTTTTCCTCCAAGCTCATAAATTCTAGACAAACAAGATTCGAAATGGCTGAGGTCTTCTAATCGGGCATCTTCAATTATTCCCTTGAGTGCCTCTCCTTCCAATCCCACACAGTGAGCTCTTAGATTTGTAAAGTAATAGTATGCCGTAAACTCTACTGATGCATTGTAAACTAGGGCTTTGATTAGCTCCTTTACATTTACACCATTTTGTTCTAGGACTTTTACTCCTACTACATTTGGTTCTTTAACCATGGCTGCGTTCAAGTTTGTTTGAAATATAAGCAAATCGATAAAGAGATCACCAAGCTTTATATCGTTAGTATACTAATGATTAGTACTCTAAGCATGATTAGATATGATTTTGAAAATAGTATGGGGTTTGTTGTAAATACCGCTGCCAAGGCATTTCAGAGATCATTTGATATTGAGTTGCGAAAAAATGCAGGCGTCTCACTTAGCCAATGGCGCGTAGTTGGGGCGCTTGTCATCCAGCCAGGCCTTACACAAAAGGAAATTGCAGACAAGGTAGGAATAGAGGGCGCAACACTTGTTCCAATAATTGACAAGATGGAAAAAGAAGGATTACTAAAAAGAAAACCCGACTCTGATGACAGGCGAGTGAACCGAATTTATCTTACACAAAAAGCAGATTCTTTGTGGGAGGCAATGATAGAATGTGCACTCCGAATACGAAAATCTTCTTTAAAAAATATTTCTGAAAGTGACATCCAGACAACACTTGAAACACTTCGCAAGATATCAAAAAACTTGATGATATCCTCTGATCTTGACAAGACTATGCTTTCTGTAAAAAAAATCAGGGTGGCTTAGATTGAGTGTTTCAAGATCAAGTGATAGTATTTCTGATAAAATTTCTTCATCTGCATGGAAGACGCTTGCAATTCTTAGCTTGATTGCTACAATGGTCATGTATGCTGAAACAATGCTGATTCCCGCAATTCCTGATTTGATAAAAGATTTTCATATATCCTATGGCATGTCATCTTGGATTCTTACTGCATATCTTATTGCTGGTGCAATCATGACTCCAATTGCTGGAAAACTCTCTGATATCTATGGACGGAAAAAAATGCTTCTTGTTATAATGGGAATTTATGCAGTTGGGGTTTCACTTGGGGGATTTGCAACAGACATTTACCAGATGCTTGCAATTCGTATACTTCAGGGAATTGGCATGTCCATGTTTCCTATAGCATTTGGTATAATCCGGGAGTTGTTTCCTAGAAATAAAATTGCAATAGGACAGGGAGTGATAACATCCATGTTTGCAACAGGTGCTGTGATTGGCCTTGTTGCAGGGGGACACTTGATACAAAACTATGGCTGGAATGCAACCTTTTTCTCAATAATACCTGTTGTGATAATACTTTTGGTAATAATTACGCGCTTTATACATGTGGATGAATCACATGTTCCAGTAGGACAGGAAAAAAACAATCCTCGAAATAAAATAGACATCCAGGGTGCAATCACTTTGACTGTATCCATTAGTGCATTTTTGATGGCACTGACAATGGTAGAAAACGGTGATACGTCAAACATGTTTTCAGTACTTGGTCTTGCAACAATTGGTCTAGTCTACTTGATACTGTTTGCAATCATAGAAAAAAGATCAAGCTCGCCTCTTGTGAGTGCAAAGATTCTTGCAAACAAGATAATCTTGCCGTCAAACATCATGATAATGATTGTTGGCATGTCAATGTTCATGGTATTTCAGACAATTCCTGTTCTTGTTCGCAGCCCATTACCATTGGGATTTGGAGAAAATCCGTTGGCTACAAGTAACGTCCAGCTTCCATTTGCGTTAGTACTGTTAATCTTTGGACCAACATCTGGATTTATTGTATCAAAACTTGGTTCTACAAAACCAATTATTGCTGGAACCATAATTAGTACAATTGGTTTTGCAGATCTGTATCTTAACCACTCGACAGAATTGCTAGTTTCAATCAACCTTGCAATCTTGTCAACTGGATTATCGCTTACAAATGTAGGTGCAATGAATGTGATCATGCTTGCTACTCCTAGACAAGACATGGGTATCTCACTTGGAATGAGTACTCTGATAAGAATAGTTGGCGCCTCCTTGGGCCCTGCAATGGCTGCAATGTATATGCAGACTCACAAGACAACACTTGCAGGAGTATCAGGAGCATTTCCTACTGCAGACTCGTATAATCTCATATTTTTTACTGCCGCTATAATATCTGGTGTGTCAATAGTACTAGCAATTGCCTTAAAGCGGCAACTTGGAAAATCTCAGATTGCAACCTGATTGTAATACTAGTAGTGAAATACTGTATCCCCGATGGTCTTTTTCCAGTCTGCTCTGATTCCTGGCTTGCCCTTTAATTTTTCTACATAGTTAAAAGCTGACAGTCCAGCAGTTGCACCGCCAGAGCATGCCGCAACAATTTGCTTGTATGGTATGCTTGTTGCATCCCCTGCTGCAAATATTGCAGGGTGTGAGGTTTTACCGTCTGGTGTTATTTCAATCTCGTTCTTTGTGTTTATCTTGACTAGATGTTTTATGAAATCAAGGTTGATCTTAGAACCCATCTCTATGAAGAGTCCATCTACATTGACAACTTTTTCTTCTCCTGAATTGTTTACTATGGTAATTGACTGGAGAGTGTTTGCACCAGATAATGCCTTGACAGAAGACTGGGGGACAAGCTCAATGTTTTCCTTTTTTTCAATTGATGCAATCATTTCCTTGTCTCCTCCCAATGCACCGCCTTTGTAGATCAAGTAAATCTTTGATGACATTCTTGAAAGCAAGATGCCTGATTCCAAAAGATATGCTCCAACACCAATGACTGCAGTTGTCCTACCTTGGTAAAATGGAGCATCACACTTGGTACAATAGTGCACTCCCTTGTTTACAAAATTGGATTCATTTTCTACTCCAAGATTATTTGGTACCTTTCCTGGTGATAACACCAAAGCTTTTGTCTTGTATTCCGAACGCGTTGTTTTAATATTCAGGCCTGACTCTGTCTCTTCTACCTGCTCTACTGTATCATAGACCATCTCTCCTCCAAACGTTAGAAATTGGTTTTCAAGTGTTCTTGCTAAAAGTGGCCCACTTGACATAATTGTTCCAGGATAATTCTCAAGTTTAGGAATGAGGTTTAGCTGTCCTCCGAGGTCCTTCGAAATCAGCAAGCATGAGACCTTTTGTCTTGCTGCAAATATTCCTGCAGAAAGTCCTGCAGGTCCTCCTCCTATGACAATTACTTCGTATTCTTGGGCCATTAGTTTACGGCAACAAGTGTGGTGATGTTATTTATCCCGTCAATCTTGTGTAAATCTACATCAATTGCTGTCTTGATCTCTTGCATATTGTTTGACTCTAAAACCACTAAAACATCATATATTCCATAAATTGTTTTTACTGACTTTGCTATTGGGATTTTTTTTGCAGTCTCGATTATGTTTTTTTGTTGTTTATAATCGACATTTAGTAAGACAAATGCCTCGTTCACAGGCTTGTATGATTATATCATATCTTAAAAGGATTTTTTGATGGTATTACGTAATGTTTTTTGTGTCAACCTTGTCCTTTAGGGACTCTAATTCCTTTTTTGTATTTTCCAACTCCTCCTTTGTTCTTGCCAGCGCCACTTTGACTATCTCAAGTTCTTTTTTGGCATCTTCATATTTTGCATTAAGTGCGGCAGCAACTGCTCCTGCTGCCTCTACAATTTTCTTGGTGTCATTTGTTCTTCCAACTGTTGCAAGCTCTGTCTCAATGAACTCTAGTTCTTTTTTTAAAAGCAGGATCTCTTTTTTCTTCATTTCATGTTGTTCCTTTAGGGACTCTATTTCTTGCTCTTGGGTTTCTCTTGTCAACGTTATTTTTTCAAGGTCTTGTTTTACAGAGTTTATGCTGGACTTGATTGATTCAAGCTCTATTACTGCAGAATTTTTTTCATAATTTATTCTTGACAACTCTTCTTGTGCATCGTTTATCTGTCGTCTGATGTTTTCTGCTTCGGTCTTGGAATACTGTGATCTTATCAATTCTAATTCCTCTTTTGCAGATTTTATCTGGTCTAGTATGGAATCTCGCTCTGCCCTTTTTGACTTGATCTCGTTTCTTGCTGATTCTACCTCTTCCTGTATTGTTTTTACCTCTAATGATGCTGTATCAATTGTAGTCTTTGCCTTTTCCAATTCGTGAGTATATGATTCTAGTATAATTGCTGCTTCCACTATCTCTTTTTTAATGTCTGTAATTTCAAGTGAGGTCTTTTCTTCTACTGGGGACAATGTGTCATCATCTTGCTTGATATCCTCATTGTTTGACTGTTCTTTTTTTGCGCGTCCAAAAAGTCCCATGTGGATAACCTTGGTGCAAGGTAAGAAAAGTATTCCTTTTACAAGTTAGGCTCGTTTTTTCAAAAATGCAAGATAAAACCCTAGGCCGCCAATGGCAAACCCAAGTATTATGAGTATCATGCCTCCGACAAGGTCTTTTGTGTAATATCTTGGGGCAAAAAAGAATATGAGTACCCCAATAGCAATTAGTATGACTCCGCTGCCTTTTGGTCTGTTGTGTTCGCTGTGTGCCATGTCTTACAAGTATTCGGCAATTGAAGATGCAATCTTTTTTCTTCCAATGTCAATTATCAGAGGTCCGATCTTTGGGCCTCTGTCTGATGCAAGTATGATTTGGTATAACATCTTGAACAAGTCTTTTGGCTGCATTCCCTTGTCTTTTGCAATCTGGTAAATAGTATTTTGCAAGTCTGCAGGTTCCTGGTCTGATGATAAAATGTTTACCAGGTGGACAAGTACTTGGCGTGAAATATCATCTAATTGGATTTCAACCTTTGTTGGAATATCATAATCGTCTGCATAGTTTCCTGCAAGTGTGATTATCTCTTCAATTTCTGGACTTGATTCTTTTATGGTGCCATATTCGAGCAGTTTTTTTGTAACAAGCGGGATTCTGTTTTCTCGAAATATCTTGCAGAGCTGGATGAGTAATCGATAGTTGACATATGGTTTTTGTACTTTGGGAGGATTTAGCAAGTTGACATACTCGTACAGTCCCTTTGATCTTACCACCTTGGTCTCATTGTCTAGTTTTATTTTTCCAAAATAGATATTCTCAAGCTCGTTGTACTCATCCATCAATGCAGGTATGTCATCAATTCCTACTTCGCGAGCACCTGTAATTCTCTTGTAGAGCAAGAGAAGAATTGTCTTTGGAGTGCCATATTTGAGCCAGGCCTGTGAGGTCAAAACATTTCCAAGTGACTTTGATATCTTTTTTCCTCCCTTGTCAAGAAACATTTCATATTTTACATGGGTTGGTGCTGGAAAGTTGAGAATATTTTCAGAGACCCAGTCATTTACCTTGACTGAATCCATGATGTCTTTTCCATATGCTTCAAACCTGATATCAAATGCACTCCATCTTGCTGCAAACTCTACCTTCCATGGCAACTTACCCAAGTCTTTTGTAATGTCTGCAATACCCTCATGACCACATCCCTTTACTGGTTTTGAGCCAATTGTTGTGTCAGAGCATTTGTACTTGATCTTTTTTTCATCAACTAGATACTCGTATGCAATTGCTGTGTACAGTCTTCCACAGTTTGCACAGACTGGGAAATATGGCACAACCTCTTGGTATTTTTCCTGACCCACCATCTCGGCAATTTGTTCACCAATTTTTTTGCTATTGATTAAAATCGTATGAATTTGATCTTTTAGCAATCCGTTTTTGTAAGTGTCTACACCACGCTGGAACTTGTACTTGATTCCAAGCTTGTCAAGACCATCAAGCAATATGCTACTCATGTGTAATCCATAAGAATCGTGGCACCCAAATGGGTCTGGAATAAACGAGACTGGTTTTCCGATATGCTCTTTTAGAGATTCTGGCAACCCCTCTGGAATCTTGCGCAGACCATCGAGGTCATCAGAATATGCAATCAATTCTGATTTGTAGCCAAAGTTTTCAAGTGCCATCTTGACACCATATGCCCTTACTGCATCCCCTAGGCTTCCAATGTGTGGTATTCCTGATGCGCCAAGGCCGCTCTCAACTCTGATTAGATCTGTCTTTCTTCCAAGCGCCTTTTCTCTTTGCAGCAACTCGTCTGCAAGTTTGTCTATCCATGTTCCTCTGCCAATTATCTGCTGTTCTTCTTCCATTATTTCAAATCCTTTGACATGTATGGTCCAAGCTGGGTGTAACCAATCTTTCTATAGTATTCTCTTGTGCCAACTGCGCTTATCACTAACAATCTTTTTGCGTCAAACTCTTCTGATGAAATCTTTTCTGCCTCATTCATGAGATTTTTGCCAAGGCCTAGGTGCTGGATACTATCATGCTCCCTTTCTCCAAGCTTTAATGATTTTCCGTAAACGTGGAGTTCTCGAACGATGCATGTATCTTCTGTGACCTCGCTTCTATGTGCCATTACACTTGGCTTTCGCAGTCGTAGAAATCCAAATATTTTGTCATTCGAGTCATCATATGACAAAAAGACCTCATTACCTCCTGAAGAATCATAATTTTCCCTGTGCATCTTGATGTCGTCCATGTTTATTGTTGTACCCTCTGAAAGTCCTGCTTCTCTGCACCTGATACATTTGCAAGAGATGTTTTGTTTCTTTAGGTTCTGTTGCACTATCTGTCTTAGGTTTCCAAGCTTTGGTCCTGCAATTATCTGGTCAGACGATATCTCTCTTTGAACCCTCATTATTCTTGCCCATCTTGGAATTATTTTTTTTATCTCTGTGAGTACTCGGACCATCTCATCATCAGAATAGGGAGTAAAGTTTCCTTGCTTGTATGTTGCATAAAGGGGAGTGTCTTCTAGAACCAATGTTGGATAAATTTTCAGCATGTCAGGTCTTAGCTCAGGGTCTGAAAACAATTTCTGAAAATCCTCAATGTCTTGCTCGGGGGTCATGGATGGAAGGCCTGGCATCATATGTGCAACTATCTTGTATCCTGCATCTTTTGATATCTGAAATGACTCTATGACATCTTGGTAAGTGTGTCCTCTGTTTACAAGCTCGTATACTTTTTCATGAAGACTCTGCACTCCAATCTCGACTCGTGTTACTCCATAATCTAGCATCCAATCCACGTGTTCTTTTTTGCTATAATCTGGCTTGGTCTCTATTGTAAATCCAACATTTCTGAAATTTGCCTTTTCGTTATTCTTCTTGGCAGACTCTAAATCTTGTGAATCAAATCCGTTTAGTGCATCATAGCATGATTTTATAAAATCAATCTGGTAACTTTTTGGCATGAAAAGAAATGTTCCGCCAACTATGACTAGCTCTAGTTTTGTAGAATCATGGCCATATGCAATCAGGTGTTCTAGCTTGTCAAGAATCTGTCTTTTTGGATCATAGCTATTTGCAATTGCATTCTGTGTGGATGGCTCCCTTCCTGTGTAGCTATTTGGCGAATTGTATTCTATTCCACCAGGGCAGTAACTGCATCTTCCATGTGGACATGCATATGGTTTTGGCATCAGTGCAATTACTGCAACACCTGATGCTGTCTTGACAGGCTTTCTTACTAGGGCCTTTTGCAGTTTGATATAATCTTCTCCTGTAACAGATGCAAGTATTTCATAATTTCTTGGAATTCTCTCAAGTGCATATTTTATGCAAATTCGTTTGACCTCTTTTTTTACATCCTTGTCAGTAGGACTAGTGATTGCAAGAAGACTGGTGCAAATTTCTTTGCATGCATCTTCAAATGTTACTTCAGCTCTTTGCACGCCTTGATTGAACTAATTTGGGTATTAAATCCTAATCTGGTTTATGCTATCTTTAGCCTGTCAATGTAGACGCCCTTTTTCTCCACAATCTTGCCAATCGGATTGGCTACAAATCCGTGTTTTTTGAATACCTTGCCAATTTTTTCTGTCTCACTATTTGGTGCAATCAGGCAGAACCCTATTCCCATGTTAAATGTCTTGTACATCTCTTCTCTTTTCACGCCCTGGTCTTGGATTTGCTGGAATATTTGAGGTGCATATGGAATATTATCTAGTAGAAATCCTGTCTTTTTTAGCCTCAAAAGTTTGGTAAATGCGCCACCTGTTATGTGGGCCAAACCATGAATATTGCATTCCTTGATTGCCTGCAAAACTGGCTTGACGTATATCTCAGTTGGCACCAAGAGTGCATCACCTAACACTCCGACTCCCTTGATTTTATCTCGTATGGAATATTTTGAAAACAGTGCCTTGCGTGCAAGTGAGTATCCGTTAGAGTGTAAACCGCTACTGTTTACTCCGATGATCACATCACCTGTTTTTATTTTATCACCTAGGATCATGTCACTTTTTTTGAGAATTCCTACAACCATTCCTGCCAAGTCAAATGAGAAATTTTTCCCTGCTATTAAATCAGGAAGTATTGCAGTCTCTCCGCCAACAATTGGCACTTGAGCTTTTTTTGCACCGCTTACCAGTCCTTTAACTATTTGATTAAATATTTTCTGATCATTTCTGTTTGCTGCAATATAATCTACAAAAGATATTGGAACTGCACCTGTGCATATGATATCGTTTACATTCATTGCAACACAGTCAATTCCAACAGTGTCATATTTTTTCATCATCTGTGCAATCATTACCTTTGTTCCTACTCCATCTGTATGGGTTGCAAGCAGTGTACCTCCTGGTATCTCTACAATTCCTGCATAATGGCCAAACCCTGACATTGTCTTTGCTTTCTTTTGCACTCTGTGGGTTGATGTAATTAGGTTTCCAATGCTTTGCTGACTCTGCTTTATTTTTTTAATGTCAATACCAGCATCCTTGTAGGTTATTGTCAACGGATCTTTAATTCAATTTGATTGGAATAAAAGAATTATGAAATCAATTGTTTTTCTGCATGAATAGATCAAGCATGACTCTTCCCTTGTCTGTTATAGAGTATACCATATTTGATCCCCTTGGCTCTTTTTTGATAAAATTGTATGATGTGCACAGGTGCAGATAGTTCAGAAAAGACCTCTTCATTCGTATGTTTGATTTTACATATAGGTCCGAGAACGTCATTTGGCTGCATCGTAACTGGTAGAGCAACTTTAGGATGGATATAGTGCTAAAATCCCTTGCCCTTGTCTTTACTGCATCAAGTACCTGTTCGTCTCGTTTTATGATAAAGTCTGCAAAGTGGTCTGCCACCTCAACTGATATGTAGGTCATTCTTGACTTCATGTTACGGTACTTATACCGTACTATACCTTATTAATTCTAGCTGGGTAGATTTTTTGAGCTTGGCGCTAGCTTTTTTGAACAAATTCCATTTGTTTTTATTCTAGACTAATACAATTTCTTCATGCACAGCGCATTTGTTTTGATAAATGCAGAACTTGGAAAGGAACTTGATATTGTAAACGAGATAAAAAAATTCCCATATGTAAAAGAAGTCTATCCAGTATATGGCGTATATGATGTGTTGATGGTACTCGAGTCTGAATCCATGGAGACATTGAGGGAGACCATAACAACACAGGTAAGAAAATTGAAAGGAATAAAATCAACTCTTACC
This sequence comes from Nitrosotalea sp., assembly GCA_023252335.1. GTDB lineage: Archaea > Thermoproteota > Nitrososphaeria > Nitrososphaerales > Nitrosopumilaceae > Nitrosotalea. The sequence continues at coordinate 11,041 of JAJPEA010000028.1, forward strand.
ATGATAATTGTCAAGGACTAGTGTATCATCTAAAGAAACATCATCGCCACAAATAATAGCACTATATCTACCAGGGTGGTTGATTGACAGATAACATTTTGTTTCTGTTTGGCTGGCTGGGCGAGCTTGTATTTGCAAGCTGGCTCTTGTCATCTGGCGCAGAACATCTTGCAGAACGATGGGGTGGAAGATTTGTTGGAAGGACATTGCTTAGCATTGCAACAACATTGCCTGAGATAGGAATTGTTGTTGCAGCTGCAAAGGATGGTTCCTATGGTACTGCAATTGGCTCTGCACTTGGAAGCAACTTGTTCATGATGACACTTGGTCTTGCAATAATGTTGATAATTGCAACAACTAAACTATCAAAGGCTCCGCAAAAATTCATTGATGTAAAAGAATTCAAGCTTGACAAGATCTTTCTTGTAATCACTGCTGTTGTTGGTGCATTATTGTTCATTGATGGTTATACTGAACTTGATGGAATAATATTTGCTGGATTGTTTTCTACTTATCTCTTGCTTGCTTTCAGAGAGATGAGAAAAGAAAAGAAACAGATGTCACTTGGAAAAGACCTACATGACACTTCCAATGTCGAACCAAAAAAGCACTTTGCAAGGGCAATGGTTCTTTTTGTTGCAGGAACTATTGGGATATTTGTAGGGGCTGTACCATTTGTGCATGCCTTGGAAGGTGTCTCAGTTGACCTTGGAGTCTCTGTGGTAATACTTGCAGTAATTATTAGTCCCATTGCAGGTGAAATGCCTGAAAAAATATCCATGATACTTTTAGCAAGAAAGGGTGCAAATGGGGCATCTATTGCAGTTGCAAATGTTCTGGGTTCCAAGATTTTGAATAACACGTTACTTCTTTCTGTTGCAATCTTTGCCGCAATGAGTTATCAGGGGTTAACTGTCAAGATTCCAAATACTCCTCTACTTGAAAACCAGATGATACTTGTCACGGCAATTACCATAATTGCCCTGATTCCAATGTTCAAAAATAAACTTGGCCTAAAATCTGGTGTGATGTTACTTGCCTTGTATGCCGTAGGAATTGGCATGCAGTTTATCCTGCCTGACCTTTAGAGTGGAGACACCTGGATAGAGTCTGCCCTAACAGTGGGTGTTATGGCAGGAATCGAGCCCCACTGGAGAATATTTTTTGAATCGTTTCCAATTGCTGAAATGTTTTGTAGTAACGTCTTGAGGTTGTGGACTATTCTGACAGACTTGGCAGGACTTGCTATTCCATTTTCAATTATTTTTATTCCGCTTCGTGCAGTGCAGGAAAAATCTCCTTGTTCAGGATTTACTGGATATGTGTACCAAAGCCTTCCAACTAGGATGCCTTTTTTTGTATTTTTTACGATTTCATCTTTTGCAAAATCTCCTTTCATCACTTTGATGTTGTGAGTTAGTGGGACAGGTAACGGCATGGCTTGTCTTCCCATTGGAGAGCCAGGCCTTGAAGCATTTCCACTGGAAATTTTTCCATTCTTGAATGCCTCAAAAGAATCTGAATAAAGTCCTGAGAGAACGCCTGATTTTATGAAAAACTGGGGTACAGTTGGTGTTCCCTCATCGTCAAATGACTTGCTGCCAATTCCATCTGGGCTGTGGGGATCGTCTGATAAGGTAAAGTTTTCATTTGAGATCTTGTCTCCTAGCTTGTCTGAAAAACAACTTCGTTTCTCAGAATATGTCTTTAGGCCAAAGTTTGCAGAAAAGACAAATGCCAAAAGTTCCCCAAATGCATACGGCTCGAAAATAATATCATACGAATCTTGTTCAATTTTTTTTGGATTAATTGATCCTATACACATTTCACGCGAATCTGTGCCAACTGTATTTGCAGAAAAACTATCCAATGTTCTTGTACACGATGCACCAATGCCACTGACAGGAAGACCTCCTGTTTGGGAATCTGTATTGATTGTTCCAGATATGAATGTGGCATCATCTGTACAATCAACTCCGTTTGTGTTCATTACATGATATTTTTCTGAGACAATATTTAGCGAGCCTGATATTCTGATTATGTCCTTGTGATATGAAGCATTTATCATTTCGTTTGCCATGTCTGCCGCACCAGATCCTGTCATGTCTGCTAGCCTTGGGTCGTATGTTTTTCCTACTTGGGAGAACCTTGATGGAAATGGCAATGTCTTCCAAAAGTTCTTTGGTTTTGTAAATTCTCTAGTCTCTAAAATCCTCTCCAAGAAATTTTTTTCATCACCTGATGATCTACCGGAGATTATTCTTTTTTTATCAATAATGCGTACTGCAACAGAATTTTCTTGGTTTTGTTTTACCTCTGCAATCTCTGAATCTGTTATTCTTACTGTTGTGATCTTTTTTTGTATTGATACTATTTCACATTCGTCTAGGTCAAGTGTCCTTGACTTTGCAAGTATGTCATCACAATATGACAACTAGCGTCGCCTGTTGTTTTTGTACCTGTATCCATCGATCTTTATCAATTCATGATACGAACCAAACTGGGATACATTTTGAACCTCGTCTAACTGGTCTACGCTTTCCTCTGAGACAAATGTTCGAAGTATCTTGTATGATGTTGTTCTCTGGGCCGGAATTCTTCCTGCCTGTCGTATTAGATGCCTGATGTCCTTTGGTTTTAAGAGCTGTCCGTGTTCTGCACCTGCTGCAGTAGAAATGCTTTCGTTGATTAGTGTACCTCCAAAGTCATTTGCTCCCCATGATAGTACCAGTTGGGCCATCTCAGAGCCCTCCTTGACCCACGATGTCTGGATGTTGTTGATGTAATTGTTGAACATGATTCGAGCCACTGCATGCATTAGCAAGACATCTCTTCCGTCTGCACCGTTTTTGATTCCATGGTGCAAATTTTCTTTATACATTGGAGCTTCGGTGTGGATGAAATTCAGTGGAACAAACTCTGTAAATCCTCCTGTCTCTTTTTGAATATCGCGAATCAATCCCATGTGTTTTGCCCTGTCCTCTGGCGATTCAAGATGCCCAAACATTATGGTAGACGTTGACGGTATGCCAATCTTGTGTGCTGTCTTGATAACTTCGACCCATTTGGTGACAGTAATTCTTCCTGGAGAAATTTTGTCACGCATTGTCTGGTCTAAAATTTCTGCTGCAGTACCTGGCAGTGAATTTACACCTGCATCCTTTAGTCTAAGTAAATATTCTCTTATTGAAACATTTGATCTTGTGGCTCCATAGAGTACCTCTTCTGGTGAAAATCCATGGATGTGAATATCGCCTACTTCGCCCTTGATTGCCCTGCAAATATTTTCATATGTGTTCTTGTCCATGTCTGGGGGAAGACCTGCTTGAACACAGACCTCTGTTGCACCAAGTGCTTGTGCCTCCTTTGCACGCCTTACTATTTCGTCTGTTGGCAAAAAGTATCCTTCTTCCTCACGAAAGTCTCTGCTAAATGCACAAAAACCGCACTGCTTTATGCAGACATTGGTAAAGTTGATGTTTCGATTAACTACATATGTTACAATATCTCCAACACGTCTTTTTCTTAGCTCATCTGCAACCATTCCAACAAGATGAAAGTCAAGACCCTTTGCATAAAATAATCTTGCAGCCTCGCTTACAGAAATTTCCTTTTCTTCTAGTGCGCGGTTGAGCGTATCTGATATTAGAGGATCAGAGTTTTTCAAGAGTGATTCAAATGATGAATTCATCTTGCATATTCTCCACTAACTAGATTTTCAGAGTCTGCAATATCTGACATTTTTGATACCAGGTCTTGATTTACCATGTGGAAAAATTCTGGATAGACTGGGAATCTTGCCTTTAGGTGAAATCCTGCATTTGAACAACTTGCGTCAATGTCACGGATCCTAGGCCAGGGAAATTCTGGGTTGACAAAGTCTTGTGTTACTGGTGATATGCCTCCCCAGTCGTTTATCCCTGCTGACAAAAATGAAGAATATGATCCCGGGGAGAGATTTGGTGGTATCTGGATGTTCATCTTGGGCAAAATTATTCTAGCTAATGCAACAAGTGTCTTGAAATATCTTTCTTGTGGTGATGGACTTGATTTCATGGGCGTGTCAATCTTTGGCTGGAAATTTTGTAAAATTATTTCTTGAATGTTACCATACTTTTCATGAATCTCTTTTATTGCATAAATTGAATCAATCAATTCTTGTGGACTCTCACCTATGCCAATCAACAGTCCTGTAGTCATTGGGATCTTCAACTCTCCTGCGTTTTGGAGAACCTTGATTCTTGCCTTGGGGCTCTTGCTTGGAGCAAACTGGTGTGGCATGCCATTCTCTGAGAGTCTCTCACTTGAATTTTCTAGCATCAGTCCAAGACTCACATTTGTACTCTTTAGCTGGCGCATCTCTTCTTTTGTGAGATTTCCTGCATTAGTGTGAGGGAACAGTCCCTTGGCTAGTGCAATCTCTGATGCCTCTGCTAGATATTCAGCGGTACTTGAAAACCCATTTTCTTTGAGCCATGTTCTTGCCTCTTGATATTTCTGTTCTGGTCTCTCACCTGTGACAAACAATGCTTCTGTACAGTGTTGTTTTTTTGCAATCTCTGCAAGTGTAGAAATATCGTTTTTTGAAAGCATTGAAACCTTTGCCTGCCCTGGTTCTGATTTATAGGTGCAGTAGGAGCATGTATCCCGGCAGAGGTTTATCAGATTGAAAAATACTTTTCTTGAATATGTTACGGTTTTACCCTTGTTTCTTGTCCTCAAAAGTTGGGACACTTGGTAAAGCTCAGTTGGGTCAATTGCTGCATCTTGGTAGATGCGGTATGCTTCATCTCTTGATGGTGTCCTGCCATCAACTAGTCTGTTTAACAATTCGGAACGAAGTATGAGCTTGCTCAACTAGTCATGATAGCTTTGACAGTTGTATTTATCCTTAGATAGTGTGACATTTAACGAGCCAAAAAATGCCATAAATGGCAAATACTGCCAAAAATTGGAATTTTATTTTTTATCGCTATGAAACTGCATCTGGCTTGACTTTTTTCCACATCCACCCAAGTATCAATCCGTTTGCAACCCAGTATACAGTCATGGTTACTGCAGATATTTCTCTAAAGCCATTTACAATGTCCATTGAGGTTTTAATTGGATCTGGATTTGATGGCATGATGGCATATACTAGTGCCATGAATCCTGCATAGCCTGCAAAGGCAAGAAATTTTTTATTCTTTAACTTTTTGTAAACTCTTGAAAAGCCTATTGCGCCAAGGCCTGAAAGTGCTACAAACAATGCATATGTCATTGACCTAAATGCAATGGTGGTAGGCTCTCCAACTGTTGGGGGATTTGCGGGATATTTTAAAAACGGTATAAAATACAAGACTGCCCACAATATGGCTGCAAGTAAGAGTGCCTTTTTGATGTCGCTGTTACCTGGAAGTGAGTTTTTCGAATATGCAAATACTAGGCCAAGCAGTGCTCCTGTTGCCATTCCAAGCATGGCGCCTGCAACTATGGAGCCTTGTTTTTGCCATATCCTGTAATCGCTAAATTGTTGCCAAAACTGTGATGTATCTTTTGCCTCTCCTGCTGCAAACAAATGTTGGTTCTCAATTCCTATTGCATTGTCAAGATATGGTTCTACCAATACGATATTTAGCATGCCGTGAACAAGTCCTGCTAAAAGGCCTGCAACTATTACTATTACAAGAAAAGAAAT
>JAJPEA010000029.1 GCA_023252335.1 Nitrosotalea sp.
ACAAAATTCCGATCGATCTAAATATCGACCCCCTCCCCCCAATGTTGGACAGTTCATGCCTAATTTTGTCCAACAATTGGACAAAAATGGTATTTTTGTTTAAACAAATTTTCAGATTTTAAAACTTAACATCAAAATACATGACATGAAAACATTTTTTCACTTGCTATTTTCCAACTAGATAACATTACCGTAACTTGGCAACTTATATGAAACTAGAAAGAGACTGTATTTGTATGAATGAAAAAGAAAAAGGAGACAGCCAAGTCAGCACAATTTCGTCTTCTGCATGGATCTCACTTGCAATAATTAGTTGTCTTGCGTTAGTTACAATGTATGGCGAAACAATGGTATTGCCTGCAATTCCTGATTTTATAAAAGATTTCAGTATCACATATAACACATCATCTTGGATCTTGTCGTCATATCTTATTGCAGGTGCAGTCATGACACCAATTGCAGGCAAGCTCTCAGATGTATATGGCAAAAAAAAGGTTCTACTTGTTGTTATGATGATATATGCAGCAGGAATTTTGGGAGGAGGATTTGCAAATTCATTTTATTTCATGATATTTGCAAGAGTTGCACAGGGTGTTGGAATTTCCATGTTCCCAATTGCATTTGGAATTGTACGTGATATTTTCCCAAGAGAAAAACTTGCCATTGCCCAAGGGATATTTACATCAACATTTTTCGGAGGCTCGGTAGTAGGGCTAATTGTTGGAGCAAGAATAATCTCAAGTTATGGCTGGCATGCAACGTTCTTTTCTGTATTTCCTGTTGCCATCATGCTTGCCGTGATAATGGCAAAATTTATCCGCATTCCAAAAATAGATCCTGGACAATATCACGGACTTGACATACCAGGTGCGGTTACGTTATCTATTACCGTAATTTTATTTCTGATGGGCGTATCTTATCTTGAAGAAATTGCCCATGGAAACATGAATTCACTTGTATTTTTTGCAGGAGCAGCAGTGTCTATAGTTGTGTTTACAATATTTGAAAAAAGAACAACTCATCCATTAATTGATTTCAAGGTACTTGCAAACAAGATACTTTTGCCAACTAATGTTATCCTGATGATAGTTGGCATATCTACATTCATGGTGTATCAAACAATTCCAATATTGATCCAAAGCCCGCAACCACTAGGGTTTGGGGGTGATGCGATAACGACTGCAAATGTCCAGCTTCCATTTATGATAATATCATTAATTGTTTCTGCAGCATCAGGCTTTATCGTATCAAAGGTTGGAAATTTCAGGCTGACTGCACTTGGAACAATTGTATGCACGATAGGATTTTTTGGACTGGTGGCATTCCACTCGACTGAATTTATGATATCAGCCGCATTAGGAATAATATCTGTGGGATTGTCATTTGCATTTGTAGGTGGATTTAATATTATTCTAGTATCATCTCCACCAAAAGTTGAAGGAATATCTCTTGGCATGTCTGTATTGCTTATTCTAGTGGGACAGTCACTTGGACCATCAGTTGCTGGCATGTTCCAGCAAATGTATAGCCAAACAATTCAAAATGTACCAGGTGTGTTTCCATCTGCGTTGTCATATATGCAAATATTTTCTAGTGCCGGAATAATATCTATAATTTCAGTTGTGCTTGTTGCTGTTTTGAGAAATAAAGTTAAAGCGCTAGCAAGTTATAATTCAGAAATATAAAAGTGGAGATTATTGATGGTAGTTGCCACTCAGATATTCGCCACTGTCCATTGCGCTTTGTGGTATCATACTGTATGTGTTATTGCATCCTGTTTGAAATGAATAGCAATGAGTTGTACTAGTGACTGGTCTTGACGCATCGCTTGTTCCAGTGTATGTACCAGGTGTACTCCATCCAGATGCTGATAGCATGCCTACGGATATGACAATTGCACCGCACACGCTTGCAGCAAGTATGATTAGGAATATTTTCACCATGGTGGTATAATTCAGTCTTTTTTGATTTAACTTTTGTTTAACAATGTTCGCGTAGCGTTAATAGTATCTTGAATATGTAATGGGGATTTACCAACCGCGTTGGGTTAGTATTTGCATGACTTCGGGTGATACGCATGCCGGTGACCCGTCATCGGCTTTGATTATCAAAGTAAAACCTTGCTTGCATGAGACATTTTTTGGATTGACTCCTGATTTGACTTGCTCTAGTGGAGGCAGTGATGCATTGACTGGACTGGACATGTTCATACTCTTGATCATGTGTGGCGGACTGAGGTTTTCTGGACCTGTCATGTTATCAAGACTTGACATGTTGTCTGGGTTTGTCATATTATCCATTGACGGGATTGTTCCATTGTTTTCAGGATTCATGGCATTTACATCTGGTACACTGTCCATTGGGTTTGAAATTGCAGTTGGGTCGGTAGAATTGTCTTCAGGAATTGGGCCGGTATCGTTGATTGTATAATTGTCTTCAGGAATCGGACTTGGATAAGGATCAGCAGGAGTTTGTGCAAATGCATTAAATTTTAATTGTGATTCCATTTCATGATAAGATGAAATCAAAATTACTGAAATGCTAAAAAGAAATATTGCTGATATGATTTTGCTATCTAGTTTGATGTGCAATACCATTGCCCACGTTGTCAAGTAATTAAGATTTACTTAACTTTGGTACTGGAAAACGGCATGATATGCCATGTACAATTATCTATGTATGACACCATATGATACTGACATCAATATATCTTTCTCATGAATTCAACTATACCATGTTAGTTGACAAAGTTCCGTAATACATTATATCTCGATAAACTACCACCTGACAAGAAATAATATGAATATCGCAAAAACAAACCCGGTTGTCAAATCGGACTTGACAAAAAAAGTGACAGCACTTACAGTAGCATCTGTATTGTTTGTCTCAGTTTTTGGAGGCAATTTGATGACTATACAGGCAATGGCAGACACTGGCAACGGCACTAGTACCAGTACAAATGCCAATGCAGGACCAAGCGAAAAAGCTGCAAGACAGACATTGAGGCAAACATTGCAGGCTGATGAAACAGCATACAAACAGGCAATGCAAAAAGCAGACCTCACATACAAACAAACTGTCCAGGCAGCACAACTTGCTCATTTGCAAGCAGTACAAGATGCAAATAATGCATACAATCAGGCTGCACAGCAAGCACGAGCTGCATACAATACAGCAGTTAGTGGTGCACATGGAAGTACGACCGTAATTGGTCCTGCCATGGCAACAAGAGACCAAGCAATTGCAACGGCTCAGAATACAAAACTAACTACAATTGTATCAGCAGATGTTGCTCGCGACAAGGCAGTAAATGAGGCATTGTTAGCATACCAGAATTCTGTATATGGTGCACTTGCAACACGTGATGGCTCTGATGGAGCAGCACAAAGTACATTCTATACTGCAATTGGTAATTCTACTCTTGCAACACGTGCACAGACAATAGGTCAAGCACATGTCACAGCAGACAACTCTATTCTGCAAGCTAGACAAACAAGAATCACTGCAGTTGAAACTGCTGATGTAACAAGAGACCAAGCAATTGGATCTGCACAAACTGCATACGTTACTGCAGAAGGTGCAGCACATGTTACACTTGACAATGCATATACAACAAATGGCAAGACTTGGAATGCTGGCTTGCAGTCGTACTGGAACTCTGTAGCTACTCTATCCCAAACACAAGATAGTGCAATTGCTACAGCAAATGCAAACCATGTGACTGCAGTTGGCAATGCAGATTCTACAAGGGATCTGGCAATTGATCAGGCCTATGCCACAATGTATGGTTCTATCTCCGCTGCTTATCAATAAGCAGCAGCGACCACTCTTTTTTATTTTTAATTATACCAGAAAATAAAATGTAACATTATTAAAAAAAAGTTGGATGTATACTCACTTGTCGTGAGAGTATACAGTATCTGCACTGAAGAATGGACAGTTTACAACAAAGCCTGCTTGCATTGTATCTGTAAGGCTGCTCTTGCTTGTGATGTCATGTGTGTTCTCAAGTAGGGTTGCCATTGTAGGATCTTTCCAAGTTATCACTTGAATTCTCCACATGGGGGAATAGTATTGATCACCTTGTTTTGTACTACCTACTCCTGATTGATACCCAAGAGGTCCACTACCAACTATTCCATTTGAAAACTGGTACAAGTCTGCTGCCGAACTTGTAGAGATTGTATTTTGGGTCTTGTTTGCAAAAACAATTCCTAGTGCATCTGCTGGGCCCTTTTGTGATGCATCAGTTGCAATATAGTAAATTGTAGAGCCGTCTGGGGCAAATCCTCTATGTGCTACAAAAGTTACTTGCATCTTGTCTGTGTCAATGTTTAACACTTGGGCATTTCCATATGCACCTGATTCGCTGATGGTATCACGTATCTTCAAATGTCCTGCAGGAATGGTTCCTTCGTTGTTTCCACTCCATTGTATTATTGGGCAGTTGACAACTATTGTTGTTGGCGTGATTGTAATCTTGTCCGAATTGAATGCGTTCATGATGTCATCATCTGAGCCAAGAACTGTGGCAGATGCCGGATTTTTCCATTCTACTAGGTTTACCTTCCAGAGTGGACTGTATTTTGATTCTCCTGGAATGGAATCAACCACATTGGGTTGGAATCCTAATACTCCGCCTCCGACAATGCCATTTTTGAATGCATAGATGTTTGCCTGCGATGATGCTGGAGCTTTGGCTAGTGCAGGTGCAAAAGTGACAGGAAAGTTGGTGAATTTTCCAAGTGCATCTGCTATTGTAGAATCAGATGCTTCTGTTGTGATGTAAAACACATCTTTTCCATCATACAATCCTTTTACCAGTGGAATAACTAGAGGAAGGTTTGCATTGGATAACTTCAAAACAGATCCTGCATCTGTTGATCCTGCCATCATATCATGTTGCATCATACTGCCAGACATGTGGCCATTCATCATGGAGCCAGATGACATGTTCTTGTCATTCATTGTACTATCGGACATAGTCTGTCCATTACCTGACATTGCATGATTGGTTTTTCCTGTCTGTGCTTGACTGAGTTCCTGTTGCATCCTTGCATGCTCTCCTGGTGCACAAATGTGATTCCCACACACTAGAAAGTTTCCGCCGTTTGTTGCAGTGATTGGTTGGTCATTTGGTGCACTAGCATCTCTTTTTGTGAGTGCATTTGCAGTTGGTGTATCTACAAATGCAGTAACTATAGAGATTGACAGCAATGGAAGAATCAACAATACTCCCAAGCTACGAATTTTACTTGTCATTATGTGCACAAGACTGGATTTTATAGATAAGACTTGTTCCAAATCTGTTCCAAATTCAAGTTACTCTCTCAAGTTGTTTTGTAATCGTGTGAAAAAACTATAATCCTATGCTATTGATGGGATTTCCAGAATTTGCATCAATTATTAGAATTATTTTCTTGCCCTTGTGGTCATATTGGGCAAACCATATTGGAACATGCAAAAGCTCGCCGCTTGAAACTTCTTCTTGGGTTTCCATCTGTCTTATCATGTGATACTTGGAATGAACCTTTTGTGATTGTATTTGGTCTATGATGATTTTTGCCTGGCTCTTTGCAGTGTCTTCATTGATGTCGCCATTTAGGATCTTGACTGATTTTGGAATTTTTTTTGCATCAAAGTCAATCCTATTGTCAAGTGTAAACTCGTATCCATGTGGTTGGTATGATACCAATGATTTTACCGAAACTACTGGGCAGTTATAGTTCTCATCTACTGTATACGCCTTTGTTGCATTGTTGCCACCACCCATCATTCCACCTCCGCCCATCATGGTGCCAAACAACATTCCGTCCATCATTCCTCCGCCAAAACCACCTCCTCGTCTAGAGCCTCCGCCGCTCATTGCTCCGCCCATGAGTCCTGCCATGGCAACAGTTGCTGCAATGCTTCCAACTTGGACTGCAATGTCTGTTGCAATAAGATTTGTTTTTGCTGACACTGGGATTATCCAGTATGGTATCATGGTAAGATCAAGTTCTTCTAGTTTTGAGCTTTCTTGGAGATGTCTGTGCAATAGACCCTTGTCCATCATTTGGTGTAATCTTGCAGTTATCTGGTCTTGGTCTGATATTGTAATCGGCAGCATTGTGTGTTTTGCAATGTTCTTCCATCCCTTGTTTTCAAGACTCACACTGCTTCCACAGTATTCGCATGTCACTACCATCTCTCCAAACTTGGGTGAAATTGCGGCGTTACAGTTTGGACATTTTATTTCCTTTACATCTGTATTTTCATCTGGCTGACTTGTAGGTGTTATGGTTGCTGTCTGTTTTGTACCGCATTTGACACAAAAGACTGCATTATCTGGAAGTTGTATACCGCATTTTTCGCAAAACATTTTCTTTTACCCTGATTTCATCTCATTTCCGCAATGAGAGCAAAACTTGGAATCTGCTGCAACTATGGTATTGCATTTTGGACATGTGACTCCTTGAGATTTCTGTGCTGTTGCCTGCTGCTGGACCTCTCCACAGTTTGGACAAAAATTATTTGTTATCGGCATCATCATAGAACACTTTTGACATTGTTTCATTGGGGGTTGGTACATTCCTTGACCCATCTGGCCTGCCATCGCATAGCCAAGACCTGAACCTGCTCCAAATCCAACTCCAAGTCCTGCCATCGAGCCTGCTCCTCCTGAAGGATTTTTTGCTGCCTCTGTCATGGCTTGACCTGCTTGGTACTGCATATAGTTTACACCAAGGACTGACATTTCTGATCTTGTATTGATTGCTTTTTGTACCTCTTCTGGAAGACTGATTGTCAGTCCTGATATCTTGTTTATCTCTAATCCGTATTGTCCAAAGCTTGAAGGCGCATTGGCCAGGACAACTTGTTCAATGTTTTGCAAGTTTGATGCTAAATCGGTAACCTTCATTCCGCTTTCTTTCATCTTTCCAAGTGCATTGAACAGCAAAAGGACCAACTGTTCTTTTAGTCGTGATTCTATTGCATCTGATGTCTCCATTGCAAAAGTTCCAACAAATTGATTCACAAAGTTCTCAGGTGATGAGATCTTCCATCTAAACTCTCCAAATATTCTCAAATTTACAATGCCTAAAACAGGGTCAACAAACTGGTATGGTCCCTGTGAACCAAATTTGCCATCAATGTATCTATTTTGTAAATAATAAACTTCAGCAGCTTGCTCTACTCCTGTGAAGAACTTTAAGAGCCCGCCTACTATGGGCGCATTAAAGTCTGTCAATGCATATCTATTTGGCTTGTCAAAATAAGTTAAAACCTTGCCATCTCTGAAAAATACTGCAACCTCATCTTCACGAACTACAATGTTGTCGTTGAGTCTTATCAATCGCGGAACCTTCCACATGACATTGCCTTCCTTGTATTGTGATTCCCATTCTATGGTAGTTGAACCGGCTACACTTCCACCCAAATCTTGATCCTTTTTACGACCAAACATTTACAGACAATCTCCAGTCTTTACCATTTTTATCACTTTGTAACCTGGATGTTTTCAACTGACTCTAAACGCAGTCTCCAAGAATTATCAAGGGTATCAAGCATGGAATTAATGTTTGATGTTATGTCTTGTGCAGATTTGCCTGAATTGTATTCTGATACCGAATTTGAGCATGTTGAAAAAATTTGCTCTGCAGTGCTTACAAAATTAAAATCATATTCATATAATTTGTTAAGAACTCCATCGTCAATTCTTATGTTTGGTGATATTCCAGCAGATCCTTGCTGGGAATGCTGTACTATACCTGCTATTCTTTGTATCTCTGATATGGTACTTGCAACTAGGGTAAGGTTGTTAAAATCGCCCTTTGCAGTTATGGCTCTTCGTAGATCCTCGATTTTAGACTTGGACTCGTTTAGATTGTCTGATACCTGCTTGCGCAGCAACTGATCTGCTGCTCTCAAATCCTCAAGATTGCGGTATTCCTTTAGACCTGGTATTTTTAGCTGTAATTTCTTCAATGTACCCCTGTTTTCAACTATTTTTTCTCTCAGGTCTGGATTGTTTTCTACCATGTGTCTTTTGATCTATATTACAAAACTTAAAGATTCCGAGAACAATGTTACTTGAACCTGTTTTTTACATGAATACTTGTGCACCAGTAAATGCAATTTTTAACAATTAAAGTCATATAATACAAAGTTGCATCTCAATCTCACCAAATGAAAAAAATCATCTTTTCTATTATTGTATCAATTCTTTTGGTCATGTATATCGTACCATCATTTGCACAAACAAACTCTACCATTCCAGATTTGAAAACACTCCAACAACAAAAAAACCAAAACAGTCAGAATCTATCTTATGCCGTATTTTACATAACAGAAAATGCCAAGTGTTCCGATTCCGAATATCAGAGCTTGAAATTTTATCAGGTAGTCACAGACGAATATCTTTCGCTGTATGGAGTATCGCATGATCTACAAGGTTCACTCTGCATCCCACTGAAAAACTATCAATCATATTTTTCTGGACTGTCTACATTTACACTTCCTGTTGTAATATCTGATAATACAGTTGGTCAGCAGCTAGTCAAGCAAGGATTTTACGGAATGTATGAAATATCAGGCACTGGCATGCAGGCAATCTATGTTTGTTCGTGTGATACCCAGATAGAAAGCTGGGCAGGAGCATGGATTTTATCTCATGAATTATCGCATTTCTCACTACGATATTTTGGAGAGCCTGATACTATCGCAGTCTCATGGGTTCATTATATCCAGGCGCTAGAAAATGAGTGTCAGCAGGGTGATTTTTCCAAAGTTTGTCCGCAATATTCTGCATCGGTAACGTCTCCTTTAGGAAATCAAATTCCTGTAATGGTAGTATATGGACAGGGATCATCAACCAGTCTTCCTCCAAATGCCCCGCAAAGTGAGGCAGCTACTCTGCATGAAAACTCTATTGTCCCAACTCAAAACCCCCAGTGCCAAACAAACCAGATATGTGCATTACCTGGGGATTATCTCAAGTATCAGATAACAACGTCTGATCTAAATCAAACTATACAATTTAATTTTGAAAATCCTACAGACAACAAGAATATTACAGTCAAGACAAGTGCAATACAAAATGGTTCTCCTGCATCCGAGTCTGATACACTTGACTTGTCTAAAGCATTATTTGCAAGACCACATGGCAATGCATCCAATTTCATGTACATGCTGCCAACTCCTCTGAAGCTAAACAGCGCATATCATGAAGAGTCTGTACAATTTAACAACTATACGCGAGATGTGCTGTCTGCCCAGACCACTAATCAGTCAAATTCTATTTTTGTGCAATTTGACAAAGATACTGGAATATTGGTGCAACTTGCAATCTCACATGTTGTAAATGCAGGTGGCAAGGTAGTAGTTGACAAACAATCATACAAACTAGTTGACACAAACAAAATTGCCTACTCTGACTATGCAACTGGTCAGGTTTCAATTCCGTCCTGGCTAAAAGACGATGCCAAGTTTTGGTCTGACGGTTCAATGACTGATACACAATTTATTCAAGATATGCAATATTTGATTGACAACAAAATTGTGGATATACCGCAAACTATTCTATCTGATAATCCATCATTCCAGATTCCATCATGGATTAAAGACGATGCAAAGTCTTGGTCATCAGGTTTCATGTCTGATGGTGAATTTGCAGGTACAATACAATATCTTGTATCAAATGGTATCATATCGTTGCCAGCCTCTCAAAGTGATACAAACGCCAATTCTACTGATCTACCAAAAGGCAAAATCAAGATAGACAATGTGTTGCTTGACATTGAAATTGCAGATACCACACAGAGACAGAACAAAGGGCTTCAATATCACACCCCACTGTCATACAGTCAGGGAATGCTCTTTCCATTTGGACAACCACAAGTTATCCCAATATGGATGAAGGACATGCAATTCCCTATTGATATCATATGGCTTGATGGTTCTGGAAATGTTTTGCATATAGAAAAAAATGCCCCTGCATGCATTTCAGATCCTTGTACAATATATGGTCAAAACATACCACGTGCACAATATGTCTTGGAGGTAGCTTCAGGTTTTGCAGACAAGTTTGGCATAACACTACACTCACACATGCAGATATTGACACCAGTATAATGTCATAAGACTATTAAATTGAGTCAAAATGATTGTCTGTAATGCCAAATAAAATACTGATAAATCTTGACAAGGCAATATACAACGAAGGAGAGTATGTCAAGATAAAATTAGATTACGAAACACTTTCTCCAAAACAAGCAATGCATTTGGTTATTTTTGATCCTTCTGAAAAAGAAATGTTCAGTGAAGACCAGTATCTGAATTCACAAAAAGGATCATATTCTAACGTTCTGCGATTTGATACAAAACAATGGAAAACTTCAGGGCGATACAAGGTTGCTGCCTGGGATCAAGAGGGCACAAGAAAAGAAGTGTTTTTCCAATTCAAGAAAGCCTAAGCAGATTTTTGTGGTCCACATGCCACGTCACTTAGATATTTGCCATTGTATAGATCTTTTACTGCATTTGTGTCACAGTCTGAGATGAACGGAAAGTTTGTCTGAATTATATAATGCATCAAGTCGTTCTCATCAGTCGAGTGTCCCAGTCCCAATGCATGACCAAACTCATGTCTTACTATGGCTCCAAGTCGTTCAGGTGAAAGATTGTTTACGTCGTAAATTGTTATTGCTGCTTTTAGTGTCTCTTGTCCATTTGTAATGGTTTTAGTGTATCCGGAATACCCATCTGGGTCTACAAGATCCGAGAGAACTATAGTAATGTCTCCCTCTTCAGCAGGTGATTCAATTATGTTAAACTTGGTTGGTATGTAAAATGCTGACTTTCCAGTTTGCATGTTTTGAATTGCACCCTGCCATCCTTTGTAGTATACTGAAACAGTACCAACTGGTCCTCTATCAAGCAACGAATTGTCTATCTTTACAGTTTCATCTGAGAGTATTGCCTCCTTGATGGCATCTAGTTTTTCTTTTGAAACCGTGTTTGCATTTAGTATGTTGACGTTAAGGGCTTGATTACTTACCAGATGCCATGGTTTCCATGTATCCACCGTGGTACCTCTTAGATTTTGTATAAGGTATTGCGTTTTGAGTGGGGTGTTGCCAGAATTGTAAAATGACTGTAAATCACTTGGTACATATGAAATAAATATGAAAACTGCAAGCCCTAGTGCAACCACTATAGTCACGTTTCTTAAAATTTTATTTTTACGTGGCTCATTTTTTAACAAATCTGCTAAAACTTTCTTGTCTTCACGAAGATCCTCGATTATCTTTTCTTTCTCTGAAATATTGTGCTCAAGATTTACTGTATCTGTCTCCAAGTTATCTACACGTTTCTTGAGCTCAGAGTTCATCTCTTTGAGAAGGATCTTTTGAGATGCAAGATCTTCGAATAGCTCTTGTTTCATTTATGACACCGCCTTGAGGGTATGTAGTTTATTCAAAATGTACATTATCTCGTTAATATCATAAGGCTTGTAAATTATGGCAGATGCATTAAGGTATAGCAATCTCTCATAGGTGTCGTTTGTCAAATCAGCTGTTACCATTATGACAAGGGCGTCATGTTGAATTTCTCTAATTTTCTCTAGTGCGTATAATCCATCATACGTTTCCATCATGACATCTACAAATGTGGCATCTGGTTTGAGTCTCTTGTAGATTTCAACTGCCTCTGCGCCGTCATATCCCCTCCCAATCACTTTGATGCCTTTTATTTGCAAAAAGTCTGATAATACAGATACTGTATCCTTGTCATCATCAATTACAATGGCGGTAATGACGTTTTTACTGTCCAGGTGTAATTGAGATAAAGTTTTCACCATTTATGTAAATTATTGAATATATATTAGATGAATTTTGTTTAGTTTGAACAAACTAATTTTATGCGGACTTGGTAAAATACATATGAAATCTGTAACACTATATTTTGATTAAAAATTAACATCTTTAACAATTATGATAACAAATTACGATCAATCTTTATTAAAATGGCTAGCATAATGGTTTACTGTTGAATATAGAACAATGCTATGAACTGCTTGGGTTGCATGAAGGTGCATCTGTGCCTGAGATAAAAAGTGCATATCGTAGAATGGTTCTAGAGTGTCATCCTGACAAAAACGCATCAGCCAAAAATGATGTAAAATTCAAGATGATAACCGAGGCTTATCAAACAATACGTACCAAAAGTGTGGATGTTGATAATGGTTCTATCTATGAAAAACAAAAAAACGAATACGTCTCCTATCGGGAACTTGTGACATGGACTTTCTATCTGCATTTACCACATGATGCGATTATTTATGCCAAAAAAATGTTATCTGTAAAAACTATCAGGCGATATTTTTTCAAGTACAAACCAATTGTTCTCACATATGGTAAACTAGCATGGAAATACGTCAATGTTATTGTACCTAGATTTGTTGTTTCATTGTATGCCAAAACCAAGTCCCTTGTACTACATCTAGTGCACAAAGGCGTGGTTGTGGACCTGTTAAAGCATCTGGGTCTGCATTCCTAAAATGTGGCATATATCCCTATAATCGCGTTGGGTATAGGTAATTTTTAAATAGAAATGGTACTCATAGGATCTTAATGCAATCTGGTATTAAGAGCATCCTGCTTACATTGTCTATTGCTGCTATACTTTTGACATTTGTCTTGGGACAAGTGGCCCCCGTACTTGCTCAAACAACTACTCCGGTGGGTAACTTGGTCAAGCGAAGCTTTACTTCTGGTGGTAATCAACATCTTACTGCAAGTTCTGGTAATACTGCAGTCTGCGGAGATCATCTATGTGCACCAGGTGAATGGACCAAGATGCAAGAAGAGCTAAATAAAAACCAGATTGTACGTTCTGGAGAAAATTCTACCAATACAATGTCAACCAATTCTACTGTGCAGACATCAACAAACTCTACGATGCAAGTGTCAACCAACTCTACTATGAACATGGCCAACACTTCACCAATTCCGCCTCCTTATCCAATATCATCAACTCCTGCACCAACACCATCACCTCCATCAATATCACCTATTGTCTGTAGCAAAATAAAAGCAGATCTTGCAAATTCAACTAGTATATCATTGAGTTTGACTGCAAAAATATTGTCAGACCTTGGATGCATCAGCTAAAATATTAATTGTTAACTATGTGATACTTGTCTAGTCATTGTTGTGCCTAGCTTGTTTTTCTTGAACACACTACAAGTATTCTTGTATGTTTTTATACATTGTACATGTCCGGTACTGCAAGCAAATCCAAAACAAGGCCAAAAAAAGAATCTATACATAGGTCTGACAATAGAAAAAAAGTCCCTCAGAGTGATCACTCGTATCATGATGTGATAAATTCTTCTAAATTGTCCAGTCATGGTCTTTTGGAACAAAATTACAAAGACATGTATGAAAAAATGCCATGTATGCTATGTTCTATTGCAATTGACGGCATTATTTTTGCATGTAATGAATTTTATGCCCAAAGTCTTGGATATTCAAAAAATGAAGTTATAGGAAAATCTGTCTTTGATTTTGTGTCGACTCAAAGTATTGATGAATATGAAAGATCCTTTCAAATATGGAAAAATACTGGAAACGTATCAAATGGCACGTTCTGGTTCAAAAAAAGAAATGACTCTGAGTTTTTTGGACTGATTAATGCTACCAACCTTTATGATATTGACGGAAAATTGATTGGAAGTAATATTACGATAAGGGACATAACTGACTTGTATGAGGTAAAAAAGACTGTTGAAGACAAGGAGAAGAAGCTAGAACAACAAAATGAAGCGCTCAAGATTGCATATGATCATCTGTTAGAAATTGAACAAAAGTATAGAACTTTGTATGAAAGATCGTCTGATCTTTTGCGTACTGTTGACTTGGCTGAAAATATAGTTGACTGCAACGATGCTTACTGCACCAGTCTTGGTTATTCGCGAGAAGATGTGTAGGAAAATCCATCTATGCTCATATTGCAGAAAAGAGTATTGATGATCTCAGGAATGCAATATTGGAATGGCATAGTACTGGCTCTATAGGAAATAGAGAAATTTGGCTTCAGCGAAAAGCTGGAGATGTTTTTCCAACATTGTTGCTTTCAACAAATCTTTATGACATAAATGGTAATTTGATTGGACGAATTGCTGCACTGCGAGATATGACTGTAATGTATGATGCTAGGAAGGAAATTGAAGAACACAAAACAAAAAGACTTTCTGCTATAGGTGAGCTCTCTGCTCGTATAGCACATGATCTCAGAAATCCACTGTCTGTAGTACATAACACTCTTGAAATAATAAAATTTCAAAATCCAAGTTTTGAGAAAGACAACCAGTCAAAATTTGACCGAATGGAACGTGCTGTAAAAAGAATGACGCATCAGATAGATGAGGTAATGGAATATGTTGTACCAAATCCGTTAAAACTTGAACAAAACGTTTCCTTACTTGAAGTGATTAATTCTTCAGTCTTGAATGTCAATGCAAATGGTGCAAAAATCCATGTGCCTGACAATGATGTAATCATTGAATGCGATCCTGAAAAATTAGAAATCGTATTTACAAATCTATTGTTAAATGCAGCCCAGGCAATGGATGACTGTGGTATGATATGTTTTAGAATAAAGGACCATCAAATTACAGGTGATGTCCAAAAAAGTTACGTGACAATTGAAATCGAGGATACCGGTCCTGGTATTCCACAAAGTTTACTAGATAAGATATTTGATCCATTGTTTACAACACGACAGATGGGCACAGGACTGGGCCTAGTAAGTTGTAAAAACATAATTGAAAAACATGGCGGCTATATTGATATAAAAACTGAAGTCAATAAAGGAACTACATTTATCATCAATATTCCAAAATAGTTTTTCGAGTTTTGTGTTGACCTAGTCTCCTTCTGGGAATTGATAAAATGTTGGCAAGTTCTGTGGTACGTCGCCGTATACGAGCACAATTTCATCATGAGCATTCATTTTTGTGGTATTCAAGTCTGTGCTCACCAAATTTCCATTTACAAAAATTTCTGGTACGCTAGTTGCTGTTGGATATCCATTGCCGGTTGATTTCCAAATGTCCAAAAATTCTCCTATTGTAAAGTCTCTTTCTTTTGGTGATTCAATGTGTACTATGCCATCAGGTGTGTGGGTATGTAACCAATAAAGACACGTTTTTTCAAGTCCAATGTAGGCAGGAATTGATGTGTGCTGACCATTGACAAAAATGTCCATATGTGCATGAACATGAAATGTTGTGTATTCCTGAGTTTCACATGGTATGCCATCTACTGCAGCAACACTAGAATCAACTGTATTATCTGATTTGTATGTGACATATGCTACTCCTGCTATTATGGCAGCAATGACTCCTAATGCTATGAACTTGTTTCTATTGGATGAAGGTCTAACTGCTTTTGGATTTTTGTCTTTTTTCGTACTACTGGTCATTTTGTACTACTACGCATCATCAAATCAAGTATTAATATATTTCAACATCGCCCTTGGCTGATTCTTGATGTACACTTGGGATCGTTTGTAGAATTTAAAAGCATTGACTCGAAAATATCACTTGATCATTTTCTTGAGCTGCTCAGGAGAGGCATTCATGATCTCATTTTTGGTGTATTGTTTGTTCAACTTTTTATTGACAAATACAATGCTCATTCCTCTTGGTATTTCCCTTCTTGAACTAAGGTAGCTCAGGTAATTCTCCTTTTCATCTCTGGTACAAAATACCATTTCATAGTTGCTAGAAACCCATACTTCATCAACTAGTTCCTCACTCATATTCATCATGCCCTTGATACGGTTGAGAATCTATAAGGAATTGCGATACATTGTTCAGTAACAAAGTTAGTTATCATCTAGACACATTATCTTCTCAAATGTGGCAAACAGGTTCACATGATATGGGGATGGATTTGGGTTTTCCTCACAAGAGATCATCCTGTTTGCCTAAATACTCTAGTCGTATCAAGATTAAAAAAGAAAACGTAGGATTTCTTACTAAGATATAAATTTGTCATAGCATAATTTAGGATACGGCCGGTCTATGCTTTCATCTTTGTGATAATTGACACTTTTACCATGTTATTATCAGATAATGTCTTTGTATTATCTACTGTTTGATGGTTGTAGGTTCTTGTATTTACTATCCTGATTTTTTACATGATTGATTGCTTCCATGAGTTTTTTTACTGTGGATGAAAATTTTCCTTTCATCACAAAAACAACTGTGTCCTGTCCTTTTGGTACTGTTACTATCCTAAAGTTTTCTCTCTCAGTAATTGTATATTTTACTGCACCCAATTTTTCATCATAATCCTGTTGCATAGTTTGATACAATGAAACTGACATGAAAAACATCTCTTTTTGTTCCTCTGAAAATTGTAACCCATTCTTTGTTCTGTGATCTACAAGGCGACCATTTCTTGTCACCAGTCCGACAAACTCTATTCCAGGTACTAGAAGATATTCGTCAAGACATGCTACTTCAACATTTTGGGACATGTTATTCCAACTATCAGTAGCATCTTCATTGCTAATAAGATTGATCACAATAATAATGATAGAGTATATAGTTTTGAAT
Source organism: Nitrosotalea sp. (assembly GCA_023252335.1). GTDB lineage: Archaea > Thermoproteota > Nitrososphaeria > Nitrososphaerales > Nitrosopumilaceae > Nitrosotalea. The sequence goes on from JAJPEA010000029.1 coordinate 16,610, forward strand.
TAAAACTAGCTGAAAGCCCTGATGG
>JAJPEA010000127.1 GCA_023252335.1 Nitrosotalea sp.
TCAGCCTGGTAGAGCGAACGCCTCGTAAGCGTTAGGCCGCGGGATCGAATCCCGTTCGAGGCTTTATTATGTTACAAAAATATTATGTTGTTCAAAGTCTGGGTTCTTCTTTTATCTCGTCAAGGGACTCGATATCAAATTCTAGTTCTTTTGCAAGTCCTTTCCACCATACTAACGTGTCTCCCACAATTACTCCCCTTTTGATAAACCAGACTACACCTTTATAGATCTGTCGGTTCTTTTACATGAATTAAAATTAATTATCATTGATCTATTGTTTTCTGTTTGGTTTACCAAAAGATCTGTTTGCCACAAAGTTACATCCGATCAAATTTGGGCGATCTTTTAAAAAAAATTACAAATACAATTTTTTAAAATTTTACAAAATAAGATATCTAATTTATGATCTAAAATGATGAGAAATTTGGTTTATAGTTCTAAACCAAAAGAGTCTGCGAGATTCTGGAATTTTTCGTATGTTTCCAAATATTGCTTACCTTTTGTGGTTATTACAAATGTGTTCTTGCCGTCAAATTCTATCTTATTCATTAGACCTGCACCAGTAAGGTTGTCTATGAATTTTGAAAGTCTCGAATGTGATAAGTTTGCCTTGGTTAGAAGTGATGTTACGTTAATGCCGTTCATACCGCTTTCCTCTGTTACAGTAAGCAAATCTCTTACTATCTGCATGCTTGTTCTATATGCTACCATTGTTAGCAAGTATAGGTTTTGGTGATATAAGGGTATTACTATTTATTCTCTTTGGAAACCTTATAGGGATCAAATTTTGTCTGCGATGAAAGGAAATTTATCCTTTTTTAGTATGTAACAAGTATTGGATTTTTCCTGTGTGGAGGGATGCTCTCAGTGTTGCATTGAAAGAGAGTATTATCCTTCAGTACAATTTGGTAAGATTGGTGTACTTGTCATGCCTGAAGAAAAAGAGAATCTAGTATCATTGGCAGAAAAAAATGACACCAAGGTAACAATTCTGCCAAGAATAGGTGTATCTGGAACAAAATCAGAACCACAAACAATACTTGCATATCAAATGATGGGAAGTGACCCAAATGGTAATACCTGTCCATTTCTTGATGTTACATCCAGTAAAAGATCGCCCCATGGTGGATATGCCTGTAAAATATATGAAAACAGGCCACTTGCATGTAGGGCATATCCTGTCATAGAGTCTTCTCCAGTTAGTCTTGATCCAAAATGCAAATTTTGTCAAAACTGTGGGACGCCATCTGGAAATGTAAATTCTGAATTAGAGTCCTTGATTTTGATACAAAAGAAGATGGATACCAAAGCACCATACATTTGGCGCTATGCTACTGGCGTAGGAGAATCACAAGATAAGGATCTGATAAAAACTGGCTGGTTTCTAGTTTGACTTGTTTACTCTTTCATGAGTACCGGGATAATGTTCTCCAATTTTTTGCGAGTAACACTTGCTGCACAACTGACCTTTTATGTTCCAGGAATCCATCGGAATGTAAACATGATCCAAAGGTCCTTTGCACATGGCGCATTGTTGTGTTTCTACCATGTTAAGACTCGATTCAATTCAATATAAAAATCATGTTCGTAAAAACCATATTAAATACTAGCAAGGTATAGAATAAAACAGCGGTAGGATGGATGGCTAATGTGGACCTCCTGCAAGAGAACCTATCAGTCATCGTTCTGCCGCGTAAGGTAATTTTCTAAAAAAGATCTTGGACTACTTTTTGAATGCTGATTATCTCTTCTTCCTCTTGCTTTATTTTCTTCTCTATGACACGAACCATGGAATCTTGCCATACATGATGAGAAAAGAAATTATGATATGTGTTTGCAGCAGTCATTTCGTCATCAACCACTGTATCTTCTAGGAACTTGGTAGCAATGGTATCTGTAAGTTTGAGTATGCGTTGATTTAGCTTGACACTCTTGAATATGGGCTCTAGCTTGGATATGTCTTCCTTAAAATCGTCCTTTGTAAGCAGGATCTTTTGATGGAGGATCTTAAAGTATACAGCTACAAAGAACAAAGTAGCATATCTTTTTGTCTTGTGACCTCCTTTCTTTCCATAGTTGAGGTTTTTCTTTGCATATTCCTTTACACAGTACGGATAGAGAAGAAGTCTGTAATCATCCTTTAATCTATCGTTAAAGACTTCGTCATACTTGCTACCTCTTGGCAGAAACTGTGCAGGAGAACTGTATGCCTCTGTTGGTCTTTGTTCTATTCCTGCAACAAACGCCTGTATGGCGTCTTTTGCAACTATGACTTTTTTGTGGTTGTCTGGCAAATACTTGTTGTAAATTACATCTCCGACAAACTCACTTTGATGAGACTTTGTCTTGGTATCAAACGAGCCTCCTTGGATCTCGTAAAAATAATGAATGTTCTCCATTTGCGATTTTAATGATTTGTGAAAATCCATCAACGATACCAAATCTTTTCCGCGCACCGCATTCTGGGAATTTCTATATTTTGTAATGTTGTTTTGGTCAAGTTCATCTGCAGCCTTGATAATTGTGACTGTTATACTTCCATCCAAATTATGAGTACGTCTTGCATGATCTAACACTGAATTGGATGTCTGTGCCCCGTTTACTATCTGAGGCGAGTGTAACATTATGGAATTGTCTTCTAATTCCTCAAAATCGCTTACAACTATTGTTATTCCGTTGTTATAGTAAAAGAACTTGTGAGGCACTTCTTGCAAAGTTTCTCTCAACCCCTTGTTTACTGTAGTCTTGAACTGCATCCATTGTCTTATGTTTGATTCAAAGACATAGTCCTTGTTCTTTGTGACAAAATTGGTAAGCTCCCTTAGCTTTAAAATTCCAAGAAGCGTATTTTGATATCGTAATTTGGTTTCAAGTTTGATAGGTGCTTTTTTTCCAGCAGCTGGTTTTTTTATCCTGTCCCAAAGTTTCTGTATTATGACATCTACATCGTATATCTCTACTGTGTCAAAATTCTCGTCTTCCACTTTTTGGTCTGTCACATAGATGCATTCTATCTTGAGATTTTTTTCTTGAATCTTTGTCACAAGATGGGCAAGTTCTGGGCGCATCTTGGAAATGTCTTTTCCCTGTAGTCTCTTGACATCTTCTTTGAACTTGGCAATGGCTTCCATTGAATGTGAGGTTCCATATTTTGACTGGAATAGATAGATCTTGTCTTCGGAGAAGTCTACTGGCAGATATGCGTCTATTCCAAGATCATTTGCTCCGTCTATTATCGCATCAGTTGCATCATCTTCTGTTGCTTCAAAGACTCTGGTTAGAACCCATTGCAAGAAATTGTGACCTTTCTCAACTTCGTTCTGTGCACTTTCGGCATATTCTTTTATGCTGTCTTTGACATTTTGTGAAAACCCATCTAATGGTTGACCATTAGTGTACTGGTATGAAACAGGCTTGGCACCTGGAATGTATTCTAGTAATCCGTTACTTTTTTCAGCCAAATTCACTTTGTCTACGAATTGCTCTATTTAGAAAAGCAGGTTATTATGATATAATGGCTCTATTGATACCTGATGACTGGAATTATCAAAATAGAAGACAAAAATCTAGTCTTTGAGATTCATGGAATTGATATCATCTAGCAATGAGAAAAAGCAATAACCATTCCACTAGATCATGTGTCCTCTGTATCCACCGATGAGGTGTCTTGGGAGCCCTTTCAACAACTAAAGATTGCTGGAACCTCGCTTCTAGGTGTGATAAAAGATGGAATGTTTCTCTCAAAAGATGGCATCTTGTTTTTTGAAATGCATGATCCGAAAAAATGCATCACAGTATCTCTGAATAATGAAAAATACAAAAAAATCATTTTTGAAGTACAAGATAAGGAATTTGCGGCAAAAATCATTCGTGACGCCCTATCTAATATGGGATAAAATCAAAGGTGAGGAAGGGATTTGAACCCCTATAGATTCGCTTTGCAGGCGAACGCAT
>JAJPEA010000030.1 GCA_023252335.1 Nitrosotalea sp.
GAATCATCAAATGCCTTGATGGTAATCTTTCTTGCATCAGGGGCATAGCTGTCAAGATAGTATGGACCATTGCTTATCACAGCATGGCCATGTTGTGCAATCCATGATGATGACGCTTCATACCTTGAATCAAAATATTTTGAATCGTTTACAAATGCAAGTGCTGGAGGAATTGAATTCTCACTTGCAAACTCGTCAAGGTTTGCCTTGATTAGTTTTGCATCATTTGGAATTATCAGTGACATCCAGTCAATGTTTTTATTTACTGCATCTGATCTTGAAAACGCAAGTTTGCCATCAGTTACTGCTTTTTCCATCGAATAAATCATCTCCCATGGCATTGCAGGCCACACTTGAGCAGAATCTGCAATCTCACCTGAATCAAAGTGCCAGTAATTTTGGTATACTGCAATCGTATTGCCATTGATAACTCGGACTCCAACAAGTGTCTTTGCAGACTGGCTTGCCTTGGGAGAAAATTCAGAATCAAATGTCATGGTGCCATTTGTAGGGTCTGCACCCCACTGGTACAGGAAATAAATTCCATACAAGACATCGTTCATGTCCATTGGTGTACCATCATGCCAGTTTCCAAACTTTAGATGAAATGTAACAGCGCTTGTTGCAGTGGCACCTGGTCCAACCTGAACCCATTTTTGCTTTGAGGCATCCCACTTTATTGCATCAGATGGGACGTTTAGTTTGTCAAGTGGCCCCTTGGCGTCAACCTGCCAATCAGACCGTACTGGAATTGTATATCCAGTGTAGGGATTTTTGAAGCTTCCAGGATCAGAGATTACGCCCCATACTTGCTGGCTTGCAGTATCTGCAAATCCCGCTATTGGGTTCCATGCACCAGAGTAGATGGTTTTCACACCAATAGCAAGTGTGTCAGAGTCTGACTTGGCATTAATTGGCGTAAACCTTCCTGTGATTCCCGCACCAAAGTCATTGATGATGCCATCAACTTTTTTGTTTGCAATAAACTGGTCAGTCTTGCATGCAAGAAATATTCTAACAGAATCATGTATGCCCCGGTCAACTGCCTGGTTTATCAAATTGGCTCGCTGCTCAGATGATGTAAAGTTTCCAAAAAATATTGCCTTTGACAAGGAATCAACTTGCGGGTCTTGGAAATTCCAGTATGACGGATTGTTAAATCCCGGCATGCTCGAGTACCACGGAGAATACATCTGCGCAGTGATTACAGAATCATATCTTACAAAGCCACCTATTGTCCACCCTTCAGTATAGATATTCCATTTTAGATCAGATGGATTTGAGCCATATACAGTTGAAAATGCCTTGGTCAGGTCACCATAGTCTTTTTTCACGGTAAACCCCATGCCCTGCAGTTGTGATGCAAGAATTTCTCCAATTGATTTTCTCACAGGATCGTCGTTTCGTATGAAAATGTCAATGGTTACAGGTTTTGAGTCATAGTACCAAAGTCCACCAGTTTTTTTAGCTCCGGCTTGTTTCAGTGCAGATGTAATCATGGAATCAGCAAGTGTGGGATTGTGTTTGAAATTATACGACTGGAGCTCGCCCAGTATGAGAAGATAGTCAGGGTCATATGGCTTGTATGCAGAGACCATGGTAGCACCATACCCATCGAGGATTTCATCTACAATGAGGTCCCTGTCTACCAAATAATTTAGTGCAAATCGTACCTGCTGGATTGAAAACGGATTGAACTGGACGTCTGAAACTGCAGGGTTTAGCAAAAGACTATAGCTTGTACCAGAAGACTGGAACACCTGGAGATGTTGTCTTGACTGGTCATCAAGTCTGTCAATTGGTATTGCAGAATAGTACATGTCAAGGTGCCCGTTTTCAACTTCTTGCACTGCAGTATTGTCATCAGAATATTGTATAAACTGGACCGTGTCAAAGTTTGTTCCCTTGACTCCAAATGCAATTGCAGGTCCCAAAACAAAAAGTGCTAGCAGCAAGACTAGCATGAGCTTCATGCTATGTTTTTCAATGAACTGTATTTAACCGTGGCCCAATGGTAGTATGATAAAAATTTTAAAGGCGGCAAGTATTTTATTTGAGAAATATAAAACTCAAATATTGAATGTTACAACGCTTGTAAAAGGAATACCTGGAATAATTCCAGGCGGATTGTCTGTCAAGGATTTTAGCATGGCAACGCAGACAAGCGAAGATCTGGCAAAAGAGATACTAGATAATTTTATGCAAAATGGCATTGGAAAATTCGAAGACGGTCAGATCCAGTTTGAAGATTCTGACAAGCTAAAGACTAGCATAATTGCAATAAGCATGGGTGCACCAATTGATGAAGTCTCCCGCATGCTAGAGTGGCAGGATTTTGAGTCACTTGCAGCAGAGGTTCTTGAAAAACGAGATTTTGAGACAACAAAAAATGTCATCATGAAAAACCCCCGCATCCAAATTGATGTCATAGGCATCAAGTCAGAGGTTGCAATACTCATTGACTGCAAGCACTGGAACAACATGACCCAGTCTGGGTTACAAGAGGCAGTGAAAAAACAAGTGATCAGAACAAAACAGTTTGTATCAAAGCACAAAGTCAGGGGAGCAGTCCCTGCAATTGTCACGCTATACCAGCACAGTGTCCAGTTTATCGATAAAGTACCAATAATTCCAATCCACCAGCTAGATTCATTTTGTGACGAGTTTTACGGAAATCTAGAAGAGATGCAGAGCTAGAACATGGTATAAATGAAAAACCCAGTGGTTATCAGAAGAAACGCCTGGGTAATTCGCATTGCATTGTCAAGTGATTTTGAATAGAGCTCAAGTTGGTTTCCACCCATTACCTTGACCTGTGTCTCGCTTTTTAGCAACTCGTATGATGCAGGTGTTGCAGAGTGGTCTGCCTTTTTGGCAAGATCAGAAAACCACGATATCACATCGGGTGCTTTTGATAAACTTCCAAACTCAAAGTATCCATGCTTGTTCTTGGCAGTTCGTGCCTTGTAATGTGTATCAGATGTGCATATCTCAAGAAAGTTGTATCCGTTCTTTGAGAAATAGTTTGCAATCTCTTCACGCAATCCGTTTAGCATGTTGTTTGCATCAGCCCATGCAAGAAAGAATTTCTCGTCCCCAATCTTAAAGCACATCATTGCAACTTTACCAGGTCCAAGATCGTCTGCCTGGAAATGCAAGTTCTCAGAATTTGCATATCCAACTTCTAGTGGTAGTCTCTCTTTTGTAATCAGTGTGTCAAGGGTTGATTTTGCAGCAGTCAAGAGATCGTCTGCATCAAGTTTTTCAATCTCTTTTCCCATTGCATTGTGGCTGTCAATTATCAATACTCTTTCGTATCCACGGTTCATGCCGTACTGTTCCAAGTCAGATTTGACATGATATGGAATGTCTTCCATGCCATGTGGAGACAGTGAGAGTATCAAGACTGCGGTTTTGTCAAACAACAATCCAGTTGTTCGCGCTTTATTGACTTGGACAGTTACAGGCTTGGTACACAGGGAACCCTCCCTAATCTTTGAGTTGTGGTTCAGACTAGTAATGTACAAGTCCACTTGGGATTTTGATGGCAGGTTTAGCGCATGGTCAGAAATGCTATGCATTACCATTGCAGACGAGTCAAGATTTTTGTAAATCAAATATGGAATGTTGCTTCCACCTATTGGATGAAACGGTCCTGGATGCAAGTCAGGAATTACCAGTCTACAGTTTTTGTCAGTTGTCTTGAATAAAATTTGAAATGTTGATACCTTTGATGGCTCGGAGCGTTTCTCCATTAGAGATTCCATCGGTACTGGGTCATTGTTTGTCCATGCAGCAAGATATGCTTGCAAAAATGCATGTGTACTTGATAGTCTTCCGCTTCCTGCTTTTCTGTCACTTAGCAGAGTCCAGGCAGATCCAAGAACACAAAAGACAAGTCCATATTCAATTGCCTTTGGGTCAGAGAGCATTGGCACCCACATGTTGGTTGGTACAAATGCAAGAAAGACTGCAAGCGGTTGGAGAAGACAAGTTATCCATGCAGTTGAAAGCTTGGTTCCAAGTACAGATGTAAATATTGCAATACGAAAACTTGCGTGCAGTAGCATTCCCTCTGTTATGTAAACTGGCAACAGTGTAGGTTTTGAAAATACATAGGCTCCAAGAATTCCACAAAGAATTGTCACAAGCCACAAGAGATTTCCAAATGCAGACATGTGGATTGATTTTGAATATTCAGTCTTTAGAAGTCGCGGATCAATGAACTGTGTTGCCACAAGTACGGCAACTGTAACAGGAAGTGCAATAAACAGATTATCCGTAGTCTTGAAATAATTTATGTAAGATACTGCAGCTATCACACATACAACTGCAATAGATATTGCAAGGGATACATAGTGTGACGTCGGAGTAAATGTTGTTAGAGTGTATCGTTTGTGAATGCGAGATACATCATTGGAGCTTTCCGTCATGGCGAGAAGAAGAACTTGAGAATCCACGAAATCCCAATCAAAGATGCTGGTATTGCTACTACCACCTCTGGTTTTAACTTGTATCCCTTAGTCTCATCCTCGAAGAATCTTAGCAGTCCTGCGCTTGATGCGGGCAGTGGTGCAGATTTTTTGCTGCTCATACTAGTCCTGCATTAAGGATCTTTAAATAAATACCTTTTCGTGCCTAGGAAGCCCCAAGTTTTTCTTTGATCGCAATTATCGAATTCATGGTCTCCAAGATCTGTTTTTGTTTTTCAAGATCTTTTTCCATTGCAAGTTGAATCGACAACTCTAACAATTTTTTATCCAGATTGTCAATGGATGCATTACCAGTCTTTTCTATTTTTACCGGGATGCGGTCAATTTGTTCTCCTGCTTGCTTGCCACAGCTGACACACAATGCATTGCCGTTTTTCATCACCCGTACACCCTTGCAGTATGGACAAGGATCACTTAGCAGTGTAGCACCGTTTAGTAAAAGATCAACTGCTTTCTTGGTCAGATCTTTTGACATAAAGATAATGGATGCAATCAAATAAAAAAACATGAGGGGAGAAACAAGGCTTAATAGTAGGATCTCGACTTTTTATTGCGAATGGCGGTAATCTGCAACACTTGCGGACTTCCTAACGACTTATGCGCCTGTGGCGAACTAGAAAAAGATCAAACACAGATTGTTGTTAGAATTGAAGAAAGACGTTTTAAAAAGAAAGGAACGATGATTGAAGGAGTCAATCCAAAGATGAATGATTTAGGAAAAGTTGTAAAAGAGTTAAAGGCCCGTTATGCTTGCGGTGGCACTGTAAAAGAAGGTTACATATTTCTCCAAGGAGATCACAGGGATACAATCAAGACAACGCTTGTTAAGCTTGGATTTCCAGAAGCAAGTATCGAAGTCCATTGATATCAAGTATAGAAAAATTAGATAGAATCATCAAAGCTCTTCTCATTCCATATTCCGGATTATTATCCGTAGTATTTGGAGTAATGATATTGTCATTTCCAATTGGATTGTATGTAATGTACAATTCAGATGTTGGAAAAGAGATCAACTACCAGTATCCCATAAACGGACTGGACATGTTTTTGGGAGATATTGGTTACAAAGTCCCAGTCTCTTTTGAGATGGGTGATGCATTTGTTATATCCTGGACAATATTTCTGATTCTTTTTACAATATCGTATTTTGGCCCAGAGAGCACGCTTCTCAAGACACTCTCAAACATGATGTCACGAGAGGTAAAAAAATTCCAGGGAAACGCCATGGTAAACATGTTGGCATGGTTTTCAATCTTGATTTTGTTTTCTGTAACAATTGATACAATCCAGCAAAGCTTTGGAGTAAAGATAGAATCTCCCGCTTCAGGCAATGATTTGGTACGATTCTTTCAGCTTGGCATCTCTCCGCTGACAGAGGAGACAGGTTTTAGGGTTCTCCTAATTGGCGTGCCATTGTTTTTGATGTATTCACACATTCCATCATGGAAGATGCTGGCCAGGTCATTGTGGAGACCATCAAAGTATCTTTTGATTTCAGATTACAGAAAACCAATGATACTCATCATAACAATTGGATTGCTCTTTGGTGTAGCGCACATCATTTCAGGTACACCATGGAGCCCTGGAAAAGTGACACAAGCTGCAATGGCTGGTGTAATAATTGGCTGGGTTTATGTAAGATATGGACTGGCACCTGCAATTCTTGTCCACTGGGCAACAAACTATTTCTTGTTTTCATACTTGTTCTTCCTCTCAGATCTGAGTCAGAGCGCAACAATAAACGATTCATCAAATCCATTTTCAAATACGGTAGAAGTGATACTTGTTACAACAGGATTGTTTGCACTGGCAATCAAGATCCTAGAGCGCATAGAATCAAAACAAATCACATCTAGTCCCTAGCCTAGAACTTTTCTAAGCGAGTTTGCAATGACAGTATCAGAAAAAGACAGGATGAAATTCAAGTCAGACTGGTCATCAATATCAAGCATCATCCTTCGAATCAGCACAAGTGAAGAGCTTGCATTTCGTTTCTCGGCAGTGCTCAGATGTATCTTGTAGCTGTCCTCATCATAATGAGTCTCCATTACTCCAGGCGGGGTTCGAAACAAGGCATTTGTCCCGTCAAATTTTCTAGACGGCACCACAAGGACACACCTGTCAGATGTTCTCATCTGGTATAGTGCAGAGATATCATCAGACTGCATCAATGGAATGTCTTGTGGAAAGACAATTGTTCCATCAAACCCCTCTTTTGCAAAATAATTGTCTGCAAGCAAGACTGCACTGTTTACTCCCTGCTCAGACTCGTCATAGATTCCATGGGCTCCAAATTTTTTTCCAATATCAAGGGCTTTTTCATCCTTGCTTACAAGAACTGTTTTTTCTATAACATCAGACTTTGTTACAGAACCTAGAACAGATTCAAGCATCAACTTGCAAATTTGCTCAGTCTTTTCAGGTGCTAGCCCAAGACGAGTCTTGGCTCGAGAAAAAGTTTTTACAGGAATTATTGCGCCTATGCGCGAATTAGACATGTACTTGTTTTAGAATAAATGACGCCAACGCTTCTTCGTCTTTTTTGTCTTTCATTTTTATTTTAGTTTCGTAAACTTTCATGTCCAAGTTTTCAATCTTTCTTGTTAGCAACCTATCTGAAGAATCAATTACCATGTGTGATGCAACTTCGGAATACATTTTTGCAAGACCATAAACTGAGACTTCCATTCCAGCAGCCTCCATGTATTTTGTTGCAGGGCCGCTTATTGCAGCATTTCCAATCAGTGGACTGACAACTACAACTTTTTTCTTGGATTTTGATAATTCTTTTCGTATTCCCTTGATGGATAAAATTGGCCCAATGCTAGTCAAGGGATTTCCTGGTGCAATTATCACTAGTTTAGAATCATGTATTGCATTTACTGCGGCAGGATTTGCTCGTGCCTTGTCAGCTCCTATGTATTTTATCCCATCAACATTGTCTTGGCCTTTGTGTTTTACCCAATATTCTTGTAGATGCAAGTCTCCCTTGGTGGTGACAATTCTTGTCTCTACACTGTTATCAGTAACTGGAATAATTTTTGTATCAATTGCAAATTTCTGGCACATCCATTCGGTAATATCGGATAGGTTCTTTCCGTTCTTGAGCATGTTTGTTCTCAGGAGGTGGATTGCAGCATCCCTGTCACCGATGTTAAACCAGGTCTCTTCTCCCAGCATCTCCATTTGACGTAAAAATCCATAAGTGTCTTTTTTTATTCCCCATCCCTTGTCAGTGTCCAATACATCTGCCAGTCCGTAGAGAATTGTATCAATATCAGGACAGATGTACAATCCGTACAACCAATAATTGTCGCCAACATTTGATATTACAGAAATATCGCGAGTTTGAGTTGCTATTCCTCTTACTAGTTTTACAGAACCAGTTCCACCTGCTAAAATTGTAATCGTTTTTCTATCGCTCCGTGAAATTAGTAACCGATACCAACTAAATATTACTCTTGCCACTACATGACAGAAAAATTATCAAATTCAAAAATTAATGCTAAGATTTATTACTATCCTGAAGAAAATTGTGTTTTGTGACTAAGAGACTTCTTTTAGCATCAGCAGTTTTGAGTTTACTAGTAATAGGTACAGTCTCCCCAATTCTTGCAACAACAGATTTCAATGCATACTTGCCAATTTCTGGTGCTCCAATTACACCAGAGTTCAAGTTTACAAAGAACGTTGCAATTGATTATTCAAACGGTGGAAAACTAAAAGATCTTCTAAACGGCAAGAATGAAACATACACATTCTCTGGCACTGCAAGTAACAATCCAAGTATCAAATCACTCATGGAATCACTAAACACGCTACTTGCAACACAGAGAAAGACAACAGCAACATTTTCAGATTTAAAAGTAGATTATCAAGTTCAAGTAAATGGTGACAGCCAAGGTGCCACTATTGATTACAAAATAACACTAACCCCAACATTGACAGGATACATGCTATACAAGAGCAATGGAGATACCCCAACAGTGTTTGACATATCATGGATGGGATTCAACATGACAGGCCCAGCAGTTGTCTCAACTGGCAACCTAGGAGACTTGGACATTAACTCACCAATAGGCATAATCAAGAACAAATTACCAGATGTTTACAACATATTGAAAGGAACAGCAGCAGAAGGCCCTCTCAATATCAGTCTACTAGATGCAAGTCCTCTAGTTGGATATCCAATTGAAAAGTGGAACACCCTTTTTGACCCAGCATATACCCTTAGTGATGCAGCAGGCCTTGGATACAATGGAACAAAGGTAGCAGTAACATCATTTGCATATGGACAAAGTGACATTTACCAAGGATCATTGAAGGCAAGCAATATTGACGTAGATTTTACATCAGGTTCTGACAAGTACCACTTGACAATAGTTGAAAGAGCAAGTTCTGGTACACTTGATGCAGATGGACATGCAAACGGATTAGAAGTCCAGGGCGACCCAGCAATTTCAACAACTGTTAGTGCATCTTCAAACACAGGCACTGCAACAGCTCAGGGTCTCTCAACTATGACAATTTATGCAATGGCAGGCTTTGCAGGAATCATTGCAGTAGGAATTTTCTTGTGGAGTAACAAGAAGATGAAAGATGCAGTAAAGCGTGGAGTAGACAATAGCCCAGCACCAACATTCCAGTATGAAGAAAGAAAGCACTGGGCAGACAAGTTCGACGAAGAAAAGAAATAAAAAAATTTCCAGTCATTTTTAAAAAAATGCGTGCCAGCCGTAACCCTCCTTCTGTTTTCACGATATTTCGCTATGCGGCCTACCTAAACAAAGTGCAGCGCTTATTGTTTGATTTGGCCTTTCTCCGCGTGGGGCAGATTTTTCATTCCTGTACTGGAAACCTCAGGCTTTACCATCATAGTACGCCAGGTAGGATTCTTTTCTGTGCTGTTGCCAATCATCTCTGATTATCCGTCTCCGGATCACACTTGCTGCAAGGAGGGAGGAGTTTCCTCTGCCGTGGCAGTGATCGTTCACTGGCTCGCATGTAACATAAAGTCAAGATTAGTTATTTTAGGATTGGGAACAGGAAAAACTGGAATTACCAAGCCACATCCATTCCACATTTGCCAAAGATTCGTGCCTATTTACAAAAGATCTACAAGTAGAGATTTATTCTACCAGCCAGAGCTCACGATTAGATAGCTTATGGAACACGATTCTCACGCAGGTCTTGTCCGAAGCCTCTCATTGCTTGACATTACAATGATTGGAATTGCAGCCATGATTGGAGGTGCAATCTTCAACCTAGTAGGCCCTGCAATGCACGAAGGCGGACCGGTGCTTTTGATAGTTTTTCTTGCAAGTGGAATAATCAGCTTCTTTACTGCCTTGACATATGCCGAGCTTGGCTCTGCATTTCCAGAGGCAGGTGGAGGATACAGGTGGGTAAAAGAAGGTCTGCCAAGGCCTAATGCGTTCATCAGTGGATGGATTGCATGGTTTGCCCACATGATAGCAGGAAGTCTGTATGCAGTATCAATTGGAGACTTTTTTGGAAGTATACTGACCAGTGCCGGAGTTGCAGCCCAGTACGGAGGAATCCCCCTTGAAAAAATTATTGCAATTTTATCCATCATACTTTTCACATATGTAAATTATCGAGGAGTCTCCCTTACCGGAAAGATTGGAAACGGGTTGACTATGCTGCAGCTAGTCATAATCATCATTCTCATATCTTCTGGAGTTTATGCAATGAGTTTTGTAAATCACAGCTGGACAGTAAACTTTCAACACTTTGTTCCAAATGGAATAACCGGATTCATCCTGGCAATGGGAATTACATTTATCGCATTCGAAGGATATGAAATAATTGTCCAGGCAGGAGAAGAGGTAAAAAATCCAAAGAAGAATATTCCCAAAGCCATCTTTACCACACTTGGAGTGGTAACTGTACTCTATATCGTATTTACATTTGTCTTCTTGGGAGGAATTGATTCATCAAAGGTTGGAAAAGAAGTATGGCAGTTCATAGGGGACAACCAAGATGTCGGAATTGCAAAGGCAGCAGGATATCTAATTCCATATGGAACAACACTTGTTTTTGTCGGTGGACTGGTATCAAGTATTGCAGCACTTAGTGCAACTACATTTTCGTCTAGTCGTGTATCTTTTGCAATGGGCAGGCAATACAACTTGCCATACATTTTCAGTTCTATTCACAAAAAATATCACACGCCACATTTTGCAATAATTGCGTCAGGCTTTATCATGCTACTAATGGCATCATGGTTGCCACTTGAACAGATTGCACTTGTGGCAGGTGTAATGTTCTTGTTTTTATTTACACAGGTAAACTGGGCGGGAATCAACATTAGAAGATTATATGGCCACAAGCTTGACTATGGATTCAAGATTCCGCTGTTTCCCCTCATGCCAATAATTGGAATAATCTGCAAGGCAGGGCTTGCAATATTTTTGCTCATATACAACCCGCTTAGCTGGGCAATTGCAATAATTTGGATATTGATTGGATTTTCAATATACAAGTTGTACATATCAAAAAAAGAGATAGAGCACTATGCACCACTTGTTGCAAACATTGGCCCACCAGAAAGAAAGAGTTACAGAATAATGGTGGTCTTTAACAAAAAGACAATTGAAAAACTAGTCAAGATTGCATCTGCAATTGCAAAGGACAAGGATGGCGAGATCTCGCTTTTAAATGTGGCAACAATCCCTCTACAGATTCCACTCTCAATGGGTCACAGGTTTGCAGAACCAATCATGAAGTCATTTGACGAATTAAAAAACATGCCAGGCTTTTCAGACCACAGATATCTTGTCAGGCTGTCACATGACAACACCGAGGCAATTCTTGCAACAACAGAAGAGCAGGGAATCAATCTCTTGATAATGGACTTTTTTGATCTCAAAAACAACAGAAAGCTTCTCTCGCTTGCAACATGTGACATACTTGGGGTGAACATCAAAAAAGAGTTTGAAAGTGAACTATCCCGTGTCGTAGTATCATATGACAAGGGCAGACACTCTGACCTTGGAATAGAGATTGCACATGCATTTTCAAATGTAATTGGAAGCAAGATACGAATCATACGCGGTGTCGTAGAATCCCCAGAGGAAGAGCGAGACATTTTGAGCAGAATAAATGAAAAAATGTTTGACCTTGATCTTCGAAAGGTACCTGTTGAAAGAGTTTACCCAACAAGTTCAGAGATAACAAAAGACCTGCTTGAGAACCTCAACAAGAATCCAGAGATTGTAATTGTCGGGGCAGGAAACCAATCAGAGCAGGCATTTAGTCCCAGAACAATGGAGATTGTAGAAAAATCAGCATACAGCGTATTTGTTGTAAGGGATTCAAGATTTGCAAGCATCAAGGCTAGGTACTTTTGGCAAATGATAGCTCCAAGGTTAAAGGAAAACAGGGTAATTTACAAGATCTATCGCAGCCTCTACAGGTTTAGGCCAACCAAAAAGATCACCTCAGATGAAGATTACTTTTCATCCAAGATCTAAGGCAACACTTACACTGGTTCTGTACAATATTGGGGGCAAGTTCACTTTTGTAAAAGTCGGAACATGTGAATGGAGTCTTATTCGTCTTTCAGTAAATCATTAGGGCATGATAATGTCATAAGTCTCTTACACAATGTCGCCCAATTCTTTCGAATGTATTGCTAATGAATCACAGAAATTCTTGACTCTATCGAAAATTTGATCAAAGTTGCTTGACAACAGGTTTACTTTCTCTGCTGGAAGAAGATGTGATTCAAGGATCTTTCGATGCTGTTTTAGAGTTTCAAATAGAAGCTTGCTCTCTAACAACATGTTAGGGGTATTACTTTCTACCATCATACATAGGATCAATATGCAATAATAATAAAACGGATTATGTCACAAATCCATACTTACACATCTTTCTTTGTGTTCTGTATCAGCGTTGATCCATTTGCTATTTCCATTAATGGTAATACCACATTTCACTGATGTTGCATATAATTTTCATCAGGCATATAAAAACGAATTTTGGACACAACTAGTCAGAGAACAATACACATTCGACATATTCATTTCAAGCATTCCCTTTGAGTTCTCTTCCAAGAGAATATCCATGTCCCGACTTTTACAAAAGTGAACTTGTCCCTAATATTGTATAGAACCTTTACACTTCAAGGCCATATTCTTGTGATATGTTTACAACATCTTCTGTTGTCTTTGCAGTAAGGTAATCCTGTATCAAGTACTGGTTTAGGTCAAAAAATGTGTGTCCCCACTTGAACTTGTCAAGTACCGAGTCGGCAAGATCCTTGTAATCCATCACATACAGAGCGCCTGCTATTGCTTCAGCTGTGGTAAGCTTGCCAACCTTGGAATAGTTGACAGGATTTCCTGCAAGAAGCGGCGGAAGTTTTCTTGACAATCCAACAAATCTTTTGAGAAACATGTTTTGTGCAAGCTCCCATGAGCAGTCAATTCCAGTAAGTGATGCTGTAAGGTCCCTGTCAGTTTTTAAGACAAATTCTTTTGCAAATGGATTTAAGATCATGTCTTTTCCAGTCAGGTGTTTGATGCGTTTTGCAATTCCAAATTTTACAAGTTTGGCAGCAGTGCACTTGGATGGATCGTCCTGCTCAAACATTAGCACCTGGATTTGCATCATAAATACAAAAATCTGTCAACAATAAATTGTTTGAGATTTGAAAAAATTATTTGGTCGTATAGGTGACCTGGTAATAGAATTTAGTCACTTGGTCTTTTTTGATTATTTGAACGCCCCATTGTCCATCAGGGATTACGTCACCAGCATGTGCAGGTATGATGCTAAATTGTTCTATTCTTCCCCCAGTTCCAGAATATCCTACAAGATATCCCATGCCGTTAACTGTTACAGACTGGTACGCTCCACCTGCCTGGATGGTAGAGCCGGATACTTTACAATCAGAGTCTGGGCCAATGACACATGTTCCATCTTGTGAGCTCACCTTGAGACTAACAGAGTTTACGTCACTTGGTTTTACAAGTAAAAGGCCATCAATTTCTCGTGGATAGTATGTTGCATTTCCAGTTTGTGTAGCACCAAGATTTATTGCAACAACAGACTGGGAAATTTGGTTTGCTTTTGTGACAAACGTATTGGCAGTCTTGTGTTTTTGTGTTGGCCCTATGGTATATGGAGCAGTTGTTGGTGGAGAAGTAGTGTTGGTTTGATTCATCCCAGAAGGCGGTATTATAGTATGTGTTTGGTTCAGGATTGGAATTGTACTTGCTGGTAGTTGGTTTACTATGTCAAAGTATGCATTGTATGTCCCAAATGGAACCTGTGCAATGATGGTGTAATTTCCAAGTGGTGCATTGCTTGGGATTTTATAATTATATGTAAAGGATCCAAATTGATCAAATGGTACAGTGACTGTAGGAATTATCTTACCGCTACTTGATGTAATTTGACCTTCGCTGATTGTCGTATCATTTGCAATACCAAATGCAAGATCTACTGTATTTACAGAGACTATACTGCTTGTTCTTCCAGTGACAAGTACAGTTTGTCCCGGAAGGTACTTGTCAGAATCAGTAGTCATGAATACATGCAACCCAGTAGAAGTTGTTGATTCAAACGGATCAGATACACTAAATGAAGAAATTATTGTATTTGCAAGATACTGGACATACAACTTGTAGACTCCGGCATTCCAGATGCCAATGTGAAATGGTACGGTAGCATAGTACTGACCACCTTGGTTGACATTTGCAGTACCTCGGTAAATCTCTTGGCCAGTGCTAGAATAAATCATAATTTGAACCCCAGTGTTGGTACCCTCAGATGCGGCATTTTGTGTTGGAATCACTTCTCCCCAGATCTTGGCTACGTCTGTTGAAGTATAGTTTGTCTTGTCAGTCATTACTATGAGAGGTGCAATGTCTTGGTTTGGTTGTGGGTTCTTTGATACCTGGAAGTACAGGTCAGCGTTTGCAGTAGCTGATGTTATTTGTATGTGATAAATTCCATACACGTTGATACTAGGATCAGATACAGGAGAAGCAGACCTGTCAGTAAGTATTTGAGAACCCTGGTTTGCAGTGCTTGCTACTGTCCAAATCCATGAAAACTGTCCATTGTTGATAGCAAGTGGTGAGGATATTTGTTCCCCGTCAGGCTTGGTCAATGTCAATGTAAATGATGATGCACTTGTTTTAGATGAAATGTTTCCAGTCAACCGTACCAGGTCTCCTATTCCATAGACCTTTTTGTCAGTGCTTGCAGCAATTGCGCCCTGCGAGCCTGTTCCAAGCGGGTCATAGACTGTAAATGTTGTAGAGGCAGTCATGCTAAGATACGATGCCTTGAGCATGTATGTACCTGGAGAATACGCCCCTGTTTGAATAATTTGTTGAATTTGATAGTGACCGTTAGCACTAGGGAATGCAGAATAGGACAAGGCATTTGCCTGTGCAGTTGGCGCGGTTTGGTTGCCACTCAATGTTGAGATGTTGGCATGCAAGCTACCAGTAGAGGTAATTGGCAGACCTGTTGAATTGAATACTTGAATGCTCACACCCACTCCAGAGTTTTGGGTGGAGAGTTGTATTGGATGCAAGATTTGGCCAGATATTGTTATCTGGTCCCCTATAGCGTACAAACTCTTGTCTGTAGTAATGGTAAATGGGGCAGAGGATGTTACAGTGCCATTGTATGTAGATGGATCCTGCACAACAACAAAGTCAGACTCGGCACTACCTTGTGGGATTGAAACTACAGCCCTATAGCTTCCCAGGCTATTTGAAGTTCCAGCAAGTGTAAACTGGTACGAGAATGTATTATCAGATTTTAGATTAACCTGGGTATTGATATTTACAGAATTTGTAAGACTGGTACTACCAGTTGTCCCACTTGAAGTACCTGTCTGGATTATCTGTAAAGTTGGATTTAGTCCAACATTTTGCAATCCTTGGAGTAGTGTACCTCCTGTCAGTGTGACTGTGGCACCAGGGCCATACACTGACTTGTCAGATGATATCATTATCGGATTTGTTTGTGTCTTGGCAGGAACAATCACAAATGCTGTAGTGGCAGATGCACCGCCATAAGTTGCACTCACTCGATATATACCATAAGTGGGATTTACTCCATTGATTAGCAACCCAGAGCTACCAGTGCTGCGCTGATATGGATTTGCAGAAGTTATTTTTCCATTAGAATCTGGAAACAAGTTTCCTTGATATATCAAGACATTTGTTGGATCAAAGACCTTGTACTGGACAGGAGTGAGTGGAATTACAGTTGAAACGGTTCCCAGCAAAATAATAGGCTGCGAGGTGGTGTAGTTGGAGTGATCTGTTGATATAGCAAGTGTTGTTGACGCGGCTTGTGCAGGCGGAACAAATGCTGCAGAGTGTAATGTAAAGGTAGTTGATTTTTGCATTCCACCATATGATGCAGATACAGTGTATGTTCCTTCAGAAAATCCCAGTACCTGATCAGTCTTGACAGATTGTGAGAACTTGAGATCATTTCCAGGATATAGTGAAAATGTTTGCTTGAACCCTTGTGGACCAGACAAAACCACGTTAGCAGTTTGAGGAATAGAAGATACCGTAGAACTCATGACAAGTTGTGATACTGTGCCACTAATGTTTACAAAGTCTCCAAAGGTATAGCTTGACTTGTCAGTTGATACAGTCAT
>JAJPEA010000128.1 GCA_023252335.1 Nitrosotalea sp.
TCAATCATGGACTCTGTAAGAGATGTCAATGTTACCTTGACTGAGCTTACCTTGCTTTGATACATGAAGAACTTTTTGCCAGACAGATTTGTATCCCCTGAGACACGCACTAGTCCAGACATGTGAAGTCTTCTAACCCACCTATACACTTGGGTCAATGGAACACCTGACATTACGCTAATATCCCATGCAGATTTTGGCGTGTCAATTGTGGAACGGAGTATATTCATGGCCTGGTCATTTGATATGATTTTTAAAATATTGTCTGCATCTTTGTTTTCAAGAACTCGTCCCTGTTGTAGTACTTGCATGGTTAATGTATCAGACTACAAAAATATAACAAGAGCGATTAGAGTGAATTCATTTGCAAACACTTGCAATCGTTTGCAATCATTTATTCAGTAAATTTGAATGACATCATACCAGAATTGTATTCAAAGTCAGCTGTTGTCTCTAAAACTTCGCGAAAGATAAGCCCAAGCACTGTAGTATGATAGAGCGACCAGTTTTCCCCAAGATCGTGCTTGATGATAAACGTGTGAACGTTATTTTTTATGTTATGATTTATTTCAATTGATGAAGCACGCATTCTTGCCTCAAACCAAGAGATAAATGAATCCAGATTAAAGTCTCCGCGCATAAATAATGCGGTATCTCTGACTACATTTTTTCCAATGCGAGTTGCCATGTCAATAACATGATCCCGAGTTAGATTTCCAAAGAGTTCTAAAATGATTGGTTTTGCAATTGGGATCATTCCCACTTTTGCTTCATACATGTCCCACTCGACATATCTCTTGAATATGTGATTGACAAATGTATTAAGACTGGTTTCACGATGCTCTGATTCAGAACGAAGTTTGTTTAGTACATCTTCATCTATTCGAAACGTCATAGTTGATGTCTTTTTTTGAGTGACAGTCACTTCACTTACGCTAGTTCTTCTTTGAATATAATTTGTTTTATTTCCAAGGTATCTTAGAAATAAGACCCTTAGGCCGTTTGTACAGAGGCTTTAAGATCATAAGATGGCCATTGGTTAAAAAGTCCAACTATCTCATTTTTGTCATTGTCGTTTAGATACTTGCCATCAGACATGGCAGAGAACATTTCAATCTCTTCTTCACTTACTACAGTAGGCAATACCGATGAGACAGATTTTTGGGACAAGATGAACTTGATTGCAAGCTCTGTAATATTCAAGCCGTTTCTTTTTGCAATAGGCATCAATTGATCAACTTTCTTTAATGCCTCTTGTATCCAGTTGCCACTTCTTACAGAACGATGATCCTTTTCGCTAACTTTGGTCTCTGCAGTTACCTTGCCTGTCAGTATCCCAGAGGCATCAGGCACACGAACTAGGATTCCAACGTTATTCTTTTCTGCTTCATCAATTAGCTTGTTTCCAGGGTTTTGCTCAAGAATATTGTATACAGTCTGGACTGCAGTAGCATTTGTTATCTTCATTGATTCAAGTCCCTCCTGAGTCCACCCTATTGCAGGACCTAGTGCGATTTGGTAACTTTTGATAATTCCCTCTTTTGTTTTCTTGTCCAAGAAATCAAAGATTTGTTTGTCTCGTATGGTTGAAATCTTTGGATTGTGCAATCCATATACATCAACATAATCGGTTTGTAATCGCTCAAGGCTTTGCTTCAAGGCAAAATCAGTAAATTCAGTTGTAAATTTTTGAGGAAGTTCCTTGTGACCTATCTGTTCATTTGAATAAATGTCATATCCGTATTTTGTAGACAAGACAACTTGGTTTCTCATCCCTGAAAATACTTCGCCAATTAATTTTTCACTTTTTCCTCTTCCGTAAATATCACCTGTCTCAAAATAATTAATCCCCAAATCAAATGCGCGTTTTAGCATCCTTTTTGCTTCGTCATCTTCTATTTTTTTGCCCCACCAGTCAAGCCCCAAAGTCCATGCGCCAAATCCAATTTCAGAGACGTTGATTCCGCTCTTTCCTAGTTTTCTATATTTCAATTCACAATACTCCTAAACTCTGATAATTTTTGTTGAAGCTCGGCTTCATTGAGAACAGCTGATCCATTCCCAGTGTTGGCATTTAATTCTATCCAAGATTTGCAACCTTGGTACTCTGGAAGAACTGGAATCTCAATAAAAGGAATCTTGTATACCTTGAGAAACATTACAGTCATTGGTTTTTGCGGCATCCAGTTCATTCGCTCTACAATATACGAGTCACTCCAGATGTGAAACCCTGACAACTCTTCAATTTTTTTCATGGAAGAGATATCATTTTCGGCAAGCACCTCGGCGTATGAAGTGATTCTGTTTATACCATCTTTTGGTTTTTGTTCTCTCACATCTGCAAGATACCTGTAAAATTGTGACTTTAGCGAAGAGTTGTCTTGGTGTTCATAGGTAGGATAGAGTACAAATTTTTTGTCTTCAACCTTAAAACCAGAGGCAGTCTCAAGTATTCCTCCCTTTCGAAGCAAAACTGTTTGATCACCATTTTCAAGTGCGGTCACTACTGTAGCCCACTCTTTTAGGGCTTTCATCATCCAAGACTCCTAATCAGGGAAACAATGTCTTTTTTTACACATACGATCATTGGCGTATCCACTGCAATGTATCCGCTGACTCGAGTCTCTCTCAAGTCCATTATCAGATCTTGGAACTTGTGTAATGTATCAGTTTCAAATGCAAGCATGAAATCTTCGTCATGAATTCCAAATGAATATGACGTATTGAGCAAAACTTCTGGATATTTTTGCCCAACCTTGATATGCTCTCCCATCATCTCTTTTCTTTTTTCAAGTGAAAGTAGATACCATTCTCGTGTTTTAATGAAAGGATATACGACGGCATATTTTTTTTGATCCTCTCCTCCAAGCCAACCACGTTGTGCTTTGTTTTCTGCATACATTGATGGTCTTGTGCTTGAGAGGTAGACATGAGTAGGTACAATATATTTTCCAAAGACTGTAAGGTATAGTTTTGATACTACATCTTGGATTTTTTCAACAGAATCAGATACAAACCAGAACAAAAACTCGGCATCATCTCGCAGGCCCAGAGTAGAATAGGTTCTGTACTTTATCGGTGAGTTTTTAAGAATAATTTCTACCTCTTTTGCAGATTCTTCTTTTGCAAAGTCTGCCATCCACCGCCATTTTGGATCTACCTTAAAAAATGAGAAATTGAAAAATTGTCTTGGTTGTTCACTCATGATGACTGGAATTATTGTCACCTTATTTAAAATCTGATC
This sequence comes from Nitrosotalea sp., assembly GCA_023252335.1. Taxonomy (GTDB): domain Archaea; phylum Thermoproteota; class Nitrososphaeria; order Nitrososphaerales; family Nitrosopumilaceae; genus Nitrosotalea. The sequence goes on from JAJPEA010000128.1 coordinate 3,245, forward strand.
AACATACCAGGTTTGATAAAACCAAAATCTGTATGGTACAATCATGTAATGTCTTAAATTAGCGAAATGGAACCAAAAATATATGATGAGTAGAAATACCAAGATGGCAATAGGAATTGGCTCTATCTTTGTAGCCTTTACAATTGTAATGATTGTTCTTGTCATCCAGTCCTATTTTCCGTAAAGCGGCTCAATGATACAGTGAATCGGATCCATTAAATGATGCACTGATTGCTTCAAGAGACATGGTAATAATCAGACATCAGCCAATAAATGAGATAGTAATTCATGAGCTTGTCAAAGTCAATAGCATTGAGGATTTTCTAAGCATCAAGACCAACAACGTTCCTCTTGGTAGCTCTGCACCTCCAGCACGCTGGGCAGATGGAATACTGTACGAGCCACAAGGTTTTCCTCCAACACCTGAGATAATCAAAGACCAGATAGAGGGCAAGATACACTTTGCTGCAATAGAATACACAGAGATGCCTCAATACAAGCAATACCTGAAAAACAATAACAACAATGTTCTCTTGCCAATAATTGACATGTCACACAACGAGGCAACAAAACAGATTGCACAATGGTTGAAAAACCAGATAATTACCAAGTGAATACATCCCAAGAAAATTCTTGTTGAACAGGCAGACAGTTTAGAATGGATGAAAATAAAATTGAA
>JAJPEA010000129.1 GCA_023252335.1 Nitrosotalea sp.
ACAGTTGTGCAGAATATTTCCGTGCAGTGGCATAGACTAGCGAATCTGAAAAGTGAAGATTATGCTCCAGACTGTAATCGGCAGCTTCTAGTGCAAGTGTTTGGTCCACATGCACAACTTCAGTCTGGTTCAAGGCTGCAACGGCTTCAAGTGCAACCTCTTCGCCCTTTACCTTTTTTATCTTCTTATACACTTCATACAAAACTACCACTGATGTGACAAGTTCATTAGGTTTGGTTCTATCTATGATCAGGTTGTACTGTTTGGCTTTTGAGCCATTAGTGAATCGCTCGATCCAACCATAGCTGTCTATACTTATCATACCCTATCTGTCTTGTCACGAAGATTGGCAACATCAAGCCCTTGAATCATACCCTTGGTTTCCTTTATCGTACGCACCGGAACATATTGTAGGATTCCGTGCTTGGCTATAACCATCATCTTGTCCCCAGGCTTGATGTGTGCTTCATGCCGAAGGTTTTCGGGTATGACGACCTGATATTTCTTCGATACCTTGACTGTATTCATCGTTGACTCTATTGTATTACGATACTACGATCGATATAAGGATTCTCTGGCGATCTGAACAAGCGATACACAATCTTTCATGAAATAAATTTTCCACCGCATCCAAATGATGATTATTATGAGCTCACGATAAGGTCAGGCTCAGAGTCACTGAATTAACAATCATGTGAGTCATGTCTCTAACTCTTCTTCATCGCCTGGCTATACTAATCAACCAGAGTCAGATAATAATCAATTGGATTCTTTCAAATATGTAATATTGTTTGAATTAGACAATGAACAAGTCAGAAGTTACTGGTTACACATCAGCAATGATTGCAGCGGTATTTTTTGGAGCAGTACCTACGCTTGCAAAACCAGTGATGTCAAACATCAATGTCTTGCTCTTGTCCTCAATAGCATATCTTATTGCAGCCCTTACATTTACGCCAATGGCAAAAAAAGCCAAGACAGCATTCTCAAAAAAAGACTATATCATACTTGTCACCGTTTCAGTTTGCGGAGCAGCTGTTGCACCATACTTGTATTTTCTAGGCCTGCATCAATCAAGTGCAGCAGACACTTCACTTTTATCAAATGTTGAGATAATGTTTACAGTACTCTTTGGATTGATATTTTTCAAAGAACGATTGAGGCCAGTTGGTTTTATCGCAGTAGCCATGGTCATACTAGGTGTCGTAATCATAACAACAGATTTCAGGCTCTCAGGATCATTTTTACAACTAAATGTAGGACATTTTTTCATCTTGGGATCCATGGCGTTGTGGGCACTTGACAACAACTTGAGCAGAATAATATCTGTCAAGATGGACACTGCAAGACTTGTCCAGCTAAAATCAATCATAGGCGGTCTCATATTACTTGGTACACTATTTTTGCTTGGCATTCCATTTGATATCACACCATCGCAGATACCATATGTCATACTTCTCAGCGCAATAGGATTTGGAGGATCGCTCTATTTTTTCCTGCAGAGCCTAAAGAGAATTGGTACAATCAGAACCATAGTGATATTTTCAATGTCATCTGTTTTCGGTCTTGTCTTTGCATCAGTGTTTTTACACGAACAGATAAGCTTGTACCAGACAATAGCCATTGCAATCATGCTTGTTGGAATTTACATGATAAACAGAAAAGAGAGCCTCAAAGAAAAAATAGAGACATTATAGATTTAGAATCACATTTCCAAGAAATACAATAAACCCGTAATAGACAGCCAAGTTTACCAATGTCACCAGGATGCCAATTTTAAAAAATTCTACAAATGTAAAGGCCTTGACACCTCTTGATTCAGCAGATTGTATTATGATTATACTACTTGCTGCACCAAGTATTGTAAGATTTCCTGAAATTGTAGATGCAGCTGCAAGCATCATCCACTGGGATACATGTGCACCTGTAAAACCATTAGCAGCCATAACATGATTGTACAAGGTAACAAAAGGAACATTGCTCAAGATTTGGCCAAGTGTTATGCTGTATACAGATATCACAGCATTGCTCTGTATCAGGTCTTGTGGGTTTGGAATTGGGAGATGTTTCATAAATATTGAGATCGCACCAGAGGACCATAATGCACTAGTCACCACAAACATGGCTGCAAAAAATATCAATACCGTATAGTTTACGCTTTTTAGAATTTCATATCTCTTGCCACTTGCAGCATAAAGAGCTGCTGCGCCAATTAATGCAACAATGCTTGTGTTGATATCAAATATGTGCAGAAAACGCAAAATTTCTGATACAAAAAATCCTACAATTGTTGCCACTAGAACAGCAAGCGATATCTTGGCAAGGCGTGGATTTTCAATTGTTGCGCTCAGTGCCATGGTATTGTCGTTATAATTGTGAGACATTTGCAATAGATCCTTTTTGAAATAAATTTTAAGAATATACCACGTAAGAAACAGGTTTACAACAGTTGGAACTGCAAGAAATTCCAAGAAACTTGTAAACGGTAATGGTATGTCGCTCTGGAGTGCAATCAAAAGATTTTGAGGATTGCCAATCGGTGTCATGGTACTTCCCACCGTAATTCCAAAGGCAAGCGCAAGCAGAAATACCACAGGCCTTGCACCAACATGCTTTGAGATGTAAATTACTAGAGGAATTCCCATCAGAGCAATCGTATCATTTACAAGAAATGCTGCAAGCGACCCCATGCCAACAACAATTGCCATCAACAGCAAGTTTGGATTTTTGGCTTTGGACATCATCTTGATAGATACTAGTTTTAGCAGACCAGACTTGTCAAGTGCAGAAACGATGCTAAACATTGCAAAGAGAAACACAATGACATCAACTGAGACAGACTGGGCAGCAGATTTTATGTCAATTACTTGAAATAAAATCATGAGTACTGCACCACCAGACATGGCAATCCAGATAGGTATCTTGAATCGTAGCCTGCCCACAATTAGTACATAGACAATTGCAAAAATTGCCAGTGCAATGTATTCCTTCATTGGCAAGTCAAGAAATGTGCTGGGGTTTATTTCTTGTCAAAGTACGATCATTTTTTACACTTGATGCAATCTCTTGTGTGATCATTTACAATCCCGATTGCCTGCATGAATGCATAGCATATCGTAGTTCCAACAAAATTAAATCCCCTCTTTTTCAAGTCCGCACTTATCTTGTCTGAAAGTTCAGTGGATGCAGGAACATCTGAATATCTTTTTGGACGGTTAACAATCGATTTGTAATTGACAAAACCCCAAATGTACTTGTCAAATGAACCAAATTCTTTCTGAACCTCGAGAAATCGCTTGGCGTTGTTAATGGCAGAATGGATCTTTAGCTTGTTTCTAATTATCCCTTTATCTTGTAATAGCCTTGCAACATCTTTTCCAGTATACTTGGAAACCTTTCTTGGATCAAAGTTGTCAAATGCCTTTCTGTACGTGTCTTGTCTTTTAAGAATGGTAGACCAGGAGAGTCCCGCCTGTGCACCCTCAAGTATCAACATTTCAAACAACTCTTGGTCCACATGAAGTGGAACACCCCACTTGTTATCATGGTACCATATCATTAGATCTCCAATAGCCCACTTGCATCTTGGTATGACACCATTGTGAGACACCATGAGAGACACTTGACCAAAGTTGTAATAGAGTTTACGACTAGAAATATACAATTTTTAGAACAGACAGAAATACAGGTCTACATCCATACAACACATGGTTGGACCACAAGATGGCGGATTTGGATTTGATGGCGCCCCAAAATATTCATCACTAGAAGGCAAAAGTGCCATATGCGTTCAATGTCAAGCAGGCCAACACAGCAAGTGCCTTGCAAAAATTAACCAAGATACACTTTGCGATTGCGAATTGTGTCTGACTTGAATCAAGCCTAG
>JAJPEA010000130.1 GCA_023252335.1 Nitrosotalea sp.
TACAGATGGAAGAGTCCAGCAAACACCATGAGAATCAATCCAGTTAGGAACAGAGCAAAGTTCTTCATTCCGCTCAGGGCTGCATTGTATGCTGCAATGTTAAGATACACTTGGAATGCCAAGAGTCCAATAATTAACCAATTAATCCATTTTCCAGATAGATTAATCGGTGCTGACTTGTGTGGGCCTTTGGAAGCTGCTAACTTTGCCTTTCTTTCGGATTCTTTTGCAAGCAATATCATCATGTACGAGAATCCAAATCCTATTGGAACCAATAACAACATTATCAGATAGAAGAATATTGGATCAATTACAAGTCTGGCAACTAGTGGTTTTGTGATATCTGGCGTAATGTAAAAGCCCCAATATGTTGTCACCATAACCTGTGTAATACCTGTGATACCAAATGCAGTTACTAATGGCCTATCCTTCCATGAGAATTTTTTGTACCTATCTATGAATGGCGTCATTGCTATAGCCACAATAAATATTCCAGGCCACAATACACCTGTCACAAATTTGTCATACTGCGTCCTCAAGAATGCATAGATTCCAGTAAGATACCATTCAGGTACTGTAATACCTGGCGGTACCGTAGGTTCAAACTTGGAACCAAGATCTACTGGAAATACTCCACCAGTTAGAAATATTGCACCAGAAATTGCCATCACCATAGGAACATCAAAGACCAAGAATCTTGGCATGTGAACTGCCATCAGCCCCAGCATCACTATCGGTAAGAGAAATACGTGCATGGTGTAAAACCTAAGAATAAAGTCTGCAAAGCCAGAACCAAACATAGCATCACGGATTGTTGGTCCAACCACAGGCATAGAGTTGGTAAGTGAGGCGGCTATACTAATTGCAAGTTCAGCACGTTCACTAAATATGATATCATAACCAGTAAATGCTTCCAAAATAGTTACAGTACCAAGCACTACACCTGTAACCCAAATGATTTCATTTCTTATTTTGTATCTTCCACTAAAGTATTGATAATACATGTGAAGTACTGCAAGCAAAACCATTGCATTTGATGCATGATAGTGAATATTTCGTATCATGAACCCATAAGGAACAGTATCATTAATTTTTTGAACACTGTCCCACGCCCTATCTAATATCGGCTGATAGTAAAACATCAGCAATGCGCCAGAAATTCCAAGAATGATAAATATTACAAATGTAAGCATTCCCAAGAATCCAAACGGACTTACAAATCTTGCAGGGAATGAGAACTTGGTTCCAATGAAAACAGTTCGTTCCAGTCCATCCCATATCCAGTAGAAGAAATCTACTAGACCGTTTCTACGTTTTAAGGAAACGACCATATCCTACAACTCCATTTTCATTTACATTCCATACAGCTGGTTTAATCCACAAATTTCCATCGTTATCAGCTTCAAAATAAAGAGTTGCCAACACATTTGATGGTGAAGCTTGCAGTGAAGCAGGTCCTGCAAAGGCCTTTCCATTCAATGGATTATACATACTCCCATGACATGGACATTCACCTCTTTTTCTACCTTCTTGTGGCCAGTACTTCCACAGGCACCAGAGATGTAAACAAACCATACTATAAGCACGAAAAGCAGTAACATCGTCTTTATCGCCACCAAGTTCTTCTGGCAATCGGATAAATTGCCATTTTTTGAATGCCTCTTGATCAAGTACAGTATCTCCTGTTTTTGGATAAGTGATAACCTCAGAATGATTCTTTGGAAAAGTCTTGACGTTTGCCTGTGTGCCATCTGGTAGAATAACTTGTGCTTTATCTAGAGAAGCATTTGATGGGTTTGGCATGAATTTGCCCCATGGTACAAACGGTGTAAATGTTAAAGCAACTCCTGCAGCACCAAGTAACTTGAGAAAATCACGTCGAGACAGGGCATCCTTGGCAGAATCTTGCTCAGACATCCAAAGCTCAATTCTTGAAAATTTGCATATAAATCTTGTCTAGCCTCTTTTTGAAATCTTTAATCTTTTCAAAGTAAAAACAGTTACTGCGGACACAATTCCAATTCCAACCAAAATCTCAACTAGAATTGTGGAATCTTGATCGCCTTTGGCTTGACCAAAGACAGCATTTGGACTAGAATTATCTACATTTAATGCAATATTTGCAACTCCAATATTTCCTGCCCTATCTTTTGCAGTGATTAAAACAGTATAGTTCCCGTTTGTCAGAGATGTGGTATCAAATGGAATATTTTTAACATCATGGAAAACTTGTTTGGGAGTTTGTACAGTCAACCAGTCGTTTTGCGCCAGGTTTAATTCATTTACATCAAGATCAATGTTAACCACTCCAGAAACTTTAGAGTTATTTTGTGGTGATTTTATTATAATCTGTGGAGCAGTATTATCTACTACAAATTTGAATTCTTTTGAGACATCATGTCCCACAGTATCAGTTATGACAAATTTTATGTCATGTTCCCCTTCAGAGAGATTTCGTACATCTTCTGTCAGTAAAGTTTGATTGATTGTCTTTGGTTCTGCATTATCAAGATAATATTGTTCATCCTCAATGTCTTGTCCAATTATTTCTGGAACAATTGTATAATTATTGTTAATGAAAAGTGGTATGTCTAGGATCATTTTAGGTTGAGACTCTATTGGCAATATGGTAGAGAATTTTGCAGTAATTGTTACAGGTTCTGCAATTGATCTTCCCCCAAATAATGGAGCATGTATCAATACTGAATATACACCGGTTTGGTTTATTGATGCATACAATACAGTAGATGTTTCATCTTTATTTTTTATCGGATAAAATCCTCCTCCTTCACTAAACGAAGTACTTGGACCAAGCCAGTCTCCAGTAGGCCATCCTTGAAATTTTCCAAGTACTCCAGGCGGAATATTTGTTTGAATAATTTTTCCTTGTGGATCTATTATGAATACAGATAGATTTGTGTCAGGATCTTTCCAAGAAAGAGTCATTGCAATTGAGTTTATGGTCTTGTCAGTGACATCAAAATAATATGGACGCCAATCACCTGCATTATACCTGTTTGACATATCAAATCCTCCTCCGATGTAACCATTCCCATATAATGCGTCACCTTGTTGTCCTTGTATCACAGTGGGCAGATCTTTTGGTTGAAGTTTTTTCATTACAGCATATGAAACTGGAACATTTACAGTATGAGATTTTCCTTCAAATGTGATAAAAGCTTGATACAATCCAGGAGTTTGATCTTGGGGAACAATCAGAGTAGCAATTACTTTAGCAGATTCATGGGGTTTGACTAGAACATTTTTGGAATCTAACCAGATATCATTCCAAGATATTTTTTTGTAGTAACTGGCAGTCAAGATATAATCTGATGATGTAGAATTTTTCTTGGTATCGCCTGTCCAATATGAGTATCTTGTAGGTACAGGATAGACACCAACTAGAGGAATGTGTTTTATTGTTGTAACAGGTTCTGAGACTCGAAGTTCTTGTACAGTTCCCCACGCACCACCTCTATTAATTAGGGAGAGATCTTTTGATGCAGGAATAGAAGTATTATTTTTTTTGTCCCAGTCATAGAGATATAATGATGAAATTTTCATGTCATCAGCATATGTCTTTGCAGACGCGTTCAGGAATTGTGAAAAGGGAGACATTAGGTTGAGAACTAGTAGGGAAGCATCATCTGGGATAGGTTTTGTATTTTCAAAGAAAGATGTCAATCCAGTATAGTTTTTTATTTCTTGCAAGGGAACGTAATTTGGTCTGTAAATTCCGGATTTGTTTACGAGTGGATCGTGTAACCGTACCTGAGTAGTTCCATTATAGGTATCAGTTTGTATCAATCCAAGTTTTTGTGGTTCGACATTGATTTCCAATGTATCATTAGT
>JAJPEA010000131.1 GCA_023252335.1 Nitrosotalea sp.
CAAACTGGACAAATCCATTTGATGCATTTGATACAACAAACCAGAACTTTACAACACTAACCCAAGGGGTAGTCAAAGTACCGATGATGACAAGTACAACAAGTTTTGATTACTTTGCAGACAAGGACATCCAGGTACTCAAGATGCCGTATCTTGGTGGACACTTGTCCATGATCGTACTCTTGCCAAGAGATGACAACATCAAGTCACTTGTAAATTCACTCTCTTTTGAAAAATTACAGCAATGGAATAACAACATGACCCAAGTGCTAGTCACGGCATACATACCAAAATTTACACTTGACACAAAGTATGTGCTAAATGATTACCTGTCATCCATGGGAATGCCATCAGTATTTTTGCCAAATGCTGCAGATCTCTCAGGAATTACCGGAAACAAGGATCTATTTGTCAGCACTGCAATACACCAGGCATTTGTCAAAGTCGATGAAAAAGGAACCGAGGCCGCTGCTGCAACTGGTGGAGTAGCAGAGGCAACATCTATGAGGCTTGCAAAGGAGGTATTTCGAGCAGACCATCCATTTGTGTTCATGATTTATGACGAGCAGACAGGACTGGTGTTGTTTATTGGGCAGGTAGTAAACCCACTTGTCCTTGGCTAGTCTGAGCTAGTTTAAGTAGCTAAACCTATATTATATTATCGATAAGCGTGTGATGGAACGAATATCAATAACAAAGTATAGGCGAACATTGTCAGATAACGAGTCCAAGGTACTCACAGAGCTTAGTTACAAAAACAAGAAAATATTCACACTTGATGACCTCAAGGGCCTAGTTGACAAACCCAAGAACTTGCTTGACCAGCTTACACGCAAAAAGTGGATCCTCAAGATAAGAAGAGGAGTATATGCAATCACCCCTCTTGAAGCTGGAGAAAATGGTGCAGACAGTTATACAATGCACAGTTTTGTCATTGGCTCACTTGTCACAAAACCGTATTACATTGGATATTGGAGTGCACTAAATTATCACGGTCTGACAGAGCAGACACCTGCATCAGTTTACATCGCAGTACCAAAACCCAAAAACTCTAGAACCATACTTGATGTGCGTTATGTGTTTGTTACAATCCCACCACGCAAGATGTTTGGAACTGATGAAATCGAGATAGAAAAAAGAAAAGTCACAATCTCATCAGTTGAAAAAACTCTAGTAGATTGTTTAGACCATCCGGAGCACTGTGGTGGCCTAAACGAAGTAACAAGGGCTTTATATTTTTCAAGAGATGAGCTTGACGCAGAAAAGATAGTAGAATATGCAATTAAAATTGGCAATACAGCTGTGATCAAAAGATTAGGATACATATGCGAAACTTTTGGATGGAAGAATTATCTACAGATTCTGTCCAATGCAAAACTTAAGAGCGGATATTCGATGCTTGATCCAACCAGGCCCAAAACAGGTCACATTGTAGAAAGATGGAAGATCAAAGTCAATGCCTCAATTGACCCAAAGAGATGGACCCAATGATACAAGATTCAGTTGTAAAAAAATTGGCAAGAGATTGGAAATTAAAGGCAGAAGATGTAGAAAAGTACTATGTGCTTGGTTGGATTTTATTTGCAATACAAAAATCAAAAATAGGCAAGAGATTTGCATTCAAGGGAGGCACTGCACTATCCAAAGTCTATTTTCCCTCACACTGGAGACTCTCAGAAGACCTGGATTTTACATTACTTGACAAAAATGGATGGAATGAAATAATCGATGCACTGGACAATGACATTCCACATCTAGTACAAGAAGCAAGTGGAATAACACTACACAGAAAACCAAAAGATGAACCACTAACAAACGATGGATATCTCCAGTACAAGATGAGACATACAGGACCTCTTCATCAGGGCATGATAAAAGTTGAAGTCACAAAAGAGGCATTTATTGGAAACATAATCCAAAAACCAGTTCCAAATGACCCAAATGAATTTGACTATGTGAAATTCTCAGTCCAGGTATATTCGCTTGAAACCCTAGTGGGAGAGAAAATACGTGCAATATTAGAACGAGGATACATACGAGATTACTATGACGTCTGGAGGCTGTTCAAAGAAAAAAAATTTGACACAAAAGAGGCAAGAAAGATGTTTGATTCAAAATGCAAAGCAAAGAGGGTACAATTCTCAAAGATTGACGAGTTTTTTCCAAGCGGAATAGCAGATGCGTTAAAGGAACACTTGCCAAACTTGACTAGACTCACAAGGGAGCCGCTTCCTCCGATAGAAAACATGTTGGATGAGCTCAGAGAATCATTAGAAGCATTTCTGAAATAGAGAATCCAAGTTAATTCTGAGAACAACAACAAACCTACAGATGACTGGTATTTACTCGCAGATCTTATCTACATCGACACATCAAAACATTCTACGATAGAAATCGACAAGGATGAAAACGGTATCAGCCAGGTCAAGGCATTTGTAACAGACTTTACAGGTGCAATGGGATACTGTGAGTTCCAGATACCGTTCTTCATTGAGGGAATACGTGCAGAGACTGGACAAATGGTACTTGGCACAGAGCACCACGAGGAAGCAGAGAGGATAGAAAAAGAGACTACAGTCCAAGTCCCACTAACAAAAACAAGACTGGAAGACAAGAAAACTGATCTTAATTTTATGCGAGAAGACATCCAGACATTGTTTGCAAGAGAATTTGATTTCAAGGAGGGACAGGCAAGACTGGTATTGTTTGGAAGAGCAGACAAGGTGATTCGCCAAGATAAAACTTTGATAATATCAGACGACAAGCATGCAACAAACCCAAGGCGCTATGATGCCATGCCACAGCCTTACATCAGTCAGCTGCTCCAGGTGTTAACGTATCTTGATTCAAAATACTATCTCGGTGATTCTTTTGGAGGATGGGCAGGTATTCCACATGACAAGAAAATGTACCAGATCAATATCGTTGATAGCAAAACAAAATCAGTCTACAAGACATACCAAGACATTGTAAACCAGACCCACACAGAATTGTTGTTTGACTATCTCTCCCAGTTTACCAAAAAGTGTCTTGCGTGGGATGTCTTGGTGCATCACAACAGCAAACCAAAATGCAAGGCATGTGGATTTTTTGAAAATTGTTCTAATGCACTAAAGTGATAGAAAACTTGACAATCTGGATTTGCGTCTCAATATTAATAATACATTTGCGCCATATCAAGTGCATGCATACAAGGATTGGACTAGTATTTGCACTATTGATAGTTTTTCTAGTTTACAATGTTACCGGCAATATCGCATTTGCTGACACGCATGCTACAACCAAAACTACAATTTTCATCACAGACTGTTCTGGTGCAGGCGCTTGCTTGAGCCCATGCCAAGTCACCATACTTCGAGGGGACACAATCACCTGGGTAAATTCTGGCAGATCCATTCACATGATTACAAGTGGTAGCAGTCAAAGCGGAGCAGACGGTTGGTTTGCAAGCCAGATTATTTCCCCACATGGAACATTTTCACACAAGTTTGACAGGGCAGGGCCATTTGTCTATTTTGACAACCTGCATCCAAGTTTAACAGGAGTTGTAATTGTAGAAAAAGCACTAGGCTCAACACAGACTAGTCTTCAGCAATCATTTTTTTCAAATTGGTGCAGTAGATAAATTACAAAATGACGGCGAGAAAGCCCACACCCTTTAGGGTTGGGAGTATGTCAGAAGCCAGCGCTTGTCTTTAATGCATCAAGAAGCTTGGCGCCATCAACTCGCCCCAAACCTGTACATGCATCCCAATTTGGACCTGCCTTGTAAGAGCCGTTATTTCCATTGACAATATCTGAAAATATCGGGCTGGGAATTTTTTTATAAAACA
>JAJPEA010000031.1 GCA_023252335.1 Nitrosotalea sp.
GGGAAAAAAGTTACATTGTTTGTTCCATGGATTGTCATTTCAAATTGGGGCGTTGCAAAAAATACTAGTGCATGATTTTTGTTTGGAGTGATATCTAGTGTGAAATTTCCATTGGATAATCTATTGATTTGGATCATTTTACCATTGTCAATGGAATAAGCCTGTAAACTGTATCTATCACCACCTGTCATCCATGAATGTTGCTGAGAAATTGTGTAATTCTTGTTGCTGTCTGCAAGTACTGTGTATCCTGTGGCTGTATTGTTTGTATAACTTATTGTAATTATTGACTTTTGATTGTTTTGTGTATGTGCTGATACTTGGTTATCTGGAATTATAACACAAAACAACACGACTGGAATCAAAAAGAAAATGACATGTTTTGAAAACAAACTTGGATATCTTTGTACATGATGTTTTCTTTTCAACTCTCTAAACATTGTCAATCCCTAGCAAAGGTCAAATAATGCTTGGTAAAAAAGAATCTATGCAATTGCACTCTTATGTTATAATGACATGTCTTGTCTTTTCAATGGGTGTGACACCAGTATTTGCACAAACATCTCAGCAATACACCTTAAATGATGCACAGAGTGGACAATCATTTCAGGTACCATATGTTGTAACTGGTGCAACAGTTAGTGAGATGTCGATTAGTTCTCATGATACGTCTCTTCTGGTATTTCTACAATCATCTGCTGATGGTAACCTGACACTGACTCTTCCAAGGGCACTCATTGATGCAAAAAATGGTGCAAATGATGACCAGTTCTTTGTCTTGGTGGATGGGGCTGATACTGAATTTACAGAACAAAAGACTAGTACAGACAGGACATTAACCGTGTTTATTCCAAAAGATACTGAACAGGTAGAGGTGATTGGTACTCAGGTAGTTCCAGAATTTGGTTCACTCTCTTCACTAGTGCTTGTCATGTCAATAATTTCAATTGTCATAGTATCCTACAAAACCCGACTAAGTTATCCTAGAAAATAAAATATCTCTAGCTAAATCCTGCGCCGAACTGATCTCCGTGTTGAAGGGGATCTGCCGAATCTGCACCTTTGAGTTTTAGATACAAAAATGCTTCATTTACAAGTTGTATTGCAGACTCGTCTTGCAAGTGGAATTGTTTTTTAACCAAGTCATGATATTTTTTTAATCTTCCTTCATCTTGCTCATCAAGGGAAATCTTGTCTTTGAGTATTACTGCTGCGATAGTTTCAATCTGAGAATTGTACTGTGAATCACTCATGATATTTTAAAACCATTTGTTGCTTTTAAGTGATTGTCATGTTTTATACAACTCAAGATTTTTCAGAGTCGATTTCTTCTTCAAATTCGTCATCCAAAAATTCGTCATCGTCGTCATTGTTTTCAGGAGACTCGTCTAGAAAATCTTCTTTTTCTTTATTTTTTTCAGGCATGTTTTACATCTTTCTCTTGTGCTTATAACTTTTGAAATGTCATACTGTAAGAATACCTCTTGATGAACTATGTTACGTCACAATTATACGTAATACATTATAAACTCGTAAAGAAATGCATCCTATGCAAACAAGACTACAATACACTGCATTAATTGCATGTGTAATGTTGGTGGTGCCTTCTGCAGCATTTGCAGACTTGGGTACAAAGTCAACGTATACAGAAGAACAATTGCAAATACAGTATCAAGTTGCAAATTGTACTGATGCATATCTTGATGGGTATCTCAATGACGTAGTAACAGCAATTAATAATTCGACAACTACGGCAACCTTGAGTGCTGATATCACAAAGACACGTGCTGACTTTGCGACATTACAAACAGATGTAGCAAATGTCAACAATACAAAGCAGATCCAAAACGATATGATAACATATCACTCTGATTCCAAGACTGATAATCTTGATGCACGCCATGCATTAAAAGCGACACACAGTAAGACAGTAAATACAACGATAAAATCTGACACAAGTCAGTTACGAGTTACAGAAAACAGCTGTCTCTATGTTGCACAACAACAACGAGCCCATCTCAAGATGGATGTTTACAACAATATCATGGCACGTGCTCAAAACATGACAAAGAAAATGATGTCGCATGGTGAAAATGTCACTGGAATGAACAATGTGATAAACAACGCTAGTGCAAAAATCCAAGGATTTCAACTAGCAGTACAAAATGCACAAAACAGCACACAACTCAAGGCAGCATTCGATAGTTTCTGTCTATACAACGGATGTACTACATCTAATAACTTTCACTTTGCAGCAGCTACTGCAATTCAGGTAGACCAAGCAAAGCTAAATGTTCTTGAGACTAAAAATAGCACATCTTCGTATCAGGCATTAGCAAATCAGGCACAGACTGATATCAACAATGCACAAACTGCACTAAATCAAGTGGGATCAAACAAGTATAGTGGAACTCAATCAAGTGATGTTTGGAACAACATCAAGGCAGCAGCTGATTTGATTCATGAGTTGCAACAAATTGTAAATCACAAACACTAACTTTTTCTCTTTTTTGTTATCTAGTACTAGTTTTTTCCAAAGTTTTCCAAGGCTATTTTTGCATCTTCTTCGCCAGATTTTATTAATTTCTTTATTGTAGCGATTGAAAAATCAGCATCCTCAAAAAGATAATGCGTGTCTTCTTTTCTCTCTATTCTGACTATCTCGTTTATTATAGCTCCTCTCTGACGTGCAAGTTTGTTAAACTCGGGTTCAATCTCTGCAAATTTTTTCTTGTTGGATTCATCAAGTGGAACTGATTCTAAAATATCGTGCATCTTGTTTATTATGGTTAGATATCTTGAAACTACTTTTGACATTCTAACTGTCTGGTCTGTCTTGTCTGCATGCATGATGTCTCTTGCTCTGTGCCATGACTCCATCATGTTCTTTGGAATGTCTTCCTGTCCACGAGGAAACAGGTTTGCAATTATGACTCGCTTGTCACACATGGGTGAAGCGTCAATTACTTCTCTTAGAGGAGTGTTGCTAAGCAGTGTTCCGTCCCATAGGTACTTGCTACCGACCTTTGTCCATGATATTCCGTAGAATGGATATCCAGCACTAGATAGTACATGCTCTGATGTGAAATTATCATATTTGCTATCAAATATGGTAGATTTTCCATTTTGTATGTCTGTTGAAGTTATCACAAGACGCGGCCTTGAAGGGTCCTTGAGTTTTGTATAATCTACAAATTTTTCTAGCGTTGTTTTGAGCGGTGACATGTCATAAAGATATGGTGAATTGTACAAAAATCCAAAAGATGATCTTAACCATAGAGGAGCAAATGCATTAGAGTTTCCCCACATTGCAGAATATATCGAAGATGAAATTTCTCTTGCACGGTCGGTAAGAAATGATGGTGTTACTGTTTGTGCTAAGGTGAGCCAAAAATCTTCCAAATCTTTTGTAGGGTTGCCACTCTTACTTGCGGCAATTATTGATGCGTTGATTCCTCCAATAGAAGTGCCTGCAACAATATCTATCTTTATTTTGAGCCTGTCAATTGCCTTGTATACTCCACACTCATAGGCCCCCAGAGAACCTCCACCTTGAAGAACGAGGACATTTTCAGCACTATCTCTTTTTTTCTTTGCATTCATTTGCTACTCTACTAGAATGTATTGCATTATTAGATTATGATGTTTTCTATGATTCTCAATACTAGGGTGCATGAGTAGATTTTACATGCTTGATCTTGTGAAATGCATTATGGGAAGACAAAATTCCTAACGATGCAATTCCAACACCTACGAAATTTCGTACTGTCATGATATAGTCTGGTCTTGACGCAATCACTGTTGTGTGAAATACTGTATAGTAATTGTCAATCATCCAAAATGCAAGTGTTGTCCATGATGCAATTCCTGCAACTAGATAACCGATTCTTAATTTATGAAAGACCTTGATTATACTAAAACTGATTGCGATATACCACAAAATTGATGCAACAAGCCACTGTGTTTGACGTATTTCCTTTCTATCATCTAGGTAATAGTATGTAGTGCCGATGAGTACAAGAGAAAATAGGCAAAAAAGCACTAACCTATGGTTTGTAGAAAATCTTGTCCTGCCATTATTTGATGTCATTTTTTATACCTTGAATATATTGGATGTAGTAATACTATTTTGAAAGGAACTTGATAATTATATCTGATAGCTTTTCTGGATCTTCGACATATGGAGAGTGCCCGCATCCATCCATTGGCATAAACTCGCAGTTTTTGATTGACGAAACAAATTGTTGCGAATACTCGAAAGGAATCAACTTGTCCTCCTTACCCCAAATCACAAGTGTTGGAATGTTGATCTTTTCCAGCTTGTCAAAAATGTCGGGTGAATTCTTTAACCCTAAAAGTGTGGACAAGAACACCATCTTTGCATTTGGTCTTGACATGTTGGTGACAAATCTCTCAATTGATATCTCAGATACCTGCATTCTGGGACCGACCATCATTTGATATGCATTTTTGACCGAGTCCTTGTTTGGATATAGTGCTGCCATCGTATATGCATCAAGTGTTGGTGTGGATTTTTTCATTATTCCTGCAGGGGAGATGAGAATTATCTTTTCAATTATGGGACTCTGGGTCGCAGCACATTCTGCAGCTATCTGACCACCAAGTGATGTTCCAATGATGAATGTTTTTTTTATTCCAAGTGCCTCCATAAAATCAAAAACAAATTTTATGAAAAATTCTAGAGTGTAATCAACTGAAGGCTTGTCACTCTGACCATATCCGATTATGTCTGGTGCAAAAACATGGTATTTCTTATCCAGGTGAGGTATCAGGCTAATCCACCTTTCCGCATATCCGCCTAGTCCGTGCAGAAGAACAAGATTGTGAGCGGTTTGATCGCCATCTTCTAGATATCTGATGTTATTTCTGTCTAGTGCGACAAATTTTTCCTTCATCAGTCCACTGACAGTCTTGCAAACAAAATAAGTTTTTAGCGATATTACTTATGACAATCTTGGTAAAGCAATGTTCACTCGATCTGCATTGCGATCATGCTTTCTTTGTCATTGTGGTTGCGCATTCTAACATTTTTGCATAAGATGACAAGCCAAGTTTCACATAATCATCATATGACTTCATTGCAGACATGGTATTTTCTACAAATGTCTTTTGAAAATTGCTCATCATTTCTATCTCAGATACCGTAGACTTTGTTATTATCTTGAAATACTTGTCAAATGATTCTATTGCTCTTTGGTCAACTCCCATGTTGTCAAGGAACTCTTTTTCTGCAATGTAACATGTTCCAAAAAAGTCTCTTGCAATGCGCAAGGCCTCTTCCTGTATGTCTGCAAAATTTTCAATATATGAAGGCAACAGGCTCTCTATCTTCATTATTACCTCATTTGTATTGTCTCTCATTCCGTCACATACCGAAAGGGAGGGTTTGACATTTGTCTTTTCTCGGGATTCGGATTTTGACATTGTTATGTTCTTTATGGGGTTACATACTTTTAACAATTTGTTGTATGGGACCTCGTTATCTAGCAATCCCTATATGTATAGAGTTCCAATCTATTCTACCTCCATGTCCGCTCCACCAGACCTGAAAAAATCACTTGCAAACTATAAACACAATTCTCTTTTTTGGACAGACTTGCTGTACTTGATGTCAAACAGGCAACAATCACTTGCAGCTACTGGGCCGTTTAGGAAATTTGCAATCAATGCTAAAACCCTGAGCACTGAAACCATAGAAATGAATGAAGACATGACAGAGTTTAATGCTAGATTATCTGGATATTATAAACAACTTACTGATACCTGGAATGAAGCCCAGAAAGAATACTCTAGAAAAGTACCGGAACTTCCAAACGATGTAGAGCATATGGAGGCCTCAAAACGTATCTGGATTGATATATTTGAAAATTATTTTACAAGACTTTTTGATTCTACTGAATTTGCAGAGAACTTTGGCAAACTTGTATCAAGCGAACTTGAGATTGCCAAGCACTGGAACAACATGACATCCACTTTGCTTGAAAGCGCTAACATGCCTACAAAGAAAGAAATGGATGAAGTGTATAAAGAATTACACTCTTTGCGAAAAAGAGTTGCCAAACTTGAAAAAATAGCAAACAAGGGAGGAACTTCAATTGGCCAATGAAATAAAAGTAGATCCTCAAATGTTGGCTGAATTTATCAAATTAAACAAGAACATATTTGAGGCACCAAATCTTGCCAAGTCACTTGACGAGATTAATCTTGAAATCACTCCACACGAAGTTGTATATTCTGAAGGAAAAGTTAGATTATTGCATTTCAATCCTCTAGTCCAAAAACAGCTAAAGACACCGCTTGTTATTGCGTATGCTTTGATAAATCGATTTCATATCTTGGATATACATCCAAAAAAGAGTTGGGTGAAATATTTGTTAAATCAAGGAATTGATGTTTACTTGATTGATTGGGGAACGCCAACTCAGATCAATCGGCACGAAGGATTTGATGATTATGTCAATGGCTATATGGACAACTGTATTGATTTTGTAAGAAAAGAAACCTTGTCTGATACGGTATCTTTGCAAGGCTATTGCACTGGTGGAACATTATCTACAGTGTATTCTGCATTACATCCAAAAAAAATTAAGAACCTGACTCTAACTGCACCAGTGATTGATGGTAGACGAGATAGCACTGTGGTATCAAACTTGGCAAAACACATGGATGTTGACAAGCTAGTAGATACTCTGGGCAATATGCCTCCTGAATTGATGTATTACGTTTTTTCTATCTTAAAACCCTTTGAGCAAGGCTTTGAAAAATATCTTAATTTCTTTAAAAATATTCATGACCAAGAATATGTTGAAAACTTTATTCGCGTAGAAAAATGGGTTTCAGATACGCCTCCAATTCCTGGGGAATTGTACCGACAGTGGATTAAGGACATTTACCAAGAAAACCTCTTGATTGATAACAAAATGTACGTGGGTGGAAAACAGGTATCGCTGAAAAATATATCGATGCCTCTACTTACGCAGGTTGCAGTGGGTGACCATCTAGTCTCACCTGAATGCAGCATGCCTATTCACTATGCAGTATCAAGCGAGGATAAGATACTCAAAATATACCCAACTGGACATGTGGGCATGATTGCAAGCTCATTTTCACAAAAAAAGGTTCTTCCAGAATATGCCCAATGGCTAGTGGAAAGATCGGAAAAATAAAAAATAAAAAATTAATGGTCTAGTTCTTGCTTGGAGTCCATGCTGAGAACCATGATTGCAGTATGCTTGCATCCATTGTTGTAAATGCTTTAAGGTTGTCATTGAATGTCTTGATGTTTTGTCTTGCTGCTTCCATTGCTGCTAGTACTGCCTTATTTTGTACTGAACTTGTCTTCACTATCTCTTCTGTTGCATCATTGATTGCTTTGAGATAAGTTGGTGGAAGATTTGCTGTAAAGCCGCTCTTTGTTGCTGTTTCTTGCTGGAACTCAATTGCTGTTTCTACTGCATTTTTGTATGCTGTTGCAAATTCTTGCTGTAGATTTGAGACTGCCTGGATGTATTGTGTGACATTCTTTTCTGCCTCTTCGAAATATCGATTTACGTTCTGCTTGTATACTGCGTATGTCTCTTTTGTTTCTGTCTTGCTCATTTTTTCACCTCCTGTCGTGAATTACTTTTATGGATTGGAACTACAATCACTTGGACCAGATCGTTTTCCTCAATTCCTATTGCTTCTCTTTCTGCTTCAGGTATGGAGATTCTGCCATTGCTTCCAACTGATGTCTTGAATGCACCCCATGATGAAAATTGGGGCAAATTTTGTGCAAGATTGAGCCAGTTGTACATGGCTTTTGATCCACTCTCTGCGAAAGTTTGTACGATATCTGCTTGTGTCTTGGTGGTCTTGTCTGCCATCTCTTTTAATGTGTCAAGTGGATTTGTTTGGTTTGTGCGGCTCATCATATCTCCAAATGTTCTCATAAAGTCCATCTGGGCCTTGCCACTTCGTTGGATCCATTCTCTAAAGACAGCTGATGGGTTGGATTGGTCATAGTTACCATTCATTGGTAATGATAACCAGCTAAAGGTATATAACATTATTGTCTGATATATTCCATGATGGCTATTAGAACAATCAATCCTGCAACCGAAGAGGTCATACATGAATATCAAAACATCACAGAAGCAGATCTGAAAAATAAGGTAAGCAAGGCACGAGAGGCCTTTACCAAATGGAGGACTGATTCTAAAAACAGGGCAACTTTTTTACATCTTTTAGCTGTAGAACTTAGAAAAAACAAAGAGTCTCTTGCCAAAGTGGCCACACAAGAGATGGGAAAACCACTCAAAGAGTCTCTCTCTGAAGTGGAAAAATGTGCATGGGTCATGGAATTTTATGGTGATAACGGTGAGACATTTCTAAATCCCGAAGTAGTAAATACAGATGCAAGAAAAAGTTTTGTTGCGTTTGAGCCTATTGGCGTTATTGCAAGTATAATGCCTTGGAATTTTCCATATTGGCAGGCATTGAGATTTGCTGCACCATCTCTTATGGCTGGAAATACAATTGTATTAAAGCCTGCAAGTGCTACCATGCAATGCGGCATTGAAATGGAAAACCTGTTTGTAAAGACTGGATTTCCTGAAGGGATATTTCAAACGCTTGTAAGTGACTCTAGCATGGCTGAAAAATTAATTGATTCTAATATCAACGCGGTGACATTTACTGGAAGTAATATAGTTGGCGCAAGAGTTGCACAAAGGGCTACATCACAAGTAAAAAAATGTGTTTTGGAACTTGGTGGAAGTGATCCATTCATAGTGTGTTCTGATGCTGATGTTGACAAGGCGTCAACTGGGGCAGTAAAGGGTAGATTCATCAATTGTGGCCAAAGCTGTATTGCATCAAAGAGATTTTTTGTAACAAAAAACATTGCAAAGGAATTCATCGAGCAATTTGTACAAAAGACTACCAAACTAAACGTGGGAGATCCAATGTCTGATGGAACTGATATTGGTCCTCTTGTAAATGCTGATGGTCTACGTAGAATTGAAGATGTGGTAAAAGATGCTGTATCTAAAGGCGCCAGGATACTTGCTGGTGGTAAGAGATTAAAAGACAAGGGCTATTTTTACGCACCAACAGTACTTGACAACATAACTCCTGACATGATGGTGGCACACGATGAGGTGTTTGGGCCTGTGGCGCCTGTGACTGTAGTCGAGGATGAGGCTGAGGCAATAAGACTTGCAAACTCGTCGCAATATGGTCTTGGGGCAAGCATATGGACCCAGAATCTTGACAAGGCAGACAAATTGTCTAGATTGGTAGAATCAGGTATTGTTACTGTGAACAATGTGGTCATATCTGATCCACGTGTTCCGTTTGGAGGAGTCAAGCAGAGTGGATTTGGCAGAGAGCTCTCAAGATATGGAATGCTTGAATTTGTAAATGTCAAATCTGTAAGATACTATGACCAACTTGTACCATTCCATCATGTGGAATAGAGTTTTTTGAAAATTCTTATTCTTTCTAAATTGAAAAACAGTCCTATCTGCTGAATAGGACTGCGGTAATTATTCCTGCTCCCATGATTGCACCCAATCCCAAAAACAGGATGTCAAATGCTATTACTTTCTTAAATGGAGCACGGACCTCTGCTGCCCACACTGAAGGTGTGGTTTGTTTGTCTGTCATACCTCTAGTTAGGGTGCCAGTCTGATAAGATCTCATAAGCTTGTTTTATTATTGCTAAGCTAAGTTGTTGAAGGTGGCTATTTCATCAATGGGAAAATAATTAATAATACAATATTATGACTTAATTTCATCTTGCCCGTTCCGATAAATACAGGCGACACCGCCTGGCTTATGATAGCATCTAGCTTGGTGCTTTTAATGATACCTGCGTTAGGTATGTTCGAGGCTGGTCTTTTACGACAAAAAAATACCGTCTCTGTCTTTATGCAGATCTTCTTTGGTCTTGCGTTGCTTAGTGTCATGTGGTTTACAGTTGGATTTAGTCTGACTTTTGGACCTGATACTGGTGAAGGCTTGACTGGAAATACGGATTGGAGATTCTTACACGGTGTCTCGCAAAAGGAGGGACTTCATTATGCTCCAACGGTTCCAGGTGTCTCATTTGCAATGTTCCAGATGATGTTTGCTGTAATTACACCGTTGATTCTTACCGGCGCTGTGGCAGAGAGGATGAGGTTTAGTGCATATGTCTTGTTTATTGTTGCCTGGAGTGCATTGATTTACTATCCTTTGGTGCACTGGATCTGGGGAGATGGATGGCTGCACAAACTTGGCGTAGTTGACTTTGCAGGTGGAATGATTATCCACACTACAACGGGTCTTGGAGGGATTGCAGCTGCGCTAGTGCTTGGAAGGAGACTTGGGTTTGGTCCTGGCATAATGGTTCCACATAACATTCCTCTTGCAGTTCTTGGTTCTTCGCTTCTCTGGCTTGGCTGGTTTGGATTTAATGCAGGTAGCGCATATTCTGCAGGTTCTCTTTCCGGTGTTACAATTGTAAACACGCAAATGGCATCTGCTGTATCCTGTCTTATCTGGGTTGTAATATTTTGGATAAGGACAAGAAAATCTAGTATTATTGCTGCAATAAATGGTGCAGTTGCAGGTCTTGCAGGAATTACTCCAGCTTCAGGATATGTGGGAGTTGAATTTGCCGTAGTGATTGGAATTATTGTAGGATTTGCATCATCACTTATGGTGCCAATATTCAAAGAAAAATTAAAGATTGATGATGCTCTTGACATTGGTGCTGTTCATGGTGTCTCTGGAATTATCGGCTCGCTTCTTGTGGGAATATTTGCCAACTCTGCAGTAAACCATCTTGGAATAAACGGTTGGTTGTATGGAAATCCGGGACAACTAGAAGCCCAGGCAATTGGAGTGGGAATTGCAGTGCTGATGGGATTTGGCGGCACATGGGTAATTCTCAAGATATTAAAAGCACTAATTCCAATAAGGGTAAGCTCCAGTGTGGAAGAAGCTGGGTTAGATATTGAAGAACATGCAGAAAGGGCATACTCTGATGAGGAAGAATATGGCAAGCTATAACTGATAATGTAGAATATCTTAAAATATAAAATTGATATCTATTATATTGTATGGGCGGATTTGAAAAAAATTGTCCCGTGTGCAACAAGAAATTTACCAGTTTGATAGAATATACTAATCACATTGGTATTGACCACAAAGACATACCGCCTGAGCAAATATTGAAAATTAACAAGGAAGACAAGTGGTCATTTTCAAACAAGTAAGATGTAATCACTTGGAATTGTCTTGAAATTTCTTTAAAAGCATGTCCATCTTTTTGTCAAGTTCCTGTATTGCATCAAACGAGCTTTCGTGTTTATCATCAAAATCTGCAAGTTTCTTTAAAATATCACTGTGGTTCTCCTCTAGGTTTTCTATTCTGCTTAGTATCCTATCTTGTTGCTTTGATGTCCTATTTTGTCTGTTGTATATCCACCAACTGACTATACCTCCAGTTATTGCACCACCTGCGATTCCAAGGTATGTTGAAGATGCATTGCTCATATCAATACAATTCTTTGAAATCTCAGTCATACATCCCCAAAGATCAAAAACTATAGGTAACATGTTGATATGCCAAAAATGGCGTACGTGATATTTTTACATTGTCTATGAGCATCAGTTAACGATGTTGTGAAATGATTGTAAGTGAAATGACTCTGATGCCTGTAAATGGCCTGAAAAGTGGTAATCGCTGATTTTATGGTTGTTTGATCTTGTCTAAGAACTCGGCTATTTGTTCTTGATATGAAAATTCATTGAGATATCTGTTTACATCACTGATAATCTCATATTGTGATACGCCAAAGAGATCATTGAGCACCTTGCCTAGGTACTCTGGATGTTCATAACACTCTGAAATATCACAGTTGAATTCTTGGCGCAATTCTGTCTGGACTTTTTCCAAGATGCTCTTACTTGTTTTCAATAATGTATACTCTATGGCAAAAACTACTATTGTTTTACATGCATTATCGTCTATCTTATTCATAGTTCTACTACCTGCTTTGACATGTTCATTGATTTTACCATATGTTGCATCTCTACTTGCAAGATGTGTTCATTTTACATGCGTGATATGAAAGGAGGCTGGAACTAGCATGAGATCATCGGTTCCAATTTGGCACTGGAACTGATTTGTGGTATGTTGTATCTGTGGGGGTGTTTACGAAATATATCGAAAATAAGATTTGTGTATGATTGTGGGTATGTTGTTCAATTATATGCCATGACCATGATTTACTAGATAATGTCAGACGACAATTCTGATTTTCTTGTCAAGGCGCAAGAACACATTGAAGTAATTAGTACTGAAGATGAAAGGATCAAGATAATTGGAGAAGAACTAGCAAATGATACTGGTAGGGCTATCTTTGGCAAGATATCTCAAGGGGTTTCAAGCACAAACGATCTGGCAAAATCACTAGATATTTCATTACCTCTTGTCAACTGGCACATCAATCGTTTACTTGGTGTAGGATTGATAAAAGTAGAAAAGATTGAGATGAGCTCAAAAAATAAAAAAATGAAATACTATGGTCCTGTAAAAACCGCATTTGTAATTGTCCCGCCTACAAATCCTGCTGAAAATAATGTCTCAAAAACAAAAAAAGAAGCCATATTTTTACAGTTGCGTCATTATCTGGCAAGCATTGCAGCATTTGTCATAATTGGTCCTTTCATTTATCTTCTAGAGAAAAACTATGCTGTAAACCAAGAACCTGTTCCTGAAGTTGCACAAAAAACCCTTTTACACTCCAGTGTGTCACTGAGGAGTAACACATCTGCTGTACCATTTGCTGCACCACATGTGCAAAGTACTGGTACAACTGTTGCATCTGTAGATCCTGTGATGATTGCAATTGCATTATTGGGTGCAACTACTGCATTTTTTGTGGTGTTTTTTGTAATGCGCGCATTTCAAAAATTACGAAAAATAAAAACATGATACAAAATTGTACACTAGCAACGTTTTGATAAAAAATACATTGTATTGTTTGTTATAATCTAATTTTTTAAAAAAAATTAAGTTAAAATGAAATTTAATCAAAGCCTATAAACTCTGTACATATATGGTGTCTGATGACAACCCAGAAAAAAACAATGCTTGCAACAATTGCAGCAATATTGATTGTTTCAGCTACAATATTTGCAAGCTTGGAGATTTCTCAACAGAAGGCCTATGGACAACAAGTGCCTATAATACCAGCATCGCGAGAAAGAACAGCATCTGTGACAGGTTCTGCAACTGCATCTATTGCACCTGACCTGGTTACTATACAATTTGGCGTTGACACTGAGGCAAATACTGCACAAGGTGCAACAAGCGCAAACTCTCAAATGATGAATGCTGTAGTAAGCGCTGTCATGAATGGCGGTATTACCAAAGACGAGATCAGCACAGCTGGATTTTCAATTACTCCAGTGTACAATGATACCGTGCCTGATGTGATAACTGGTATACACAAGAGCGTTCTAGCAGGCTATCAAACTTCAAACACTTTGTATGTCAAGACAACTAATCTGTCACTTGCAGGAAGTGTTGTTGATGCCGCAGTCGGTGCGGGAGCAAATAGGGTGGATGACATCTCATTCTCACTCTCTCCTGACAAGCAACAAAGCATGCAAGATAATTTGCTTGGACAAGCTGTTTTGAATGCCCAATCAAGGGCACAAAAGGCACTTGATCCTCTAGGCCAGAAGATAATCGGCGTAAAAATGGTAAACTTGTCAGAGTTTCACATGGAACCAACTCCAATGTATTACGGTGCAAAGTCCATGGCTGCCATGTCAACACCAGTATTTACTGCAAACCAACAAGTAACAACTACTGTAGACGTAACCTTCCTAATCGGGGACAAGTAGTTTTACATTTTTTCATTTTTTGAAGAATTCTTGATACTGTACTAGTAACAGCAATGTCCTGTACTTGTGGCTAAATATTTTCCAGAAACTGTATCCTGTGTTTGTGAATGTACATTTGAAAACCCTCGTCTCCAAAAATCTCATATATTATGAACGCGATATATTATAGTTGGAAACCGCATATGTTATGATCAACTGCGAGATGGGTGCGGAAGGGACAATCGTAGAGGGTGTGAAATCAATCGATTCTGTCAAGGAAGTGTCAGGCGTATTTGGCAACTATGATGTCATAGTGAAATTAGTGTGTCCAAACATTGATGAGATGCGCGATACAATAGCGACAAAGATACGTCAGCTATCAAAGGTACGATGCACAACAACCCTAGTGTGTGCTAACTAGACACGATGCAAAAATACTGTATTTCCCTCTTTTATTGTAGAAATTGCTGAACTAAAAATGTCTTTTAACCTGTAGCACGTTATTATTGTATCATGGAAATAATGGGTAGGGGCTTTACCCAGTTAGTTCAAGAGATGCCTTGTTATTTTCACATATTTGGTAAATTTGTAGGCTATAGAATATTTCATCGCAAGAGTCCATTGTATGGCTCTGCTGATATAATCAACGTGTGCAACCTACACTGTACCCATTGCTATTGGTGGCTCAATAGAAAAGAAAATGAAGAGCTTTCAGTTGAACAATGGCAAAAAGTAATTGATGAAAAATTCAAGAAAAACCATGTGTTTATCATAACTCTTGTTGGGGGTGAGCCCACTCTACGACCTGATGTTATTGATCTATTTGTAAAACAATTCCCAAAAAGAGTCTGCATTGTATCAAATGGAACAATGCCTTTGAAAAAAATTCCAAATCTTTACTTTTATTGGATTTCAATAGATGGCACAAAGGAAATACATGACAAAATTCGTGGTCCGGGATCCTATGATAAGACTAGAAAAAATGTACTTGATTATGTACAAAATAATGGAGAAAAAGCATGGAAGGATGTTTGGATAACGATGACAATAAACTCGCTAAACTACAAAACTGTAAAAGATGTGGCAGAAGCGTGGCATGACCACACTAATAAGATTGGATTCCAATTCCATACTCCTTTTGCAAAAAATGATCCACTCTTTTTGCCATTTGGCTCTGAGAGAACCAGAGTGGTTGATGATATTATCGCAATGAGAGAAAAATTTGATGATGATTATATCATAAATCCGAATAGCCAGCTTGAACTGATGAAGAAAAACTGGGGCGGAAAAGGAACAACACCAATTGATTGTCCCACCTGGGCAATTGTATCAGTTGATCACTTGGGTAGAGAAAAAAAGCCATGCTGTATTGGCAGTGCAGAAAACTCTTCCATGAAACCACTGTGTGAAGAATGTGGTCTTGGGTGTTATTCTGTACTTGTAGGATATGGCATGAAAGGCTAGTGCTGATTATCTGGATTTTTTCTTCTATCGGCAAAGAAAATAATTACACCTATTACAATCACTATGATTCCAAATTGACTAACAATTGACAGTTGATTACTAATTGATAACATGTGATAATTGGCATCGGCAATATCGCTTGAATTGGCTGGATTAATTGTGGGAATTAAATCTAGAACAACCTGCGACATAAAGTGCCCAACTAGGAACATGACTATTCCTGCTAGCAAAATTCCAATGCCTCTGTTGATTTTCATATTTTTGCAAGTCTTGAAAGTATGATTCCTAGTGAAAATACTGATGCAATTACAATCAACGATCCTGCCGGA
>JAJPEA010000132.1 GCA_023252335.1 Nitrosotalea sp.
CTCTTTGCAAATAATGCAAGTAAAATGAAACCTAGATACCTTGTAATGATTACTGTATTATCGGGAATGTCGTTTTGCATTATCCAAACTGTAAACGTATGTGCTACTTGTATTGATAATTACAATTGTCATAATGTTTCACAAGTGTCACATTACCAAATCATGATATCTAGAGATTCGCTTTCGCCTAACTCTCAAATCAACATTGTGATTCATGCACCTGACTTTAATTCCAATTCGTATGCTGTTGATACTATTGGAGTAGATGAAAGTCAGGTCACAGTGTCAACAAGAGAATCTAGTATTCCATACAAATTAGTGGAAACAGGACCTGATACCGGTGATTTTGCAGGCTATGTTATCTTGTCTTCTACCACCTCTGTATGTTCTCCTGTATGTGGACCCACTGATGGATTTTTAGCAGCTGGGAGTGACGATGCTGTTACTGTCTCATTTACATATGCCAATGGGCATACAATTTTTGCATCATCTAATGATCAAATGCCAGTTCAAAATCATGGTACAGTACCTGAGTTTCCTTATGCTGGATTTGTATTGTTAGCAAGTATGATGTCAATAATGATAATCTTCAAAATGAACTTTATACAGTGAAAAATATGGCCTCTACAAAAAATGCTCAATGCAAAAGATGCCTAAATAAATTCAAAGAAAAAGAGATCTTTACAATTCAACAATTCCAATATCGAAAATTGCCGACCTATGAATGGACTCGGGAATTTTTTAATATGCTTGAAATAACAGAGTGGGACTCTTTTTGTGAAAACTGTGTTTTGTATTATGGTAAAGTCTCACACGCGGTATGGGAACAGTATTGTGCTAGGGAATGATATCTATTGCAAATATTTATCTAAAAATGAAAGTGTCTTGTTCCAAGCATCGCTTGTTTCTTTTGGCGCATAGTTTAGACCTGATGGGTTTGCAAATGCATGACCAAGTCCTGGATAAATGTAAATTTCATTTTTTACTCCACTGCTATCAAGGTCCGACTTGAACTCTTTTATCTTGTCTAAAGGAATTGATTGGTCCTTGTCACCGAAGAATCCTAACAGTGGCCACTTGATTGCCGCTAACTTGGTAGTGTTTGTAACTGGTTCTCCGTAATAAATTACGGTTGCATTGATCTTGCTGCCACTTAGGGCATAGTTTAATGATTGACTTCCTCCAAAGCACCATCCGATTGTAGCAATCTTTGTTACGTTATAGTTTTGCTTGAGTAAATTTACGGCAAAATCTATGTTGGACATGCCTTTTTGCTCATCAAAAGTAAGCAAGAGTTGTCTTGCCCCAT
Organism: Nitrosotalea sp.; assembly: GCA_023252335.1. Lineage (GTDB taxonomy): Archaea > Thermoproteota > Nitrososphaeria > Nitrososphaerales > Nitrosopumilaceae > Nitrosotalea. The sequence continues at coordinate 1,310 of JAJPEA010000132.1, forward strand.
CTGGTGTTGTGGCAACTTGTCCTGCATACAAGTCAACTGCTAGAACTGTATATCCATGAGACGCAAGTCCTCTTGCCATGCTCTTGATGTTATCATTTAGACCCCACCATTCATGAATCAAAATCACTCCTGGAAAATTATTGCCTTGCATGGGTTCTGCCAAATAACCTGTAGTATTATCATAATATTTTACTAGACTGGTCTTTATCTCAAGAGGTCCACCATCAAACATGTCCGAGTTTTTGATACCTCCAGTTGTATATGCTGGTAAAACATGTACTGCCCATCCTCGTTCAATCAATATTGATACACTGTCTGTTCTCACACAAGCGGGGCTTCCATCAGTTTTTTTCATGACTATTTGAAAACCATCTTGACAAATAATCTGGTTAATGGAAATGTGCATTCTGGCTTGTTGTAAAGGTGTTAGTATGGGTGTTTTTCCAGATGTGGCTTCTGAGTAATTTGTATGTGATGCAATTGATAATGTAAAAATGATTGCCAAAAAAGTCACAGTTAATCTCTGGTGCATGAATATGTTTACGTAAATTATAATTTAAACTTGAATAATGTTCCCAGTTTATTTCATTAATCTTTTAAAAATAAAACAATTGAAATTTTGCAATTTGCTGGATGATATAGTGAACATTCACGTGAATCTAAAAATGATTCTTGTAATGGCTTTACTAAACCGGAACTGAGTCTGAAAATAAGGGCATTGAACAAATTCACTTTGTATTCTTTGTTTTAGATTGAGATCTAGGCATCTATCTATTGCTGATTCAATGTGGAGCTGAACAAACGTACATCTGGAAAGTAAAATCGCAAAAATGCACACTAATGAATTTTCAGATCTGCCGGAGATCAAGAAATTAATGGATCCTACAAGTATGTAACATTTTCACTAACAATCTTAGCATATCTGTATATGTAATAAAAATAACAGAAACCGAGGTAAGAGCACTGCATTTTAATAATGTAGATACACACGCTTCAAAAAAACTCGTCGTAATGTTTGCCCCAATTTTGTTATTCTCATTGGGCATACTTGCACAAAATGCATTTGCAGATACGGTTGTGGCTACAATACCGTTGGGCAATACTGGTACTTCGCACTTCCCTGAGTTTGCTGGAGTTAATCCTTATACAAATATGATTTATGTAACTCGAGGTCAAGGCAACTCAATCGATATAATCAATGGTACAACCAACACTCTGGTAGACACAATACCTATTGGAACGTCATCCCTTGAAATTGCCGTAAATCAAAACACTAATCTGATTTATGTTTCCGGAGGCACTAATTTGGTAGTAATCAATGGTACCACTAACAGCATTGTAACTCAGATTCCAAGTGTTGGTTTTCCCATCGGAGTAAATCCAGATACAAATATGATCTATACTGCATATTATGACAGTGGCCAAGTTTCTGTAATAAATGGCACTAACAATAAGGTGGTATCCACGATATCGGTAGGAGGTAATCCTACTCAGGGAGCAGTCAATCCTAGTACAAACACCATTTACGTTGGACTTGCAGGCACTCTGGGCAAAATAGTTGAAATTGACGGTACAAGTAATAGTGTAGTTAAAAGAATTGATGTGGCAGGACTTGTCAACAGTGTTGGAGTAAATCCAAGTACAAACAAGATCTACGTATCTCTCGTTAGTGGCTCGCAAAGTACACTAGACATATTTGATGGTTCAACACTGAATTTCATAAACGGAATATCCAATCTTGCTCCAGATGGGATAGGAGCAAATCCAACTACTAACAAAATATACGCACCAAATTCTACTGATAATACGGTTTCAGTAATAGATGGTTCAACCGATGGCATCATAAACAAAATAACCGTAGGATGTGGATGTGACACTGGTTTACACACTGCGGCAGTAAACCCTAATACAAACATGATCTATGTTGTCAATGAAGAAGATAGCACTGTTTCTGTAATAAACGGTAATCCACCCCAGAGTACAACATCCCAACTCCAAGTCAACTCTCAGGACTCATACGGCAATACCATTACAGGCTTCTCTACAAAACTGTACGCGCAGAACGGCACTCAGATTGATTCAGGCATCACACCAAACAACTTTACACTTGACAACGGGCAGACATATACCGTACATGTTGGAAATTCTGACAAGTTCAAGTTCAACCACTGGCTTGACACAAGTTCCACAAATGCAAACCGTACCATATCTATTACATCAGACCAATCCATAACTGCAGTGTATGCTACAATTCCAACACATCCATCAAACCTCACCGCAACTGCAGTCTCACCATCGGAGATTGACCTGAGATGGAATGCACCATCAAGTGATGGCGGCTCACCCATCACAGGATATAGGATCCAAAGCTCAACTGACGGAACCACCTGGACTACAATAGTAAAGAATACTGGAAACACAAGTACTACGTATTCTGATACCGGACTATCACCAAGCACCACGTACTATTACAGGGTGTTTGCACTAAACTCGGTAG
>JAJPEA010000001.1 GCA_023252335.1 Nitrosotalea sp.
AGTTATGGGCCCTACGAAAGAGCAAATTGACATGCGCTATAAAATAGTATAGAGGTTAGCAGTAAGCATTGTAGCAGCTATCAAGTAAGAGATTTTGAGCAGCTACTGATTTACTAGCTATTTCCACTAGTTCGTCTTCTTTTGATGCAGAAGTTTTTTCCAAGATTTTTCTCCAGAGGGCAGCATGTCGTATGTCAGCTTCTGCATGAAGTCTGAAATATTCTATTGCATCATCATCTGAAAGACCATAAAATTTTCTCAATCCATCTATTTTTGACAAGCTAATTTTTGGTATTTCTTGTTCCAAAGCATACATTGCAGCAGCTCCACCCTCAAATGTATTCATCAGACATGAAAGATTTGAAATTGCTTGTTTAGTATGGTCAAGGCCTGCATATTGTCCTAGTTCATTTTGTGATACGCCTAGTGCAGATGCAAATTTTATCCACGGTTCGATATGTTCAGATTCCTCATCTCTATTTGAGGCAATTGTGCTTTTGAGTTCAGATGGACTTTTCTCCATTACCTGTCCTACAAATGAGGGAACTGATTTTACTAGTTGAAAATATTCTTTTGAATAACCATTAAGAGAATCCATTGATAACTTGCCTTCACTCCACATTACATAGAATTTGTGCTTTAACAAACTCTGATCTTCAATAATCTTGTCAATTCTTGTGATAAGAGAACTCATAATAATTATCACATTTCAGCAATAAAAAAATCTTTGGAATGCCTGCAAAAGGATTTGAACAGTATAAGCCAATCCTCTCAAATTATGTCTAATGCACAAGTAAAATGTTCTATGAATCCTAAATTTCGGATTATGTGGCATTTAAATAATAAACATCTTGAAAATTACTTTCACTAATCAGGATTTGGTCAATTTGAATGATTCTATTCAGCACCTCTATTTTAGGACGATAGCAATCTATGGAAGTGTTATAGACCCGATAGATCCAATAGATCCTACACTTGAACTAACGGAGTAAACATCGCCGCCAAAGATGTTAACTGGACTAGATGTTGATGCAATTTCATCATTGAGTGTATCATATATCTTGATATACGCACCAACTGGCATGTGATAATGTCCTATACCCAAGGTGGCTGTGCCAGAAGAATCTACTGGTGCACTTGCAAGCACAAGACCTGACGGGTCCACAATCTTGACAGTAGCTGCAAGAATTGGATTGTTTGTTACATGGATTTTCTCACTTGTTGTTGCGTAATAGTCCTGGTAGGAGCCAGTTAACATCTGTCCTGGATACGATGATTGTGGTTCAAGATATGCATTAAAAGGTCCTGGCATCTGCAAGTTCAAGGTGCTGTTTGAATATACTAGCGTACCATCAAGGTAAACCTTGAGTAGGTTGTTGCCATTTGTAACGATAGTGCAGTCACGTGTTAGCGGCTGGTTTGCACTGTTATCTGTCCATAATACATTAAATTGTGTAGCTTGATTTGCATCACCTGTTGTAGATACCACTGCCCAATTTGTTCCCCATGCACCTATAACTGCGGCACATGTTACATAGTTGATAAATGGTTGCGATGTCTGTATGTATAATCCATTATCATACCACTGGTACGGTATGGCATTCTGTGGCAGTGATACTATGGAATGAAATAGCATCGCGCTAGTATTTGGACTCTCTGCAAAAAATCCAGCCCAGGTGCCATTGGCTGGTGCTTGAACACCAATGTGTAGACCCTGAGTATCTCTGGAAAATGTATACGGCGCATTTTCTACCGGTGCACTACCATAATACGACCAATATCCAGGATTTGCCTGTAATTGCTGTTGTGTCATGGTTTCATCAGTTAGTGAATCAGAAGCAACCAGTCCAGATTTGACTTGATTAATAGAATATAACAAATTTGGCGGGATGGTAAGTGAGACAGTACCTAGATTGGGATTCCACGGAACAATTGGACTGCCTGAACCTGGAGGAGGTATGATGTTACCCGGAATAGGGATTGGCCAAGATGAGGTCTGGGCCATAACAGGAGAATTTGCTACAATCGGTGAGAACAGAATAGAAAATATTATTGCGCTAAATAAGATCTTGCTTGATGTTTTCGTGTTATTTTCTAGTACCCATTATTTATACGACTATGTGTTGGTGACGCCATAATTGTAATCTGTAAGATTTGCATATACAATATTATGATGTTTTTATTTAAGAAAAATATTCTCTCAATTCAATACAGATTATAAAGCCTAGACAAAAGATAGGTAAAATCGGTAATTGTAAATTCATCTTTCAATAATGGAACAGCAGTATTCTTCGTCTTGACCTTGTTGTCTTTAGTCTTCACTTTGATCTCTTGTCGGTACAGGTCTCAGTTAAATGAAGAGACTATGATAAATAATTTTACATGTATCGCAGAGGATCAGAAAGATACGAATCAAGGGATATTACAAGTTGCAAAAGCAAGCATAAAGGACAAATCATAAATTACTTCTCCGGGTAACGAAAAGCCAGTCAAGTTGAGTTACATTCCTGAAGAAGAATCATGGAATTTTCCAAAGTTTTTCGGCTCTCATCCCAACCGTATTGTTTGAATATTTTTGGTTGCTTCATTCATTAATTTTATCTATCTTTTGTCCCATGCACCATGATAATCTTTTTGTAAAGTTCTATTGGTTCATCTTTCAAGGTAAGTAATTTTTCTGTGTAGTATTTGAGAAACTACAAAACGTCTTTACATAGTATACATACCTGTTTTTTAGTTTGTTCACTATGCTTACAATTTAAAAGTTCGTCTATTGGAGAGATTGTTTTGATGTAGTCAATTAATCCATTACGTCGTTTTGATTTTTGAAGGTATCCAGATTAACATCTCCAAAAGGATTTTATGGATATAAAATAGGATGCATTTCGGGCTCCAGTGGTGTAGACCGGTCAAGCATGTGGGACTTTCAATCCTACGACCCGGGTTCAAATTCTTCATGATGAAAATCCCGGCTGGAGCACCATATTTCAAAAGCATTAATATTCTAACTGTGAATTACGGTTGCTAGTGTAATTCTTGGATAGAAAGAATTTTGAAATAAATCCACTCATAAAAGACTTTGAAAATTACATAGACAAGGTTAACGATGCAATTAAACAAGAATTAGACTTGTATTCTGCCTCAGAATTTTTTGAACCATTACAATATTCTTTGGAAGGCGGAAAGAGAATAAGACCATTAATTCTCATATTATCTGCAGAAAGTGTAGGAAAGTGTGATGGAAATGCATATTCTGCATCATGTGCTGTAGAACTATTGCACACCGAGTCTGTAATTCATGATGATATTATCGATAATGAAATTCTAAGAAGAAGAAAGGATCCTTTTCACATCAAGTATGGATATAACACTAGTATCATAACAGGAGATTTTGTTCTAGGATTGATTTTGAATATTTCATCTCGTCTTGATAATGCAAGAATAGGAAGAGAGCTTGCAATTACTGCAATGATGATGAGTGAGGGAGAAATGATTGAAACAAGATTAGAGACAAGCGAAGATGTTACTTTTGACGACTATGTAAAAGTCATGGAGTACAAGACCGCTACTGCATTTGAAGCAGCGGCAAAGATTGGAGCCATATTAGGTGGAGGTACAGAAGAGCAAATTTTGGCACTTGCAGAATATGGCAAAAACATGGGAATAGCATATCAAATCAGAGATGATTTACAAGATTGGAATAATGAAGATAAATTATTCAATACATTGATCAAGAAAAGTTCTGATCCTCGTATTGTATTTGACAAGATGGATGTTATGCTCAACAATTATTCCAAGAAAGCAAAGACAGCATTAAGAAAAATTAATGATGGTCCTTCAAGAACAAGATTAGAGAGTCTTCTAGACTTTACTATGCTTAGTGTATAACTGGCAATCCGCTCATAATAGGAACTGCAGATTTTGCAAATGCAATAACTGGATCTGGATAGATACCTATTCCAACTATGAAGATTATTGAAAATATCATGACTGCAATTACTGATTTTGGTTCTTGTAGTCTCTTGTTTGATTCTCCATCTTCAAAGTACATTTTTCTAATTATCCAACCATAGTAAGCAAGTGAGAGTGCACTGTTAAGAACTCCTGCCACTGCAAGATATGGAGCCCACCACAAAGTATGGCCTGCATCTATTGCAGATCCAAATAACATTAGTTTGCTCCAAAATCCATTAAGTGGTGGTACACCAGCTAGTGCAAGTAATGAAATTGTAAGACCAAGTGCGGTGATGGGCATTCTTTTGCCAAGGCCTTTTATCTTTTCAATATGAGTAACACCAAGAGTTGTAACAATTCCTGCAACAGCAATGAAAGTTGATGCCTTCATTACAGAGTGATTTAAGATGTGGAACAACGAGGCCTGGATTCCAATGGGTGAGATTGGCGCTACACTAAGACCAATCAAAATGTATCCTGCCTGTCCAATACTTGAATAAGCAAGCATTCTTGTGAGATTTCTCTGTTTGATTGCAGCCAAGTTTCCTATAGTCATGGTTACAATAGCAATTACTGCAAGTGCAAATGCCCAGTGAAGATTGAGTGCTATTGCACCCATGATTATCACTCTCAGAGCTGCTGCAAAACCTGCTTTCTTTGTACCAGCTGCAAGTAATGCAGCTATTGTCGGAGGAGCGCCTTCATATGCATCAGGTAACCACATGTGGAATGGAACTAGACCTATTTTGAATCCAAAGCCAGCTATGAACATGCCCACAGCAAGTATTGCAAGAGGCATCATGTCAGGTCCAAGCTTTGAGAACCCAGCAATGACTTGTTCGATATTTGTAGAACCTGTCAGACCGTATGCAATTGAGATTCCATAGATTATGATTCCAGATGACAAGGCACCAAACAGGAAATACTTGATTGCAGCTTCATTTGATGAAGGATCCTTTTTGAGATATCCAGCCAAGACATATGTTGGAATACTCATGAGTTCCCATGCTATGAATAACATTACAAGATCAGTCGAGTATGCAATTAGTACCATTCCAACTGATGCAAGTAGAATTAACGAATAGTATACTGCAGGATTGGCTCTTTTTCGCATATAGCTAAATGAGCCTACTGTTGTCATTATTCCAACAATCAACATTGCAATTGCAAAGAATGATCCAAACTTGTCATCAACTAGAACATTTGACGAGAAAATTGCAGATTGTGTTACATGTTTTGTAATTATTTGATAGATGACAAATCCAATTGCTGCAAGTAACGCGCCAAGAGTTATGGCACCATAAACAGAAGAGCCTTTCTCTTTTCTTGCTACATTAATTACTGGAATTAATACTCCTACTGCCCCAAGTATCAGAGTTAACATAATTGGTGTTGATGTAAAGTCTATCATTTTCTATCTCCTAAATTAACAACAGGAATACTACGATTAGTATACCTACTCCAAAGATGTAAAGATATGATTGAGAAACTCCTGTCTGTGTTGCTTGCATTATTCTTGCACCACCAGCCATAGTCTTCTCTGGAACCACATTGAATCCCTCTAATACAATGTTCTCAAAGTACTTGTAAAGACCCCTTGCTACGTACAGAGGAGCTACCACAAATCCCCAATAGATCATTGCATTGAGATACCATCTGTTTAAGAAGAATTTGTGAATGGCGTAAAAGAATATGTTTGAATTTACAAATTTAACTGGATCAGCAAATCTTCCGATATAGAATACATACCCTAGTCCAAATCCAATGGCAAACGCAGCTAACGATGCCATGAGAGCTAAAGGATTAACACCTTCTAGGAAGCCACCAAGTAATTGCTGTGACCCTCCCATTGCAACGGCTGAAACATCAGACTTTATTCCAAAGGTTGAACCCAAGTAATTAACAAAGAGATCATGTATCTGATGTTCAAATGCAAGACCCATTACACCTACTCCAATTGTTAGCACAGCAAGTATTCCATATGGAACCCACATTGAAGGACTAGCTTCGTGTACATGATGTCCTGCCTTTTCCAGTTCTTCAATATGCTTGCTTTTGTTACCAAAGAATACTAGTCCTATCATTCTAGTTGTATAGAACGCAGTTATCACTGCAGTAACTACTGCAATTGCAAATAGTGGAAGAGCCCAAGTATTACCGGACTGGTAAACTGCTGCAAATATTGCATCTTTACTCCAGAAACCTGTTGTGATAAATGGAGCACCCATCAAGCCAAGGCCTGCTGCCCACATGAAGATATAGGTCTTTTTCATGTATTTTCTCAGACCTCCCATATCTGTCATAAACCTAGAACCAACAATGTGTAATACAGAACCTGCTGCCATGAACAGCGATGCCTTGAACATGGCATGCGAAATCAGGTGGAAGAATCCAGCTGTATATCCATCAACGAATTGTTTTGAAAGACCTGCAACACCAAGAGCCATCATCATGTAACCTATCTGAGAGCCAGTAGAATATGCAAGGACTTTTTTTATTTCAGGATGCACCATTCCTTGTGTGGCAAGAAGAAGTGCAGTTATTGCCCCAACCCATGCTATCACCTCAAAGAATTGATCCATATTGATTCCAATTGCTGCTAGTGCAAAGAATAGAGGAGCCAATCTTGCTACCAAAAATACACCGGCCTTTACCATTGTTGCAGCATGAATGAGTGCTGAAACTGCAGTAGGTCCTGTCATTGCCTCAAGTAGCCATTCGTTTAATGGAAATTGTGCAGATTTTCCTATTGCACCACCAAATAACAAAACAGCAGCTGGAATAAGCAAATGCTGTGCAGCCATGGCAGTTGCCCAGCTAGTATTTGTAGTTAATTCTCTAAATCCAAAAGTGCCTGCAAATGCAAAGATTAGGAACATACCAGCTAGCATCATGATATCACCAACTTTTGTCATGATGAATGCCTTCATTCCAGAATGTGTTGGAGAATAATAGTCCATAAGACCAAGCACATGTCGTCCTTCTATGCCAACATGATCCTTTTTCTTGTCTTTATACCAAAATCCTACCAAGGCATATGATGCAAGGCCTACTCCTTCCCAACCAAAGAAGAGCTGCAAAAAGTTATCAGATAAAACAATAAGCTGCATTGAACCCAAGAAGAATGCCATCCAGAAGAAAAATCTAGTTAGATCCTTGTCCCCTTTCATGTATCCAGTACTGTATACAAATATCAAAAATGAAATCCAAGCAACAACATTGCTCATTATTACAGCAAGTGGATCAGCTAAAACTCCAGCCTTGAGTCCAATGGATGAGATCCAAGGAATTTGGTTGTGTATCTCATGATTACTAAGAGCTGATGGAAGAAGAGTTAGAACAGAGATTGCACTTGCAAGAGCAAATGCTACTGCAACATAACCAGTTGCGCGTTTGGAAGCTTTTCCAACAGCTGGTATTATCAGAGCTGCAATAAATGGAAGTATCCAAATTGCCCATACTCTAAGATCTCCCAATCCAGAAATAAAATCAAAAGGCAAAATATTCATTTTCTAAACTCCTACCAATCCTTTCATGAAAGGAATAATTTGGTTAAAGAATACATCTGGATATATTCCAATAACAACACTAAATCCTGCCAAGACCATCATTGGGCCTGTAACATACCAATTGGCTTCTTTTGTTTTTTCTAGATTTTCTGGAAGTTTTCCAAAGAAGATTCGTTTTATCATCCATAGTACATATGCCATAGTAATTACAGTTGCAACCAAACCTAGACCAAATGTAGCCATTCTTATCATTGAGCCCTGTTGAATTGCAGTTTGGAGTGCGCCATAGAACATTGTCCATTCTGCCATAAATCCACTAGTTGGAGGAACACCCATGAGAGTAAGGGCTCCAATCATTGCACAAACTGCTGTTATTGGCATCTTTCCTGCAAGACCTCCCATCTTTGTTATACTGCGAGTTCCAACTTGCAAAATTATTGCGCCAACCATCATGAACAAAATCACTTTACCTAGACTGTGAGATACAAACATCATTTCAGAACCAGAGAGTCCAAGTGCAGAGGCAGAACCAATTCCAAATAAAATATAGCCCATTTGACTAATACTAGAATAAGCAAATAATTTTCTAATGTCATCTTGCACTAATGCCATTATTCCACCGTAGATCATAGTTACCAGGCCCCAAATGTTCAAGGCCAACGCAAAATGCTCGTACTGGGCAGGCATTAGCATTATTATCAATCTAAAGAATCCATATGCGCCAACTCCTAACATTGCTCCAGAGGAGAGTGCGTTAAGCGGAGTTGGCGAAGATCGGTAAACATGTGGTAACCACATGTGCACTACAAATGATGCCATCTTCACAGCAAGCCCGACTATGATTGCAACAGCTGCTAGTGCAAGAACATGCGGAGGTATACCATGTGTTTTGATATCTGCATAATTGAAACTGCCAACGCTTAGACCAATTGAAAGAAAACCTAGTAAAAGAATTACAGCACCAACATGAGTCCAGAAAAAGAATAGCAATGCCACTCTACGTCTTGATTCATATCCCCAAATTGCTAACATGAAAAATGCTGGAATAAGCATGACCTCAAAGAAGACATAAAATTCAATCAAGTTGGTTGCAAGTATAGTTCCAAGCATACCCATTGCCATTACAAGGAAGAGCGCATAGTATGCTCCAATTTGATGATTAAGGTGACTTTTCAGAGAGGAAGATTCTACCATTTCAGTACCGCCTCCTACTAGTTGTTTTTCAGAATTCATTCGCTCTTCAAACATGGTAGTAATTCTTGAAACCATGTATGGTTTTGAGAAAAGTGCTACCACTGTTGATATCAAATATATGATAATTGCAAACGGAGAAGCAAGGCCGTCAAGCAATAATCCAAATTCACCAAACAGCTGAGTCCATTTGTAATGCTCTTCATAACCTCCTGAAAGCACTGGAGTAATAACTAGTACAGTGCAATATGCCAGTAATCCAAAACTAAACAATGCTGCAACAGTAGGCCCAGACTTGCGTCCAAGATAATATGCAACCGGAGAGAGCAATAGTGGCAATAGCAGAGCCTGTAATAGTACGAATTGCATTATCCTTTCAAACTCCTAAAGTCTGCAATGTCAATGTTTCTGTACATCCTATATGCCACAATTACCAGTGCCAACCCGACTGCAACCTCTGCTGCTGCAATTGCTATTGAAAAGAGAGCAAATGTTTGTCCCTGGCTATTTGGTATATATCTTGAAAATGCTACCAAGTTGAGATTGGCAGAATTGATAACCATCTCTATGCCAAAGAGCATACGTATTGCATTTCTTTTTACTGCAATTCCATAGATTCCAATGGCAAGCAATGCCACTGAAACTAGAATAAAATCAATCAGCGCGTTGGCCATCTATAACATCCTCCCTTCGTGCTAGTGTCATTGCCCCAATAATTGATGATGCCAAAATTAATGCCATCACTATTAATGCAGGCGAATAATATGTTAGAAAGTCTTCTCCAATTTTTTTGTAATCTACTTCAGCTGAATTTGTTTCCATTGTTTTCAGACCAGAACCAATGATTATTGTTCCTATGCCTAACATGATAACAATCATCAATGCAATACCAGCATATCTTCTGCGTTTGTCTTCGACTTTATTGAAAATAAGTTCGCGTCTTACCAACATGACTGTAAACAGTATAAGAACTGCAATGGAACCAACGTAAACTGAAAGTTGGAACATGGCCACAAATGGCGCATCTAAAAGCAAAAAGAATCCAGCAACGCCAGATAATGCAAGCATCAATGCGATTGAACCATATATCAAAGAACGTATCTCAAGTGCTGCAATTGCAGATCCAATTGTCAGAACAGAAAGAGCTAGAAATACAGCATCAACCATGTGAAGCACCCCTGTCATCGATCTTTATTTCAACATCTTGTGAGATGTTTGGCTTTATGGCAAGTTGGGCAGGGGTGTAAATCAGAGCAGATTTTGTAAAAGATGAAAGCTCATAATCGTTGGTCATGTAGAGCGCATAAAATGGACATGCATCAACACATAGACCACAGAATACACATTTACCGTAATCTATCTGTGGCATTATGGCTTTCTTATTATGCTTCCATGTTTCATGAACCTTGACCATGCTTATGGCCTCTGCTATCCCCTCACATGCTACCGAGCAAAGCTGACAACCAGTACAGTGCTCATGGAATAGTATGTGTCTTCCTCGCAACCCAGCAATTCCCACTCCAGTTTCTGGATTGAACTGAAAGCCATCACCTACAAATTTTAATTTCTGTTCAGGATAACGTAACGTAAATCGTTTCACTGCAAGATGTTTTACACCAGAATTTAGTGCACGTATTATCCCAATTACATTACTCATTGCAAAAATCCTCCCGGTCCCAAGACACCTGCGTATAGCAATCCGAGAGCTATAAAGATGTTAATGAATGCAAGACCAATTAGTTTGTACCAACCAGTGTGCAATATCATATCTATTCTAACTCGTGGGAAAACTCCACGCGGTAACAGAATTAAGAGTATAACTCCTACAGTCTTTATTACAAACCACAACGTACCGTTGAGCATCTCCTGATCAAAAAGTGGCAATCCAGGGAACTTGGCAGTTACAGGGCCAATTGTAATTCCTTGAGTTACGATATCTTGTGGGAATGGTGGCCAAACCATTGGACCATTCCAACCGCCAAGGAATAATACTACAAACAATCCTGCAAATGCATATAATTTCAAATAAGTTCCAAGTTGAATTAATCCATACATCATTCCTGAGAATTCCGTTAACCATCCTGCAACTATCTCACTTTCTGCTTCTGGAAGATCAAATGGAACTCTTTCAAGCTCTGCCAATATTGTAATGAAGAATACTATGGCACCGATTGGAAGAAATGCTATCCACCAAAAGTGTTCTTGGGATACAACAATCTGTGAGAGATTCAAACTTCCAGAGAGTATTACGACTCCAAGAAGTGAAAGTATCAACGGAATTTCAAAAGCAACCATTTGATGGAGTGCCCTAAGACCACCAATGAATGTCCATTTACTATTTGCTGCCCATGCAGTAAGTACAGCAATTATTGGAAAGAAACCAATGACTGCAAATACTGCTAAAAGTCCAACGTTAGGGTTTGCAACTACCCATCCCGGAGCAACTGGAATAAGAGAAACAAATGCACCAGCTGCACCAACAAACAACAATGGACCAAGCCAGAATATTGGTTTGTCAGCTTTTGCAGGAATGATGATCTCTTTGCTCATTAGCTTAAATCCGTCACCCATCAGTTGTAGTATTCCTTCTATTTTTCCACAATAGAGTGGACCAACTCTGAGTTGTATTTTTGCAAGGAATTTTCTTTCAACAAATATTGTTGCAGCTGCAAGCAATGCGGCAAATCCAAATCCTGGAAATGCCATCACTTTGAAGATAGTAGTATGCATAAAGTTCTTGACAATTGGCAAAGTACGTGATGGATCTGCCATCCAAGTCATTGCCAAATAAGGCGTCATCAGTTGATTGTTGATTACCGGCAGTTTGATGTAAAACAGTACGATGAAGACTATGGGCAATCCAACTAGACTGAAGATCAAAATGACCCAGAATATCAAATCAAACAAGGAGCCTATGAATCGGCTTAACCTAAACTGCGGTGCAATAGTTGACATTTATCTATCTGCCTCCACAGGCCAATAATTAAGACCCCAGTAGACTGCTGGCATGTTACCTAGTTTTTCTCCTTTTAGCAAATATGGCATACAAATCAAATTTCTAAACGAGCCGACGCTTATCTTTACTCTATAAGGTTCTGGTCTGTTGTTAGATACAATGTAATATCCAATTGCACCCCTTCCAGATTCGATTCTACGATAAACCTCATCGTTACCTCCTTTTGGATTTGGTTTTAATTTTGTGCGCACCGAACCTGATTTTGGCATCTTTTTTAATGCGTCTTTTATTATTCTACAGCTTTCAAACATCTCAAGGTAAGGCACTCGAGATCTTGCATAGGAATCTCCTTCCTTGAGTACTATTGTTTGAAAGTCTAGATTTTCATATACATCGTATGGCTCTTTTTTCCTTACATCAAAATCAACACCAGATGCTCGAAGTACAGAACCAGTAGTACCAAGTCTGATAGCATCAGTTCTTGATAGTATTCCACTTCCCTCTGTTCTTGCCCTCAAGAGAGGATTCTGATAAAATACTGCCTCGTATTCTTTGAGTCTTTTTTCAAAATATTCAACTTGACGTAAACATCTTTCTTCAAAGTTAGATGGTAAATCGTTTCGTACTCCACCAGGTACTAGATATGCATGAGTTACTCTAGCACCAGACATTGCTTCTAAAAGATCAATGAAAAGTTCTCTATCACCTGCAGGCCACATGAACATAGTAGAGTGACCTAAGAATATTCCATAGATTGCTAACCAGTATAAAATATAGATACAACGATTCAGTTCTGCTGCAATTACTCGTATGTATTTTGCACGTTCTGGAACTTCAATCCCCAATAATTCTTCCACTCCAAGACAATATGGATACAAGATGTTGGAAGAATCATGTATTACTGGTCTTTCAAGATGAGGAATGTTTTGAATATAATTTCTATATTCAGCCATTTTTTCTTCTCCTCGATGTACATAACCCGGATCAGGATCACAAGAAACAATGTAATCTCCATCGACTTTGATGATTAGTCTCATGTGTCCAGAACCTGGATGTTGAGGACCTACGTTAAGTGTCATTATTTTGTCATCCACTGTTTCAAGATGCATTCCTGGAGGTAGTTGTGTTGTCATTTTATCGTCCCTTTATCTTGAAATCTTTTCTAAATGGTGGTATATCTGCCCAATCCTCTGGCAAAAGTAATCGTCTCATATCAGGATGACCTTCAAAATACACGCCAAACATTTCAAAACACTCTCTTTCGTGAAATTCTACACTATAAAATACATCACGTAGTGATGGAGTTCTTGTTGCATCTGAACCTGGATTTGGAATATCTTCCCTTGGAACTCGAGTTGCAAGTGCAAAAATTTGTCTTCCTAGTTTTTCATCAGTATAAGATCCTAGATGATAAATAACTTCAATTTCACTTGAATCCGGATAGTCAACACCTGATACAGATTCTGCATGATCATACTTTAGTTCATCTCGTATAAATTTAGCAACATCTACAATGTCTTCTCGTTTAGTAGTTGCTCTAATTCTGTCAGCTCTTACATAATCTACATGTATCTTATCGCCAAATTTTGACGAAATTTTATCTGCTAGAGATTTTTCAAATGTCGGAATTGGTTTTGGCTTGACAGGAACATCGGGAGACAAGTCCAATCCTTTTTCTTCATAGAATTTTTTTGCCTCACCTTTTGACATTGAATCGGATTTGGTTATATTTTCAGAATGTTCCTCTGTAGTATCTTTAACTTCTACGTCCTTTTCAGTTCCAGAGCTCATTGTTATTTAGCCTTTGTCCGTTTTATTTTTTCTTGAAGTAACATGCATCCTTGAATTAATGTTTCAGGTCTTGGTGGACATCCGGGAACATAAACATCAACTGGAAGAATTCCATCAATTCCAGGTAGTACGTTATACGAGTCAAAGTATAATCCTCCAGTTATTGCACATGCTCCCATTGCTATGACATATTTTGGATCAGGCATCTGATCATAGACCATTCTTAATCTAGGAGCCATTTTTCTGGTAATTGTTCCCATGACAACTATGAGATCACATTGTCTGAGTGAACCAAATGCCTCAATAATACCAAATCTTTCGACATCATATCTAGGACTAGAGGCAGCACCAAATTCTACACTACAGCATGCTGTCTCAAGGTGTACCGGCCACAAGGAGTAGATTCTACCCCAGTTGATAGCCATATCAAATGGTTTTCCAACTGCCCTTATGAGGACATCACCAAGCTTTCCAACTAGAACATTAGTGGCATGCGGTGCTGTATCTTGGTTAAGCAGTTCTTTTAGCATTATTCTTCCCTATTCCGAGTCTTTCTTATATTTGATTTAAAAGTTACCAAATGTCCTTTCTCCCCGCTTGATATAATGCAAAGGCAAATGCTGCAAAAATTATTGCAAGAAATCCAATTATTGGGAGAGTTGCAGACTTAGGCAAATCAAGAATGCTGCTTCCCCAGGCATACAAAAAGATCGATGCAACATCAAATACAACAAACATCAGGACAAATGAATAATACTGCATCATAAAGTGGGTACGTCCCTCTCCTTGTGGAACTTGGCCAGATTCCATAGGTAAAAACTTGACTGGGTTTGGAGTACGTCTTGGTGCAATCATTCTAGATAGAATTAGGGTTGGCCCTGTTGCCACAATTGCAAATGTGAATAACAATAAGATTGGACTGAAACTACTCGCAGCTTCTCCTACCAAAGTAGCTAACAAGCCAGTCGGAGAGTATAAAAATCTATGCACATTATACGATCATAATTTTCATTGCCAACAAATTTTTCAATAATTTTGTTGAAAATTAATAATATCTTCAATTTTGCATATTGATCGATTTCAATCGTTTAATTTCTAAAATGATTGATATATGACAATACAAAAACATCCTTTATGGTAAATGTTGGACAAAAAGCACCGCCCTTTACCTTAGTAGATACAGAATTAAAAATGCGAAGTCTGGACGAGTTTAAAGGAAAAAAAGTAGTCCTGTCATTTTTTGTAGCCGCAAGTTCTCCTGTATGTACAAAGGAAATGTGCACTTTCAGAGATGAATGGAATCAGATATCAAAACTTGGTGCTCAAGTAATAGGAATTAGCAATGATGGTCCATTTGCAAATAAAGCATTTGCAGAATCTCAGCATCTTAATTTTCCAGTACTTGGAGACTATAAGAGTCAGACAATAAGAGATTATGATATTCTAATGCCTGACTTGTTGCATGTAAAGGGATACGATGCAGCAAAGAGATCTGTGTTCATAGTAGATGAAAGTGGAAATATAGTCTACAAATGGGTTTCAGACAATCCATTGATAGAACCAAACTATCAAGAGATCATAAACTTTCTCAAGAAATAAAGTGAAATCTCTTTTAATTTATTTTTAAAATGTATTGTGTATCAATTACGTATTAGTATAATTACTAAAATCTAAATATCAAGAACAACACTAGGATCAGATGACTGTTCCAAAACAAAATGATCATAGAGATAATACATCTAAACTACAGTCACATGAATTAAAACAAAAATCTCTAAGACATGAATTTACCAATCTAACAATAAAGGCAATAATTGTAGCAATAATAGCTTGGATTAGTTTATCCGTTTTTGAAATATTTGTTGCGCCAGTAATGGGACTTCAACACATACACATTCAGGTAACAAAAACGATTGTTACCATAATACTTGTGTTAGCAATCATTACTGCCGTCAGACGTATTATCAAAAGATTTTCAAATAAGATGCCAGCACAATTCTCTGCAAGCATTTCATTTTTTTCCATAATAGTGATAGCATTGATGGCAAGTATATCTTTGCTATATGAGTGGAATATAGAACCACAGGAGATTCTAGTTGGCGGAGGAGTTGCAGCAATTATTGTCGGTATTGGAGTATCAACAATAGTTGGCAACATATTTTCAGGAGGATTGATGCTTACAACATTTCCAGCCAAGATTGGGGATTCAATTATGATAGTAAATGACAACATACACGGGAAAGTTGAAGAAATTAACATGCTATACACAAAGATAATCACAGATCATGATACAGAATACATAATCCCAAACAATGCAATAATACAAGGCAATGTACGAATTATAAAAGAAATTCCGCTAAATGAGCGATTACCATACAAGAAAGGGGACAAAATTGAACTGAAGAATTCATCAGACAAATACACTGGGATTATCATCAAGATAACTCCAGAGTTCACAACCCTTCTAGATGAAAATAAAGAGATTACTATTACAAATAATTCCATATTTGACGGCAAGTTCGTTATAACAAAAGACAGTACTAGACAGAATTAATTATAAAAATACATGACATGTAGAAAATTCAGAATCATTAACAAATTTTATTCAACAATAAAACATGAAATGATTTATCAATAATTTTAGAAATATCTATTCAATCTCTGCGAGTACATCACTTTTTGCAACTGATGAACCCTGTTTCATTTTTATTGATTTTACAACACCGTCTTTATGAGATTTGATTGAAATTTGCATTTTCATAGATTCTAAAACACAAACTACATCACCTTTCTTGACATTATCTCCAGCAGCAACATTTATCGACACGACTCTGCCAGGAATCTGACTTTTTAGATTTATTTGAGAATCAGAAGCAGAATCCGCTCCAGAATTTTTATAAACAATTTTGTCCATCTCGGGACGTTTGTTAAATGTCAACTTTACGCCGTCTACTACAAGTGTAATTCTGTTAGTACTGTTTTCAAGATATTTTGTAATGTGATAAACACTATCTAGCATAAACTCAACCTTGTCATGAGTCATAGTTACGATTTTGAGGTCACGTTCTTTTCCTTGTATTTTTAATACAAACTCATTATTCCCAATGGACTTTACAATTTCTCCATCTAAATTTTCATCAGTGTTTTCTAGTTTGAATTTCATATCAATGCCTGTCCACTTGTGTTTTCCATCTAATGTTATGCTCTTTGCGTGGTTTTATTTTGTTTTTGAGAAATTCTGAATGTATTAGTGTTGCAGCTAGTGCGACTTCGGATTTTTGCGATGCTTCATTTTTCAAATCACTCTGTAACCTGTCTAGTATCTTGAACCTATCAAGAAAGTCTGTTGACAAGTCACCATTGATGAATTCCTTGCTATTCAGTATAGTCTTGTATAGCGGTATAGCAGTTTCAACACCCTCAATGTAGAAATCAGATAGTGCTAGTGTCATTCTTTGTCTAGCTTCTTCAAAGTTTTGTCCCCATGTGATGAGTTTACCCATAAGTGAGTCATAGTAAGGTGACACAGTACAACCAGGATAGAGATATGTGTCTACCCGCACTCCAGGACCTGATGGAATATTAACATCCCATATTTTTCCAGTCGATGGTGCAAAGTCTAGGAATGTATCTTCTGCATTTATTCTACATTCAATGGAACAACCATTTACTTTGAGATCTTTTTGTTTGAAAGGAATTTCTTTTCCATTTGCAATATCAATTTGTAATTTGACAAGATCAAGACCTGAAACTAGTTCAGTTACCGGGTGTTCAACTTGCAACCTTGCGTTTATTTCTATAAAATAAAAGGTTCCATCATCTAATCTTAGAAATTCGGCAGTTCCAGCGTTAAGATAATCAACTGCAATTGCTGCATTTACTGCTAGCTCTCCTATTTGGTCACGTGTCTTTTGATCAACTACTGGAGATGGGGACATTTCGATGAGTTTTTGGTGTCTTCTTTGAATAGAACACTCTCGTTCAAAGATATGTACAGCATTTCCATGTTTGTCACGTGCTAGCTGAAGCTCAATGTGTCTTATTTTTGGAAGGAATTTTTCAACAAATAATGCAGATTTTCCAAATGCTGCTTTGGATTCTCCAGAAGCAATCTCAAATGCTTCTCTTAATTCTTGTTCATTATGTACTAGTCTAATTCCTCTGCCCCCTCCACCGAAAACTGACTTGAGTAGAACAGGATATCCAATGTCGTGTGCAATGTTCAATGCTTTTTCAACTTCTTCGACAATTCCAGGGCTTCCAGGCACAGTTGGAACTTTGGCTTTGATCATTGCCCCTTTGCACTCCATTTTATCACCACATAGTCTCATTGATTTACCAGAAGGCCCTATGAAATTGAGATTCTTTTTCTCACAAAGATCTGCAAAGTCTGCATTTTCAGAAAGAAACCCATATCCAGGATGGATTGCATCAGCTCCAGAGCTAATTGCAGTTTCTACTATTTTTTCCATGTTCAAATAGCTCTGTGCAGGAGGTGCAGGGCCTATATGATATGCTTCACTTGCCATCTTGACATGCTTTGAATTTACGTCCTCATCGGAATAAACTGCAACGGATTTTATTCCTAATGCATTACATGTCTTGATGACACGAATTGCAATTTCGCCCCTGTTTGAGATTAGAATTTTCTTTATCATATCTATCTAGAGATTAATATTCCCATGTTTTCGTGGAACCCTTCTTTCCCTTTTATTTGCTAAAGCATCCAAGGCACGAATTAGAGCTGGTCGTGTTTCAGCAGGATCAATTACGGAATCAATTGTACCATATGATGCTGCTACGTAAGGATTAGCAAATTTTTCTGTGAAATTATCAACTAGTTGTTTTTTTAATACAGCAGGATCTTTTGCAGAATCAAGTTCTTTTCTATTCATAATTCTTACAGCTGCCTCAGAACCAAGTACTGCTATCTGTGCAGTAGGCCATGCATAATTAACATCAGTTCCCAGATTCTTGCTTGCCATTGCAATGTAGGCTCCACCATAGGCTTTACCGATGATAAGTGTAATTTTTGGCACAGTAGCTTCACAATAAGCATACAAGAGTTTACTTCCATGACGGATAATTCCAGCATGTTCTTGCTGCGTTCCAGGCATATATCCAGGAGTATCAACTAGTGTGACAATTGGGATACCATAACAATCACAGAATCTAATGAATCGAGATGCCTTGTTAGATGAATCAATATCTAATGCTCCTGCCAACACCATTGGTTGGTTTGCAACAATTCCTATTGTTTTACCATGAAGTCTTGCAAATCCAACTACAACATTTGGTGCAAATAATTCGTGTATCTCAAAGAATACATGATTATCAACAATAGAAGATATGATCTCTTTCATGTCATATGGTTGTAAAGGATTTTCTGGAATTATGTTTATGAGATTGTTATCTAGTCGGTTTGGATCATCACCAGTTTCTACAATAGGTGCTTCATCAGTACTGTTCTGAGGAATATACGACAAGAGTGTCTTGACAATATCCATACAATGATACTCATTTTTTCCTACAAAGTGTGCAACACCGCTGTTTCTTCCGTGTGACATTGCACCACCGAGCTCATCAAAAGATACTTCTTCTCCAAGAACTGTCTTGACAACCTCTGGACCTGTTACAAACATGGTAGAAATCTTGTCAGCCATGATTACAAAGTCTGTCATTGCAGGAGAATATACTGCGCCTCCTGCTGATGGTCCCACACTAATAGTAATTTGAGGAACTACGCCTGATGCAAGTTGGTTATGATAGAATATACTAGCAAAACCATCAAGGCTTAGTATGCCCTCTTGAATTCTTGCTCCTCCCGAATCAATTATTCCAATTATTGGGCATCCAACTTTGACTGCATGATCCATAATTTTTGTAATTTTCTTGGCTCCCATCTCACTTAGTGTTCCACCAAGAACTGTAAAATCATAGGCAAAAAGAAAAACTTGCTTTCCGTGTATAGTTCCATATCCTGTCACTACTCCATCGCCAAAGAATTTTTTGTTCTGCATGTCAAATTCATAATAATGATGAGTTGTCATGGCATCAATTTCTGTAAAGCTTCCCTCATCAAGCAGTAGGTCAATTCGTTCCCTGGCAGTCAGCTTACCCTTTTCATGCTGTCCTTGAATTCTTTCTTCTCCACCACTTTGCTCTGCCTGTCGCCTCTTATGTAAAAAATTTTTTATCTTTTCAGAGTGCATTATTCGAATTACAGGCTATGTACAACCTATATTAATTTAATCAGTTTTGACTTCTCTAATGCCATCTCGGCCGCCCTTTGCGTTACGGAAAACATTCATTCCAATATGGTAATTCTCCCACAATCCTTCTATAATTTGAAGCTCTTCTCTTGCAGACTGGATTGTTTCCTTTGTAGCCTGTGGTTCTGCCTCGGTTTTTGCAACCAAATTTCTCTTTTCCACAAGAAGATCCTCTAGTCCCACTTCATAATTGGACTCTCCATGAAAAGCTGGATCTAATGGAACAATCTTCGTGGCGGGCTTTGTCATTTGTTTTTCAATCTTGGGGGTTAGATTTTAAGGTTTTACAGTATGCCTTGAATTCTAGCCAGAATAGATCTTGGTTACGGTTTAAGATTCAACATGGGATATCGTTTTGATACAGAAATTTTATACAACGAAAAAGCGTCTTTTTCCTCACTGCATCTCTTGCATATACACATTTGAGAGACTTTGTCTAGATCACAGTTATCTGCAAATTCACAATCAGGACATCCTGCAGAACCACCACAAACCATGCACTTTAGTTGTTTCACCTCAGCACAAGCTTGATGTTTTACGCCCAATCCCTTGGCCCACAGAGCTACCTCATTGACTTCAATCTTCTTATTACAAACAAGACATGTCCCAGGAAATTTCATAGGTATTGAACGCCAGCTCATTTTATCAAAACCAATTCCTTTTGGACAATTGCATTATCAGTCTCATTTAGATCCATTTCAATAGACTTGTTTTTTATACAATAAAGAAGATATGGAAGATAAAAAGTTGAAAACGTACTACGTGATACGTGCATTTGTTTTGCAAGACTTGCAGTCAATCCCTTGATTGCCATACCATCCCATCTTATTCTATTAAGAGTAGGCCATGGAAGATTAAACTTGGAATATTTTACTGTCACTCCAGGTTTGTATAATTTTAATAAAATACCATCAAGATATCGTAAGAGTCGCCATTCCTGTTTTCGCATTATTTTTCCATACAACATATCAGCTTCAGACAAGACATCTAACATTTCCTTTAGCACGGTTGCAGGTAGAGAGCTTGTTATTATACTTGAATAAAATGCGTTAATCTTTTCCCTAGGATCAATTCTCAATGAATAAAGTATTGTCTGAGCTTCTTCAATAGATTTGGCATTGAAAAATAAATTTAGAGATTCTTCCAAATCATTTGTCACGTATGACTTGTCAAGTTGAGGTTCAAATCCTCCAGACAATGCCTGGGCAGAATTCAAAATTGACCTAATGTCACCACGTGAATCAATGATCATTTTTATCATATTACCAATTTTTATTGATGCGCCTTCTCGTTTCAGAATTTCTTCAACGTACAATCTCATCAATCTAGGAGGAAGAGATCGGAGTTTCACTGTAGTTGTAACTTTTTTTATGGCCTTCATCTTGTCAGACGAGTCAGAATTTGCTGCAAGAATTATCGGTATGGTAGACTCCTTCAGTATGTCAATTAGCGCATCTACACCACCAAAGTCAGCTCTTCCATGTATTCCATCCACTTCGTCAACGAAGATCATTGGATTTCCAAGTACACTACGGTTGCCAAGAATTGGGTTGAGAATTTCTTGAATTTTCTGTTTGCTTCTTACATCACTTGCATTCATGCTGATTAGATCATAACCAAACTGCTTTGATCCCAATACAGCCATGGTTGTTTTACCTATACCAGGTGGACCGATTAATAGGAGAGGTTTTGTTCCTTTGATCCATTTACCAAGCCATTTTACAAAGGATTCTTTTGCTTCTTCGTTTCCAACCATCTCAAGCAGATTCTTGGGCCTATATTTCTCAGACCACATCATACCAGATCACTTGGGAATCTTGGATTGGAACTCATTCCACAGTTTTTCTTTTGAAAGTTGATTAAACCAATACATGTTATAGTGCTCTACAGTCAGAAAGAGAAACTCAAGAAAATCTTTGTGTGAGAAATTCTCAGGTAATAATTCTAGAGCAAGTCTTGCCTCCCCTAGGTAAATGTCACTTTTTTTCATGGTAAAATCAAATCCTTTTTGAACATCGCCTGTAAGAAATGTGTAATATAGTGGCCATGAAGGAACTTTAACAAATTTATTTTTTATAGAATCTTCAATTTCATTTCCGCATCCAACAGATTCTGCGGCTTTTGCCATTCCAAGATAAAATATTTCACCAAGTGGAAATCGTGCAAGAGTCATGTTTTTTCCTGCAGTTCCCATTACTGCTCTATATTTTTTGTAACATTGAATCATCTCTTCTTCCGATATACTCTTAGGACTCATTTTTAATTTAAAATCAATGTATTGACCCACTCTTGCATCTTTGAAACCTCGTTCAAATTCTTCCAAAACTTCCTTACCTCCAACAGAAATCTTGTCTCTTGCAAGTTTCAAGATGTATGGATTCATCAGCTTGTAATCATCCAAAAATTCTATATCTTCATCCTTGTCCATTATTCTATCCATTGGTTCACTTAGGTCAATTGCTATGATATGCCCATCAATGATATCGGTTTTTTTCTTAGAGTCATTGTCGTCACCAAAGTATTGAGTGGATGCATCATACAGTGCACTAAAAACTGGAAATGTCATTTTCACAAAATTTGAGTTGAGTATTCTTGATACCCTATCTAGAAGAGTATCGTAATTTTCTAGCCTTTTTCGTACTTCGTCTATCTGTGATTTTTGAAGAATTATCTCAGCAGAGCCTACTTCTTTGGCAAATTTTTCTTGAGTTTCAAATGGGTTAGGATCAGATTTTATCTCATTGAGTAGATCTTCTGCAAATCTTTTGGTAAATTTTGGAAACTCTTCCTCTGCTTCCTTTTTGTATTTGTCAAATAGTCGATATCCCTTGCTTTTGAATAGTGCCTGTTTTACAATATCCTTGCCTGGCTTGGTAGACAATAGTGCCTCCTTGCTAAAGATAGATTCGTCTTTACTGCTCACACAATGGCACAACTTTTTTGCTATTTATGCATTCAGTCTCTTTTTTTATTACTTCAAATAAATTAGGACTAGAAAAAGAAAAACTTGTGAAAGTAATTGACGTTTTAGAAGAAGCTGCAAAGAGAGTACATGCTAATGTAAAACATCTGGCAGGAACAAAAGAATCCGGTACAGACCATGGAATAGGTGCAGGTGGAGACATATCTCGTAGAATTGACATTGTAGCAGAAAAAACTGTTCTTGATTACCTACGTGAGATAAATTTTGAATGTACAGTATTTGGAGAAGAATGTGGTATCGTTGAATTGTCACCACATCCAAAAGGCTTTATCATAATGGATGCAATCGATGGCTCTACTAATGCAGTAAGAGGTTTACCATTCTTTTGTTGTTCACTTGCATATACGCCCGAAGACAAACTAAGTTCTGTTACAGATGGAGTAGTGATGGACTTGCATAACGGAGATTTGTACTCTGCGTCAAAGGGCAAAGGAGCATACATGAATGGCAAAAAAATTCAAGTTCATAAAGAAAAGCCGATTTACTTTGTTGTTGGTGTCGACATTTCAGGAATTTCACCAGATGTCTTACCACAATTAGCACCAATTCTTTCAGCATCAAACCATGTAAGGCATTTTGGAGCTGTTGCACTTGAGCTTGCAATATTTGCTCGTGGACTGGTTGATGTATTTGTAGATCTACGAAAAAAATTAAGAATCACTGATGTTGCTGCAGGATATCTTATAGCACTAGAGGCTGGCGGATATGTAGTTGATGAAAATGGTATGCCGCTTGACTCAAAACTGAATTATGATAAGAGAATTTCATTTGTCGCTGCTGCAAATGAAGAGACACTTGCTGATGTAAGGAAAAAACTAGGTTTATCACCCAAGATCTGAGACTTAATTTCAGATTTGTCGTGTTCCCGAGAAAAATTTATGGCGCCCTTGGCGGGATTTGAACACGCGTCGAGGCCGTGACAGAGTACCGGACTTTTAATCCGGCTGTCCGGGGTCCGAATCCCCGCGAACCCGCTTATTTCCTATGTCCATTTCTGAGACTAGTAAAACTGTTACAAAATATCATTTTACACAAAATAGTCCCAAAAATAGAAAAATTCTAACTAACTTAGGTTCAGTTCTGGAAACTCTGCCTGCTTGATTCCCAAGTCATGCTGGAGTGTTCTGATCTTCTTTGCATATTCAGCCATTCTGGTGGTATCACTCTGTACCTTGGCGATTTTGTATCCACGCCAGGCTTTTTTGAGTGCACCCCATGTCTGACCTGCAGTGTAGTTAGGGTTGTTCGTTTGTGGTTGTACGAATTGATACATTCTAAAAGATGAGTTGTAAAAATCAGATATCAGCACATATGTTAAGTAAAATCAATATAAAAGTCAAGTTTCTCGCATTAAATTGAGACATTTACTAATTTTATCTGTAAAAACTTTCAATTGTTGTGTGTTTTTGATATATTTTAGGTTTTGTTTTTTATCAATACGCTTACAGCATTCTCAAGACTCCCAATTGCATCTCTTACTTCATTTGTTCTCTTTCGTGTACCTGTTTCGTACGCCTGAATCTTTCTTTTTCTATCTACAATCATTCTCTGCTGTTCATGCTTACCAGAAGATCCTTGTGACCGTCTAGTTTCAAGGGATGATTCAGGGGTTGTAGACTGGATAATTTTGTAAAGATCCTTTGAATCAATTTCGTTAGATGGAATTGATTTTTTTACTTCAGATATAGATAATCCAGTTAGAGACTTTTTTGAATTGGCTGCTATTTGTACTAGATGCCCAACTATTTTGTGTGATACTCTAAATGGTATTCCTTTTCGTACCAAATGTTCTGCAATGTCAAGAGAAATAGAAAACCCACCATCAATTGCTTGTCGTAGTTTTTTCTCATTTACAGTCATGGTTTTAAGAAGAGAATTGACTACAATCAATGATGATATTATTATTTTTGAAGTTGGCCAAATTGAGACTTTGATTTGTTGAAGATCTCGATTATATCCAGATGGAAGACCCTTTAGAGTTGACAATATTGCCATTTGATATCCTATTACTTGAGCAGTTTTGCCACGGATTAGCTCAAGTATATCCGGATTTTTCTTTTGTGGCATGACACTTGACGTAGAAGTAAACTTGTCAGATAGTTCAAGGAAAGAAAATTCCGAAGTAGACCATATGATAAAATCTTCTGCCATCCTACTCAAATTTGTCATCAGGATGGAAGAGTTGCCCACATATTCTGCAACAAAGTCCCTTGATGAAGTTGCGTCAATGGAATTTTCAACTAATCCCTTGAATCCAAGCATTTTTGCAGTAGACTGTCTATCAATTGGAATGCTTGTTCCGCCAACAGGCCCTGCTCCAAGAGGAGACTCGTTTATTCTGCCATATGTGACATAAAATCTGTCAAGATCTCGAAATAGTGCATCGGCATATGCCAAAAGAAAATGAGAAAACAGTCCAACCTGAGCCTGTTGGAGATGTGTATACAGAGGTACAATCGTATTTTGGTATTTTTCTGCTAGTTGTATCAGTGTAGATATGATTTCGTTTAAACAAAAACAGACAATATTTACATCATCTCGTATCTTCATGCGTATATCAAGTGTAACTTGATCATTTCTAGAGCGTGCAGTATGCATTTTCCCACCAGCTTCTTTTCCAGCTTTTTTTATCACTAGTGATTCAATTAGTTCATGAATGTCTTCAGCTTCTGATTTTTCAGAAAAGTTTTCTTTTTTGAGTTTCTCCAGAGCGGCAAGAATCTTTCCTGCTTCTGCTTTTGTTATTATCTTATTATCGAAAAGCATCAGTGTGTGTGCCTGACTTCCAAGTATATCATATAGTGCAATTTGAAAGTCATCTGAAATTGATGAAAGAAATTCTAATGTATTTTCATCTAGCTTTCCTTCTAATCTAGATCTGTACATCAATTTAGGAAATAGAATGGTTATATATAGCATAGACGCTGATCTGCATTTGACCAGCCCATTTTGTCCAGCAATATTTGGATTCAAGATTGCACAAGACGTACATGACAACTTGCTCAAGATAGATGGAATCAACGATGTCAAGGTAAACGTTTCAAATCATTTCATGGCAGAAGCCATAAACAATCAGGTAAACACTAGCAAGAATCCTAAAAAGCCTTAATATTATTTTCTAAATCCTAAGAGATATCCCCTGAGCAATTGTATTGCCATTGCAGGGTCTACACCTTTTGGACAGACTTGGCTACATGATCCAGCAAAGTGACATCTCCATATACCATGAGAGTCGTCCACAATTTTTAGCCTGTCATCTTTTCCTTTGTCTCGGTTATCTGCCACATACCTATAGGCTTGTGCAAGTCCCTGAGGACCAATAAATGACGTATCAGTAGCCATTGTTGGGCATGCAGAGTTACACAAACCACATTTGATGCAATAAGAGAACTGGAGAAACTTTTCAAGATCCTGCGGTGTTTGTATGAATTCTTTGGATTCAGGTGTTACCTCAGAATCTTCTCGGATGATAAATGGTTTCATTTTTTTGTGGTTTGAGATTAGTTGTTTAAAGTCAACTGCAAGATCCCTGATTATTGGAAAGTTATTCATGGGTTCAACTGTGATAACATTTGAGTTTAATTCTGAAACCTTTGTGTAACATGCAAGAGCTGGTCTTCCATTGATTTTCATCCCACAAGAACCACATGATGCTTGTCTACAGGAATATCTCACTGCTACAGAGTGATCAAAGTTTTGTTTTACATACAGTATTGCCTCCAAGACTGTAGTCCATTTCTGCACTGGAATTTGAAATTCTGAAAATGAAGGTTCTTGTCCTTCTGAAGGATTTGACCTAGCAATTCTAAGAGTAATGGTATTTGGTTGACTAGAAGTTTTTGTATTTGACTCCTCAGATGGTTTTGGTGCTTCTACAACTGCCATGTCTAAGAAACCCCCATTCCCGCCATCAATATAGTTCTTGAGCCATAAGCAATCAATATTGCCATGGCTGCAAGGGATCCATAGTTAATCATTTTTTCATACGTGGAACCTTGTTTTAATTCCAAGAGTATTACTCTAAGACCATTAAAACCATGCACTGAAAGCAAAATCAGTATAGCTTCCAACATCAATGCATATGGGAGAAAATGATAGTTTGTAATTACGTTTTGATATTGTAATGAATCAGAAAACTTTTGTGACATTCTCATCAGTATGTGTACAGCCACTAGTGCTACAGCTCCTAATGCTGTTCCATAATGTATTTTCATGATAATACTTTCTCTCATCTTAATCACCAAGTAGTACTGATGCACCATACATCATGGCTAGTGCTGCAAGAGCAATTGAGACCCAGATGCAAAGTCTTTGTTTGTAGTTCAATGATGCTGCCTTGTATGGATATTCAGGCTGGCCAGGTTTTCCAACTCCTATACCTCCATGGCCAAGCATGACTCGAATTCCATTTGCAGTATGAAATACACACATACCAATTACCAATGTGAGAATGAGATGGCCCTCTATAGTTTGTGTGAGTTCCAGCATCTTGTCCCAGGCTATTTTGCCGTTGACAATTGCACTGGTTTCATAAATATGACCTATCAAATATGCAAGTAACCCTAGTCCGCTAAGTCGCTGCAACCAATATGCAACACGCTCTAGCCCATATCGAGTGGGATTTGCCATTCCCTTTATGCCTTCACGGTTTGACAATCTTTCTGCCACTAGTATTTCCTCTCCACTGGCTTGTATTTAGTAATAGTTACAGGATGTGTCTTCAGAACTGGCTCCTTGGTATCATAATATACCAGAGTATGGTGTAAAAAGTTCTTATCATCCCTATCAGGATAATCAACTCTTGAATGTGCTCCTCTAGATTCCTTTCTTGCAATTGCACCCATCAGAATAACTTCAGCAACGCGGAACATTGAATCAAGTTCCATGACGTTTGTAAAGTTCGTGTTATACTCTTTGGCTTTATCATCAACATGTTTCCAAGTTTTGCGCTGTAGTTGTCGTACTTGTTTTAGTCCCTCGACTAGATCATTTTCAGTTCTAAAGACATAAGCCTTTGAATTCATTATGTCAGTTAGTTCTTGTCGTACTTCGTATGGATTTACACTTCCACTTCCTCTAAAAATTCCGTCGTAGATTCTTTTTTCTTCAGTAGCAACCAAGTGCACTGGGAAAGGCGGTTGAGATTTTCCTTCAAGAACATATTTTGCAGCAAGTTCTCCGGTTATCTTCCCCCATACGAGACATTCTGCTGTTGAGTTTGCTCCCAACCTATTTGCTCCATGTACACTATTACATGCAACTTCTCCAGCTGCCCATATTCCTTGTATCTCTGTTGCACCATCTATGTTAGTATGAATTCCACCCATCATGTAATGACATACAGGCCTCACATCAATTGGTTCAGTGATTGGATCCACGCCAGAGAATTTTAGAGAGATTTCTCGGATTGCAGGTAATTTTCCAATAAGCACTTCTTTGCCAAGATGTGTAAGATCTAATTTTAGACACTCTACTCCAGTTTCATTTTTGAAGCCTCTGCCTTCATTAATTTCTGTCATCATTGCACGAGAAACAACATCTCTTGAAGCAAGCTCAAGTTTGGTTGGCGCATATTTTTTCATAAATCGTTCTCCATCTTTATTTATCAGATATCCACCTTCGCCTCTTGCACCTTCTGTAATCAAAATTCCAGATGGTAATATTCCAGTTGGATGGAATTGAACAAATTCCATGTCTTTTAATGCCATCCCAGCACGATAAGCCATGTCTAATCCATCAGGAGTTGAAGCTAATGCATAAGTTGAAAAGCTGTAGACTCGTCCAGCACCTCCGGTCGCAATGATTAATGCTTTTGCCTTGAACGTATAGAAATTACCACTTGCAAGCTCGATTGCTGTAATGCCGCAAAAGCGTTGACCGTCATGGATTACAGACGTGACAAACCATTCATTGTAAAATTCAATGTTATCAAATTTCTGACAAGTGTCATAGAGAGTTTGCATTTCATAGAAACCGACTTTATCTTGAGCATATGTTGCACGATTAAAGCTATAACCTCCAAAAGCTCTCTGACCAATTCTTCCATCTTCTCTTCTTGACCATGGCATTCCCCAATGCTCCAATTGGTATACTTCAGAGGGCATTTCCTGAACAAGTCTTTCAATCACATCTTGATCACCAAGAAAGTCACTTCCTTTCACAGTATCATATACATGAGATTCAAGAGAATCACCTTCTTCAGGATACAAAACAGCGGCTGTTCCACCTTCTGCAGATACAGAATGTGAACGCATGACTTGGAGTTTTGAAACAACTCCAATCTTGAGCTTTGAACTTACTTTTGATGCTTGAATTGCCGCTCTAAGGCCAGCAAGGCCAGAACCCACTATCAAGAGATCAAGTTCTATGCTGTTGACCATTATTCGACATTCTCCTTTCCACGCTTCATAAATATGTCTTGTGAAGGATTTTAATCAAGATATATTACTATTATGTAAGTTTAGAGATAGTTTTTGAACCTCGTAGACTAACGTTTGACTTTCTCAGAAGATTTTCAAGATATTTCACAAGTTGTTGAAAAATATTTCAATCAGAAAAAGTCAAGGCTAGAAAAAATGTCAAAGGTCGACTAAGCAATAAATAATTGTAAAATAGTATAGCCGCAGTTGACAAGTATTAGAAAATTATTACTAGACAAATCAAAACCTCTTGTCTTTCCAGGAGTTTATGATGCAATAACTGCAAGAATAGCCCAAAAAGCAGGCTTTGAAGCAATGTTTCAGACAGGATATGGAACATCGGCAGCACTTCTTGGTATGCCAGATTATGGTTTCATAGGATCTACTGAAACAATTGAAAATGCAAGAAGAATATGCAAGTCAGTATCTGTCCCAGTTATAGTAGATGCCGACACAGGCTATGGCAACCCATTGAGTGTGTGGAAACTTGTAAACGAGTTGGAATCAGTTGGGGCGTCAGGCATATTTCTTGAAGACCAAAAATGGCCAAAAAGATGTGGGCACATGTCTGGCAAGGAAGTAATTCCAAAAGAAGAGTATGCAGAAAAACTTCGTGCTGCTGTTGATGCTAGAAAGAGTAAGGATTTCATAATTGTTGCAAGAACAGATGCACGAGCTACTGAAGGACTAGATGCAGCAATAGAAAGAGGTCTACTTTACAAAGAGATTGGTGCCGATGCAATTTTTGTCGAGGCACCCAAATCAGTTGAAGAAATGAAAAAAATTGGCAAATCAATCAAGGCTCCTCTAGTTGCAAACATGATAGAAGGCGGAGCAACTCCTGTTCTTTCATCCAAGGAATTACACAGTATGGGATTCAATCTTATTTTGTATCCATTATCTGTGCTCTATGCAAACACATTTGCAACATTGAAGATTCTAAAGGAGTTGAAAAAGACTGGAACTACTCTAAAACTAAAAGAGTCTCTTGTAAATTTTGATGAGTTCAATGATATTGTAGATCTTTCCAGATTCAAAAAAATGGAAAATAAATATTCAACAAAATAAATGACAAAAAAGAAAAGAGTCGTTCAAGGTCCTATCTTAAGAGTTTGTTCTCTTTACTTCTATTTCTATAGTAGAAACATTCCTAGAGCGTCCATCTTGTGATTGCATTTGTTCTGAACCTATCTTGATGTTTCCTACGGCATAGCCAGCATTTTCTGTTTTTCGTGCAATGATTTGAGCAACGTCTACGGCATGGCCGATACTAAGTCCTCTTGCCTTGATTGATATTCGTGGTTGGTTTGCCAACTGTATGAGCGCAGAAGTAACATACGACATAAGTGGCTTTTTTCCAATGTAGATAATGTCTCTAGATTCGGACATGCGCTGGCTATCATTTGGGATAATTTAAATCTAAGAATGAAAAATTTGAGGCAATGAAGTTTTTGATATTCCTAATTTTTGCAATGGCAATAATTGGAGCAAGTTCTGCGTATGGATTTGATGAGACATCAACATCAGACTTTAAGATAGTAAACTCACTTGGTGAGGAAATTAAATCTCCTGTAGTTAACCAACAGCTCAACCTACAAACGTCATTGAAGAATTTGAGTCAAAAAAATATTGATTGGGCATACATAGTTCAAGTGATTAATTCAGATGGCGCAATTGTTGATCTCAATTATGCAACAGGATCTCTTGCAAAAAACCAAACTCTTGCTGCAGCACTGTCATGGACTCCAAGTGAAGCAGGAAACTACAAAATTGAGACATTTGTTTGGGACAACTTACGGGACATAAATCCACTTGCTCCCATGACTACACATTCAATTACTGTAACTTGAAAAAGTGGACCGGGTGGGATTTGAACCCACGATCTCACCCATGCCAAGGGCGTATCCTACTAGGCTAGACGACCGGCCCATATTCAACCAGAATATTGCATCTGATTTGCATTAACTTTTTTTGAGAGGTTATTAACGTTTAGTGTAAATCAAAAATTTAGGATGTGAAATAACAGCATAAGATATTTAACTATCTAAATCAAAAATCCTCGCGTGGTCGTAGACAGTAAAGCAATAATTTCATACATACAAATTCAGAAAGAAGATTTAGCGGTTTTCAGATTCATACCAAAAGAAGGTGAATTACCACAGTACAAGGCTGGACAGTTTCTTACACTTGGAGCACACGTACCAGCAGAAAACAAGATAATTCGAAGAGCATATTCAATTGCATCAAATCCAGAGAACAGAAAGTATATTGAATTATACATCAGATGGGTAAGAAAACCACTTCCAGGACGTCTTACTACAGTATTGTTTAGCGCAAAAGAAGGAGATGAGATAATTTGGTTAAAACCCACAGGTCCTTTCACCATAGAAGAAAAGAAACCAGATGGTGAACCAGACAATAGAAGAATAGTTTGTCTTGGCGGTGGCACAGGTCTTGCACCATTTCTCAGCTATGCAAAACATCTTCATGCAATAGGAAGTAAAAGAGAGATCGTAGTATACCACGGTGCTAGTTATGTTGATGAATTAGGTTACAGAGATGAATTAACCAAACTAGAAGAAGAAAGTCTTGACAGAGGAAAAGACAAATGGAATTTCAGATACAGAGCTACTATCAGCAGACCAGATGAATGGTTTAACAGAACATGGAATGGTCATAAAGGTAGAGTAGAAAGTTTCCTACAGTCAAAAGACGGAGAAACATCACCACTTGAAAAGATGGTCGGCGAGAAAATTACAAAGGATAATACAGTATTTTTCATTTGTGGTTGGCAAGGAACCATAGATGGTTGCCTAGATGTCTTGACACCAAAAGGTTTTGTCACAGAAAGAAGCAAACGAGCAGACAAGAGCTTTGAAATAAAATACGAATCATACGGCTAGACAAAATCCCCTTTGAAAGAATAATATTCTATTACCATAGCGAGTCTTACAGGGACGTAGGTTAGCTTGGTAGACTGCCAGCCTCGGGCGCTGGATGTCGTGGGTTCAAGTCCCATCGTCCCTATTCTTTTAGAGATCCATCACAATTTCAAATAAATGATTGAAATATAACACAAAAATACAGAAAAGCAGTTGACAGTAGCAATCTATCTTGCACATTTGAATCCCGTTACCAAGGCTCATGTAGAAATTATTAATGAATTAAAAAATGAAGATCAAGTAAGAGTTCTTCCAGTCACATTCATGAAGAATGGTAAAGAGATCAATAGTAGAAGTTTTCCTTTCAGTTATGAGTTGAGAAAAAAAATGCTACAAGCAGTATTTGGTGATAGTGTCACAGTTGTTCCAAATTATACATTTTATGCACCATTTGCAAAATACATGCCTCCAATGTTATCGCCATATTCATGGAAAATAAAAAAGCAAATTTTGGATGGAGTAAAAACAGATTATTTTACATACACAGGTGACAAGGCAGAAGGTTTTGTACTCAATCTATATGGTCTAAATCCCAGAGTAGGCAAAAGAAAAGAAACTTCGGCATCTTCTGTAAAACAAAAAATGTTTGATTCTGCAATGGGAAAAGATACAGATTGGGAGAACTATGTCGAACCCGAAGTGGTACAAATAATACGTCAGAGTTGGGATGTTGTTAAAAAATTTGCAAACGCTGAGGATCTCACATATAGAGTATTAGGAATGAAATTTCCAAGCATCGGATTTTGGTAGAAATAGATTAATTATAGACAGATTCGGTTTTTCAATATGAAACCTTTTGTTCCAAAATTTGTCTGGTTTGATGGCAAAATAGTAAGAGATGAAGATGCAAAGGTTCCAGTCATGACTCATGCCATACATTATGGAACTTCGGTTTTTGAAGGGTTAAGAGGATATTGGAATTCCAAGAACTTGAATATCTTCAGATTGCAAGATCATATCAAGAGATTTAGAAATTCAGGCAAAGTATATTCAATCTCTCTTAGATTTACAGACAAAGAAATTGCCAATGCAATAATTCAGATTTGTAAAAAAAATAATGTTAAAGAATCATGCTATATACGACCATTTTATTTTGTAGGCAAACATGGAATCAATCTCCACGTAACTGAAAAGACTCCAACACATGCGGCCATAGTCATGTTTCCTTTTGGAGAACTGTTTAACAAAAATGGAATAAAAGTAGGTATATCTTCATGGAGACGAATTAACGACATCTCTACACCTCCACTTGCAAAGATGGGTGGAAACTATCTCAATTCCATACTAGCAACACAAGAATCAAAGAGAAATGGGTATGATGAAGCCATCTTGTTAGATCACCTAGGAAACATAAGCGAGGCCCCTGGTGAGAACATCTTTGTTGTAAGAAATGAAAAGTTACTAATACCTCCACTTAGTTCATCAGCGTTAGAGGGAATAACAAAAGATTCAGTAATCAAGATAGCAGAAGATCTTGGATATCAAATAATAGAGCGGGAAATTCCTAGAACAGAGATTTATTTTGCTGATGAAGTATTTCTGACAGGAACTGCAGCAGAAATAACTCCAGTTATTTCAGTAGACAACAAGCAAGTAGGAGATGGCAAGGTAGGAAAGATTACAGGAGACATTAGAAAGATCTACTCAGATATTACCATGGGTAAAAATAAGAAATACTCAAAATGGATAACATCGGTGTACTAGTATGAAGATAGTTCAGATAGGTACTGGTGGTTTTGGAAAAAATCATGTAAGAATTCTTTCTCAACTTGGAGTTCTTTCAGCCATATGTGACATGAATACCTCTCGTGCAAAAGAAATGAGTGAAAAATATTCTGTAAATCACTATTCATCTCTAGATTCTCTCATGGATTCAGAAAAATTTGATGCAGCATTTGTGTGTACACCTACTTCAACTCACTTTGATTTGGCAAAAAAACTCTTGGAACAAAAGAAAAATGTTTTTGTAGAAAAGCCAATGACTTATCTATCCAATGAAGGAGAAGACCTTCTCAAATTAGCCAAGAAAAACAAGGTAATACTCACAAGTGGATACATAGAGCGATTCAATCCTGCTGTTTCACTTGTCAAAGAATATGTCAAGACCAAAAAGTATGGAGAATTGATCATGCTTGAATTTCACAGAGAAAACAGGATGCCAAATCACATAAAAGATGTGGGAATTATCTATGACACGTCAGTACACGATATTGATACTGCCATGTGGTTATTTGATGACGTGCCAGAAGTAGTATTTGCAAGATCTGGAAAAATAAGACATGAACATGAAGATTTTGCAACAATCATGCTTGGTTTCAAAGATAACAGGGTTGCAATCATATCATCAAATTGGATTACTCCAATTCGTGTAAGGAAATTTAATGCTGTATGTGGTGATGCCATAATTTCCTCTGATTTTATCACGCAAGAGGTAAAGATCGAAACTAGTTCAGGAGCAGAGATACCAAGAAAAGAGATGGAAGAGCCTTTGCTTTTAGAGATAAAGAATTTCATATCTGCAATAGAAGGAAAAGAGAACATCAGAGTAAGGGCAGAAGATGCTGTAAACACCACCAAAATTGCAGAAGCGGCACTTTTATCTAGCCAGAAAGGAACTCCAATTTATCTGAATTTAAAATGAACAGAAAACTAATGGAAATTCTTGCATGTCCAATAGATAAGCACTTTCCACTAGAGTTGGTAGAACTAATTTCAAAAGAAGAGATTATTTCAGAGGGCACAATATTTTGTTCAAAATGTTCCAGGTATTATCCAATAATAGAAGAGATTCCCATAATGTTGCCTGATGAATTGAGGGATAAAAACCAGGATATCGAATTCTTGAACAAGCACAAGAATACACTTCCTGACAAGATTGTTACAAAAGGCGTTCCATGGCACCTGTGATAAGAAATGGTTACAAATTTTATTTCTGAGAAAGCCAAACTTGGAAAAAATGTGAGAATATGGCATTTTGCATATGTAGGAGATGATACAGAGATTGGAGACAATGTCAAGATTGGTTCACTTGCACATGTTGATTACAATGTAAAGATAGGAGAAAACACAATGATAGAGGGACTTGTCTACATACCACCACTTTCAAGAATTGGAAAAAATGTCTTCATAGGTCCAGCCGCATCTTTAACTAACGATCCCTACCCAGCGAGTAAAAAAATGATAGGAGTTATTATAGAAGACGGAGCAGTCATAGGCTCAAGAGCAGTCATAAAGGCAGGAGTCAAAATAGGAAAAAATAGTGTTGTAGCAATGGGAGCCGTGGTTACAAAGGATGTTCCACCTAATTGTGTAGTAGTTGGAGTTCCAGCCAAGGTCAAGTATTCAAGAGAAGAATACGACAAGAAAAAGATAACGTGGGAAAACAGCTAGTGACGTATCTGTTTATGAAATATCCAATTCTTAACTTTTGACATTATCAAGATCCAAAGTGCTACAAGCGAAATTGCAATACCTGCTTTTACAATAGAATCTAGTATGCCACCTAGATTGCCAAATCCCTGTATTGAAATGTGTGCAATGACTGGTACAATAAGTGCGCCTCCAGCAATTATCAATAACCACATTACAAATACGTAGAAAAAAATTGGAGTACCCTTCATAGCCTAATTTCCATCATGAAAGCTGTTATTATTGCAAGTGCTGCAGAAAATAATGCCAGCCTAAATATCACAAATCCTACTTGTTTTTCAGTAAGAGGTCCATTTGCCAAGATCAACCTCACAAGTGTCACTGGAGCAGATTTGTCAGTACTTGCCATCAACTTGAAATCTTCAGTGTGAACAACTGGACTTGCTTTTATTTGCCTATGTTCAACTATTCGTTTTACACTAGAAAGGAACAGAAAAGAGTTTATCACTGCAGGAAGCAATGCAATTGCTGCAACAATTTCAACATGACCTATGATAGACAATGCTCCATACATTGCTCCCAGAGTTAGTGCGCCAGAGTCTCCTGGAAATATTTTACTTGGAATTTTGTGATACTTGTAGAATGCCAACGACACAAACCCTAGAGGTAAACTTGCCAACGCAGTGTCATAATGATGTACAATGACCAGACAAATAGTGAGTGCAAAACTTGCAATTGTCATAAATCCGCTTGCAACGCCATTTAGTACATCAATAGAGTTTACAGTATTTCCCATAACTGGAATGATAATAACTACCAGTCCCAAATACAATTCTGGAATCTTGACTGAACCAAATAGTGGAAAGGCAAGATGTGGAGGAGTATACGCTCCAAGTAAGATAATAGGCAACGCAGAAGCTGCAAGAGCAAGCGGTTTGAACCACCCACCAAGTACTTTTCTATCATCGGCAAAGCCAACAAGAAAAGCAAGCGAAGTTGTAATGATAATTGCAAGTATATCAGTGGAAGCAAAAAAGGCATAGAGTGTAAGTTCAGAAGCAAGAATTCCTGCAAGAATTGATGGTCCGCCAGGACGGGCAACCATCGTTGCAACTTCCTTGTTGTAATCTTTTACAACCATGTTTCTTTTTGTTAGTACTTTGATCAGACTTGGAGTAATCGCATAAACGGTAACAAATGCTATTGCTGAAATCAGTATTCCTATGATGGTTTTATCCAGCATCATCTTATCTTTTTCAGGTGTGTCTTTATGTTTTCTGCAATAATTGGTCCTATCTTGTCTATTTTAGCTAGTTTTTCAACAGATATTGAAGCCAAATCCTCTCTAGTTTTTATGCCATTTTTGAAGAGTACCCTGGCTCTTACTCTTCCAATACCTTTTACTTGTACCAGATCAACAAGTTCTTCTTTTATGCCATATGTCACCCTAGACCTTAGGAAATCAATCTCAGACAATATCGCGTCTTTTTTTTCTAGTTTTGCAATCTCATAAAGAGCATGGATTAACCAGTCTGCAGTGTCTACCATTCTATGCATATCACCAGATTCTATACCAAAATTATCAGACAGGAATATTTCGCTTGATTCATTTATCCAAGCGTGTATTGCAAGAAGACTTCGGTTACAGTCGTATTCAGATATAGGTTCTATTAGTTGATCAGCGTAATTTTCAATCAAGGTACTCAGAAACTCGTAATCTTTATTTCGTAATGAAAACTTTGGAAAGAAATCCTCTGATATTGTAATCAAATGCAGCAGACCAAGAGTATGTCCTTTTTTTGTAATTAATTCCAAGGATTTTCTAAACAAAACTGCTGTAAGAGGATCGATATACAATGTGGAGGTTTTTTTGCCAAATTCTGTAGCAATATACCTATTTCCTTTTTGTTTTACAAGTTCTTCTGATTCTAGATATCGTAAAGCTATCTGAATGTGGAATTTTATCGTGGTTTTTCTTTCTTGCGAACCAGAAAGGGTCTTTGAAAAGAATTCTACAATGTCTTCTCCCTTGATACCAGGATTTGTTGATACAAAACTGAGAAGATGAATTCGTAATGCCTTGTCTCCTGTAAGTTTTGAAGAGATTGGTTCAGGCGTTCCGTTAATGTAATAATCAAAAATCTCATCGCTATTTGAATTGCCCACAATTATTGCCTCACCATATTTGTCATATTGCGGTCTGCCTGCACGGCCACACAGTTGTTTATACTCCAATACACTGATTGGCTTGTTTACGCCATATTTTGCATCATATCTAGACACATTAGCAATAACCACTCTTCTTGCTGGAAGATTTACTCCAGCAGCCAAGGTAGGTGTAGATGCCAAAATCTTTATTCTTTTGTTCCTAAATTCAGATTCAATTAGATCTCTGCAGTTTGGGTTAAGACCAGCATGATGAAACGCTACTCCATTTTTAACTAGACCTGCCAGTGTTTTAACAAGTTCAGTATGTTCATTAT
The DNA here is from genome assembly GCA_023252335.1 of Nitrosotalea sp. GTDB lineage: Archaea > Thermoproteota > Nitrososphaeria > Nitrososphaerales > Nitrosopumilaceae > Nitrosotalea. Next base: position 37,870 of record JAJPEA010000001.1, read on the forward strand.
CATCCAAGATTTTTTGCGAGATTTCTCCCAATGTTTTTTTCTCTTCACTGTTCAGAGTCTTTGATACAGCCTCTGATGCCTTTGTGGCAAGAGAGACAGAACGTGTCCTTGTTTCTGCAAATAAAATTGCCTGACCTCCATTATTTATAGAATCAAGTCCCAAGTCAACTGGCGGTCCCCTAATGCTTGTTTGAACTTCAAATTTTTTCCTGTCTTGCATGGTAACTATACCTTGATCATAGACTCCTTCTGACAATGGTACTGGTCTCCACTCACTGTGAACTAGCTTACACTCTAACCAATCAGCAATCTCATCAGCATTAGTAACAGTAGCACTTAGAGCAAGTATTTGCGGTTTTTGTGGTAATAGTTTTAGCTTTGTAAGTACAATTTCAAGAGTCGGGCCTCTATCATCATCACCCAACAGATGTACTTCGTCTGCTATTACAAGACTTATTTGATCTAACCACTCTGCACCTTGTCTTATGATAGAATCCATTTTTTCATTTGTCAGTACAAGAATATCGTTTTGGCCCAGGTTCTTGTCAGATATATCAAAATCACCGGTAGATATTTGGATCTTCAAATTTTTCCCAAGACCATCGGAACCAAGTTTTTTAAATTCATTGAATTTTTCAGAAGCCAAGGCCTTTAGAGGACTGAGATAGATTATTTTTCCCCTCTTGTCAGAAACATGTTTTATTATTGCAAGAATAGCAAGCAATGTCTTGCCACTTGCTGTTGGAGCAGAGACCAAAATGCTTTTTCCTTCAAGCAATCCAGCTTTGACAGTCTTTTCCTGAGGAGGATATAGACTCACATAACCATTTTTTTGTAGAAATTCAATTGTAGTAGGAGGAATGTCTAACTGTTCTATTTTCATACTCGGTTATAATGACCAGGTTTGGATTCATAAATAGCTGACTCTCTTTGCAATTTTTTAAGATATTTTCTTGATTCATCTTCTGTAAATTTGCCAGTCTTGACAAGTTCTTTGACAAATGCTTTTTCCTCAACAGGTCTTTTTTCATCGCCTTCAAGTGATTTCATAACATCCATGAATAGTTGCATCTTTGAGACCTCACTGTGAGGACGTCCTTGAAGAACTCCGAGATCAACTTTTCCCGTATTAACATCAACTCCTGCGTCTTGCAACATACTCTGCATAAGAAAGATTGCTCGTTCTGCATCTTCACCATCAACTTGTGTCTTCATCAATAATCTGGCTCTTGCGGTTGCCAATCTTACAAGTCCCTCTAATTGTCTGGGTGTTACAGTTATCATTCCTTCAGACTCTACATTTCTCATTGTCATATAATAATTTAGAATCAGATCTTCTGCTTCTGGAGTAAGATTTGGATCAAATCTCTTTGCATATGAAAGATATTTTGTAAGAATATCAACATCAACTAGAGACTTGGTATCGGTTCCTGATACTCTATGTAAATTCAATATGTGTCTTGCAATCCTTGTATCTCTTTCTTTTGATGGAATATCTCTAACAACAAAAATAAGATCAAAACGAGTTAAAAGTGGAACTGGCAGATTAACGTTTTCTGTAATGTTTTTGAAAGGATCATATTTTCCAAACATTGGGTTTGCAGCAGCCAAAATTGAAGTTCTAGCATTCAATGTTGCAACAATTCCACCTTTTGCAATACTAACTGATTGTTGTTCCATTGTTTCGTGCAATGCACTTCTATCCTCAGGTTTCATTTTATCAAATTCATCTATACAGACAAGACCTTGATCACCCAAGACAACAGCGCCAGCCTCAAGCATCATTATACCGATTTTATCTCTTACAACTGCTGCTGTGAGTCCTGCTGCAGTAGAACCTCTACCAGATGTATAAAGTCCTCTTGGAGCAATTCTTGCACAAAATTTTAACATTTCACTTTTTGCAGTACCAGGATCACCTACCAGAAAGACATTGATGTCACCACGAATTTTGGCACCATCAGCAAGAATTTTTTGAGTAGATCCTACAATTAGTAGTAAAATAGCTTCTTTGATTATATCATGTCCGCTCACATGTGGTGCAAATGAAGCAACTAGTCTATCGTAGATATCTGGATTTTTAACAAGTGATTTGATTATTCTTTCTTCATCAAGAGAAATTTCTTCTCGTTCAGTGCTTCTAGAAGTTTTATTTCCACGTCCACGATGAAATTCAATGTTATTTCCTTGAATTCTTAATCTATAGATGCCACTTTTTCCCCGCATAGAAGGTATGTGTTCTTGTTCAATTCTTACAATTCCTGTTAGTATGATACGATCTCCTGGTCTTGCATTATCAACCAAGTCTTGCAAGACTGTTACATCAAGATAATGAGGTAGCTGACCCGGAGGTAAATCTTCTGGCAATTCTTGTAGTCTTACCATTTGAAAATCAATAAACTTGCTTTGTTCTGGATTTATCTCAAGATCTCTGTGGGTGCATTTTCCATTATCACATTTTAACGGCTCTTTGAATTCTAGACCTTTCTCTTGAATTCTCACTGTCTTGTGGTTATCAGGACAAAAGTAAACTAGCTCTTTTGCAAGTGGCTTGATTTCAGAAGATCTAACAACCATACCAGATACACTAATTACTTTTCCAATAACCTCTGCATTTACTTCACGCAAGCTTCTTTGTGATGGATAGTTGGAAATTCTTACTCTAATATCATGACGAATTTTTTCTGCATATTGAGGAAATCTTTCTTTAAGGATATCTTTTATTGCACCACCAAAGGCTCTGAGTATCTCATCAGGATCAGTAGTAAAGACAGATTCAATTTCAGGATATGAGACCAAATCATTATAATCAACTACTATGTATTGTGTTTTCTTTGCCATCATTTGATCTATCTCATCAACATATTTGTAAACATCAGATTTGTCTTTGAATTGACTCAGAAAATCTTTTACTTGATCTTGTAGTTTACTCTTGGAAATTGATTCAGGCTGGGCAGTCATTTTTTATCACCCATTATTTGTTGTTTAAATTCAGCACTGTTGTCATGAATATAATCAAACAAGGTTCTTTCTTCTATGGTCAACTTTTTTGCTAAATCATTAGTCATCTTGGATGAATCTGCCAATCGAATTATCTTTCCTTGTCGTTTACGAATAAGAGAATTCAAGAGACTTTCTATTTTATCACGATCTTCTTGTGGAAGTCTACGTGTAAACGAATTCACTTTGATGTAAAAGTCAAGATCTAATGTAGAAAGATCAAAATCGCCTTGTACATTTTCTTTCATAACTGCCTGCTTTAATGCCACAATCATATCGGTGTCTTGCACCTCAACCAATTTTTCTGAAGATAACACTTCAGCTATCCATCTGGATATACTCAACATATCACCCTGTTTGGCCTCTACTGATGTCAAGGGCGCATCTATTTTCAGATCGTGTGTAAAATTGACTTTGACATCCTGTAGGCGATATCCTATGCTATGTATCTGTATGAGTTCTGAAATGTGCAATTTACTCAATCCTCCTTTGAGCCACTAAAGGGATCGATCGATCAATTCTGTTAACCATTTTGTGCGATCATTTGATCTAGAGTCCATCTGTACAAATTTGTTCCTGTAATAACTAAAATATGCATCCTCTCATTTAACATGAAATCTCAAGTCACCATTCCCAACAATTGGCTTTTTTTTCAACCATAATAACAATCGGTTATAATAGTAACACCCTGATGATGTCCCTTTAAGCATATGACAGTAATTTACATAATTTCTTAAACTTAATTTTATTAGTAAGTGAAAGACGTATGTCCCTATGACTGAATCTTCAATGTGGGTAGAAAAATATCGTCCTACCAAGATCTCATCAATCATAAACCAAAAAGAAATAGTTGGTAGTTTACGATCTCTTTTAAAAAATACATCTGAAATGCCGCATTTACTATTTTCAGGCTCTGCGGGGGTCGGTAAAACTACTACTGCATTATGTCTTGCAAGAGAGATCTTGGGAGATTCATGGCATGAACACACTTTGGAATTGAATGCTTCTGATGAACGCGGTATTAACATGGTCAGAGAAAGAGTAAAGAAATTTGCAAGATTTTCAGGTTTAGACACCAGTATTCCTTTCAAGCTTATAATTTTGGATGAAGCAGATGAGATGACTTCAGACGCCCAAACTGCCCTGAGAAGGATTATTGAAGATACTGCAAAACATTGTAGATTTATCATGATTGCAAACAACATATCAAAGATTATAGAACCTCTGCAGAGTAGATGTGCAGTTTTCAGATTTACAAGAATATCTGAAGAGGACATAATTGTACATTTGGAAGAGATTTGTAAAAAAGAGAAAATAAAGTATACTCAAGAGGGTTTGAAAACTTTATACCAACATTCAGAAGGAGATATGCGCCACTCCATAAACATGTTACAAGCAACAGCAAGTGTTGGAATAATAAATGAAGATAATGTAAAAACCTCTGCAGGACTTGCTAAAACAAGCGATGTAAGTGTAATTTTGAAACTTGCGCTTGGAGGAAAAGTTTCAGAGGCCAGAAGCAAAATGATTGAACTCATCAAAGTTTATGGAATGTCCGAGTCAGACTTTTTGAAATATCTAAATGAAGAATGTTACAAAATTAAGACTGGTCATTTATCTCAAATGTTAGAAGCCATAGCAAAATATGATTATAGGTTAATCATAGGAGCCAATCCAGAGATTCAGCTGTCTGCATTATTGGCAGAACTTGGAAATATAGAAAAATAATAGCGCAGAGAGAGCGTTTCAGTATTTTGAAATAGTTTTGGTTTTTTCGGGTGTTGTCTATATGCAGTTGTAGAGTTTGTTTCTAAAAAAGGATTGAGTAAAACAATAAAAATGAAATGACGGTGCGATGATTTCAATGTCATTGCCACAACAATTTCCTGCTTTTGTAATTATGGAATACCAATATTGAAGTGGTGGCCATTCACCTGTGTTATGGCCCGCCAGAACAGTTGTTTGTGCAAGAGTACCACGCATCAAGGCTGGCCCCCACAGTTGCTGCCCTGGGCCTGACGGTACTGTTGTTGTCACCCCAGTACTGGAAGATCACATCATGCGTAGAACCATGGCAGCTGTCGCAGTCAGTGGGGTAGACATAGTATGTCGCAGTTGGGTTGAGGCCTGTGAAATTGAAGCCGTTCTCGTCTGCAAAGCCGCCCTCAATGAACCCCCCGACGGAGTTGTACAGTGCAATCCACATTGATGCGCCAGGCCCAGTTCCTGCGCTACACGTGATGGCAAAGCATGGATCCCAGTAGGGGGCCGGAATCCTGTGGGCGTATACTGTTATTGTCGAAGCAATAGAAGCTGAAGGCGTTGCACTTGCCTCGTTTGAGGCAGCAGATGTGCCGGCAGAGTTTACAGCCTTGACTGTATAGTAGTATGTCTGGCCGTTTGTCAGGCCGGTGTCGGCATATGTGGATGTAGTGACAGTGGCAACAGGTACGCTTGATTCACCGCCGGCTGTTGTGCCGCGGTACACGTTGTATCCTGTTATGGCAGAGCCGCCGTTTGATGATGGTGCTGACCATGATAGCGAAACCTGGGCATTGCCTGCAGTTGCTACAAGGCCTGTTGGTGACTGTGGAACTGTGACTGTGCTTGGAGGTGAGCCACTACCTGTGGAGTTGATTGTCGTTACACGATAAGTGTAGACATTGCCGCCGTAGGCACTGACAGGATCCTGCGTTGTTGCCACTAGGCCGTTACTAGAGTCATATACGTTTATGGCCACTGCCAGCGGAAAGTGGTACTTGGCTATGTTGATCTGGGCTGTCCCAGAGGTAACAGGAGAACTTTCAAGAACGCTGCCAGAGGAGCCTACAAGTCTGACCGTGGCGGCATTTGGCGGCAGGTTGTTTACGGTTATGTCCTGGCCAGTGGTCGCATAGAAGTCCTTGTAGATGCCCTCCAAGAGAGATGGACCATACGACGTCTCGGACTCGAGTCCTGCTTGCATGTTGCTTGTTGCAGAGGGCTTGAGCTGCAGGTTAAGTGAGCTGTTTGTGTATACCAAGATGTGATCCAGATATACAGCCAAAAAGTTGGTGCCGTTTGTCACTATGGTGCAGTCACGTTTTAGAGGCTGGCCTGGGCTTGTGTCCGTATACAGCACGTTGTATTGGTTGGCAGTTGTGGTATTGCCAGTGGCTGCAACAACTGACCAGTAGGTGTCGTCGGACTGAGTGATTGCCACGCATGTGGCATAGTTTATCTGGTCTGGGTCATCTGCATAGAGCCCGCCCTGAAAGTCCATCCCAGTAGTATTGAGTGAGCGCACCTTGACAGTCACAACCGCATGGAGCAAAGATACTCCAAGTGGCGGGCTTGCTGCGGTATAGCCGCCGTATGTGCCGTTGGATGGTGCCTTGACGCCAATGTGCAGCCCCTGCTGGTTCTCATACACGCTATAAGTTGGAGTATCACCACCATAGCTCCAAAATTGCTGGCTTGCCTGTAGCTGCTGCAGGGTGGCTGTTTGATTGTTTAGCGGATCATGTGCCACAAGGCCTGATTGCGCAAGGCTTGGGCTTGCGGTGAGGTTTGCCACATAGGCGTCGCCCCCAAAGATGCCAGAGACAGCAGGCGTTGAGCCGATCTTGTTGTTGTTCATGTCTTGCAAGACTATGCTTCCGTTCACGGGCTCCAGATACCTGCCAAGGTCCAGTACTGCGCTGCCAGATTTTACAGGGGAAGAGGCAATCGTGTTGCCTGCGGTATCGACTAGGTTTACTGTTGATGTGCCTGGAGGTGCACCGGATAGTGTCATGTTCTCACTTGTTGTCTCGTAATAGTTGTTGTAAGTACCGTACAAGAGCTGCCCTGCGTATGAGGACTGGGGCTCCATGTAGACATTAAACGGCATGGGCATTTGCAGGTTCAGGTTGCTGCCTGCATATACCAGGGCGCCATCAAGGTACACCTTGAGGTAATTGTCACCATTGGTTACAATTGTGCAGTCCCGGGTGAGCGACTGGTTTGGAGAATTGTCCACCCAGAGAAGATCAAACTGTGTAGCCGATGTGGCAGTACCGGAGGCGTGCACTACGACCCAGACCGTGCCAACGTTGTTTGTAACGGAGACGCATGTGACATAGTTTATGGACCCTTGTGCAGTCTGCACATACATGCCGTTCTGGAAGTAGTTGTTGTTGCTTGGAACAGTTCTCACTGGCGCTGTCAGTGCTGCATGAAAGAGAGTGGATGTGGTGTTGGGGCCCGCAGCATAAAAGCCGGCATACGTGCCGTTGGATGGGGCCTTGACGCCAATGTGCAGCCCTTGCGGATCCTCATAGTACGAGTAGGTGGCATTCTCCGCCGGCGCGTCCCCTCCGTAGACCCAGTACCTAGAGTCGGCAGATAGCTGCTGCTGTGTTGCAGTCTTGTTGTTTAGCGGATCAAATTCTGCCAGGCCGCACTTTGCTCTGGATGCAGTATACGCGTATGCGCTTGAGCTATTTGCATTTGGTGGGCATCCTACAAGGGGGTCTGGGGTGACGGTCGGCCCGTGCGGTATGCCGTAAGGATAAAAGTCAATCTTTGTGTGAAGGTGAAACTTGTGGGTCTTTCCATTCATGGGCACCATCATTGTGCCATTGTCATAGTATCCTACGCCGTTTGGCAGAAAGTGTTCCCCATTGCCGCCTGAGGGGTGGGCTGTTGCTGACGTGGAATCCAAGTTAGTATCGTTTGTGTCCCCTGCTGTTGCTGACGTGGAATCCAAGTTAGTATCGTTTGTGTCCCCTGCTGTTGCTGACGTCTCATTTGCAGGATTGTCAGGTACAGCAAGAACTTCTGGCAGGCCAGCTGCGGCAAGCATGATAACTAGAATCATTCCGGTGCGGAGTGCCGAAAACATCATCTGTATTTTCATTACCTGCTTGTTTAACTGACTATGCATAAATCAATCTAGAATTACAGTACATATTTGATAGATATAATTTTCGTATGTCGCGAAGTACAGTACAATTAGCAGGTGGTGATTTTCTTATACAAAATACGGTACACCAAGACGCAGAAATTCTGCAGAATCATACATTGTTACGGCGTACCGTTCCATTTTGATATTCAGTAAACACTGTTTAGCACTTGGGACTTTCCCAAAAAAAAATCTGCCTTTTATTCTGCCTTGGTTTTGTAGCTGGAGACATGGATCTTGACAGATCTCAGCTGCTTCTGGCGTTCTGCCTGACCGAGGAGAGGTATTGGAGATTAAAAAACTGGCTTGTGCTCAGACGGGGATGTGTATTCCATGCTGCAGTGCCTCATAGCATTGACTGGGCATAAGCAATTTGGAGACCTGCTGTAAATAGTCCTGTCTGCGTTACCTTTCATGGTCAGATCCACATCATCACTGGATAGATCTCATGATGTAATGCAGGCGTTATGACTGAAAAATTTACAGATGGCCTTTGAGTTTTCGGGGTAGTGACATGTCAGAATCCATCTTGTCCGTACAGACTGCCAAATTACAACAGAGCAAGCAAAATACATGGGAATTTATTATT